>JBBQZK010000079.1:0-11261 GCA_038207785.1 Candidatus Limnocylindria bacterium | reverse complement strand
TACAAGGAAGCCAAGAACGGGTTCACGATCCCGGGCCTCGGCAAGCTCGTGATCGTCGACCGCAAGGCGCGGCTCGGCCGCAACCCCGCGACCGGCGCGGAGATCAAGATCCCCGCGAAGCGCGTGCTGAAGTTCCGGATCGCCAAGCAGGCGAAGGACGCCACCATGGCGAAGCCGAAGGGAAAATAAGCAGCGCGATCCCCAGCACTTATCTGACGCGAGCGAGGTCCGACATCGCATGAGCCGACCGCATATCGCGGAGCTCTCGGTGAAGGACCTCGCTCTCGTTTCAGAGCTGCGTCTCGAGCTCTCGCCCGGGCTCACCGTGCTCACCGGCGAAACGGGTGCCGGCAAGTCGATGCTCGTTGACGCCCTCCTTGCGGCGACGGGCGGACGCGTCGCGGCCGGTATGGTCCGCGAAGGGGCCGAGCGCGCGAAGGTCGAAGCGATGTTCGCCGGCGCCGGAGACGATCTGATCCTCACCCGCGAGATCCAGCTCGGTCGCGCGCCCGCGCGACTGAACGGCGAGACGGTACCGCTCGCGAAGCTGGCGGAGACCGGCGGTGAGCTCGTCGCCATTCACGGACAGGGCGACCAGCTCCGTCTGGCCCGTCCCAGCGTGCAGCGGGATCTGCTCGACGCGTATGGCGGGCACGATCGACCGCGTGCGGCGGTCGCGTCCGCCCACCGGGCGCTGCAGGACCTCATCGCGGAGCGGGCTGCGCTCGGAGGCGATCCACGCGAGCGCGCGCGACGACTCGCACTGCTCGAGCATGAGGTCGAGGAGATCGACCGCGCCAAGATCGGCGCGCACGAAGAGTCGGAGCTCGCCGGTGCGTTGACCGTCGCGCGTTCCGCCGAACGGCTGCGCGCGAGCGCCGCCTCGGTGTACGACGTGCTCGTCGGGGATGGCGCGGCGGCGCGCGATCGGCTCGCGATCGCGGCGCGCGATCTGGGCGCGGCGGCCGAGATCGACCCGCGCCTCGCGGAGCCGGCCGCGCGGCTCCACGCGTCGGTCGATGAGGTCGCGGATCTGGGCGTCGATCTCAGGCGCTACGCCGACTCGATCGACGCCGATCCGCGCGAGCTGTCGCGACTCGAATCGCGGAATGATCTGCTGGCAGAGCTGAAGCGCAAGTACGGTCCCGGACTCAGCGACGTCATCGCGTACGGCGAGCGTGCCCAGCGCGAGCTCGCGGACGTGTCGTCGCAGGAGGAGCGCCTCGCGCGGATCGATGCCCAGGAGCGCGACGCCCGCACGGCGCTCGATGCCGCGGGTTCCGCATTGCACGCGGCGCGGGAGCGGTCCGTGAAAAAGCTCGCGAAGCGCGTCGAGGCGGAGCTCGCCGACCTTGGGCTCGAGCGATGCCGCTTTGCCGTGGCGCTGGATCCCGCCGAGGCGGATGCCTGCGGCGCGGACCGGGTCACCTTCCGGATCGCGCCGAACCCCGGCGAGCCATTCGGGCCGTTGCAGGACACGGCCTCGGGCGGGGAGCTGTCGCGGATCATGCTGGCGCTCGAAGTCGTGCTCGCCGCCGAGGACGAGACGCCCGTCCTCGTGTTCGACGAGGTCGACGCCGGGGTCGGTGGGCGGCTCGGCGAGGTCGTCGGCCGCGCGCTCTGGACGCTGGCTCGCCAGCATCAGGTGCTGTGCGTCAGCCACCTCGCGCAGGTCGCCGCGTACGCCGACGCGCACGTGAAGGTGCGCAAAGAGGTGCGCGGCGGCCGCACCCATGTGGTCGCCGAGCGACTCGGCGGACGCGAACGCGAGAGCGAGCTCGCCGACATGCTGGGCGCGGGCGGAAGCTCCACGTCGCTTGCCGCGGGCGCGCGGGAGCTCCAGACCGGCGCCGCCGATTGGAAGACCCGGACGAAGCGGACCTAGAGCGCGGCGAGCTCCTTGGCCAGAGGTGCGAATGCCTCGACGTGGTCACCGCGCACGTTGAAGTAGGTCACGCCGAACGCGTCGCGGACGCGTAGGAGCTGCTCGCGCATCTGCGCGAGCGAACCGACGAGGAAGAACGGGGAGCGCTCGATCATCTCAGCGGGCGCCCCTTCCATCCGCGTGGCGATCTCGGCGATCGCGGCCGGCCGGTCGTCGGTGACCTTCATGCCGAAGATGAGCGTGTTCAGCTCGACGTCGCGATCGCCGAGCAGCCGGTGGACGTATGCGAAGCGATCCACCGCGGTGTCCCAGGAGTACGCAGCCCGATCGGGCGCGCCGTCGCGCCGGGTACGCGGTACGACCCCGACGATGTCCGCTTCCCGCACCGCGAGGGCGAGGATCCGGTCGCCACCGCCGGCGATGAGGATCGGCGGGTGCGGCTGCTGCGCGGGCTTCGGTCCGCTATGCGCGCGGTCGTGCCGGTAGAACCTGCCGTTGTGGGTGACCTCCTCTTCGGTCCACAGGCGTTTGAGCAGTGGGACCGCCTCCTCGAGACGGGCAACCCGCACCGGCGGCGGGTCGTAGCTGATGCCGAGGCTCTGATTGTCGCGGTCATGCCAGCCGGCTCCGATGCCGAACTCGAGCCGGCCGCCCGAGATGACGTCCACCGTCGCGGCCTCGCGAGCGAGAAGGAGCGGGTTCCGGAAATCGTTGTCGAGCACAAGCGTGCCGACGCGCAGCGTCTTCGTGGCCGCAGCCGCAGCTGCGACTGCGGGCAGTGGCGCCAGCCCGTTTCCGACCACGTGGTCGGCCATGACGAGCCCGCCGTAGCCGAGCGCTTCGAGGCGGCGCGCGAACGATGGCCAGTCCGTGCCGGCGGGAGGCGTCCCCGCTTGAACGGTGAAGCGGAATGGACGGCGGGCGCTCACCCGCAGAGGCTAGTGCCGGCGGAAGGCCGTGGGCCGACCCTAGATCGTCAGGCCGGCTCGAACTCCGCGGGGACGAACCGATAGCCGGATCCGGGCACGGTCTCGATGTACCTGGGCTTGTGCCAGTCGTCCTGGAGCTTCGCGCGCAGGGCCCGCACATGCCGGTCGACCACGTTGCTTTCGATGACGAAGTCCGTGCCCCAGAGCGCGTCGAGGATCTGCTCCCGGGTCAGGACGCTGCCGGCGTTCGCCGCCAGCAGGTAGAGCAGGGCCTGCTCGAGCGACGTGAGGTGCAGCTCGTGGTCGCCGGCGACGACCTTGCGGTTGAGGACATCGATCACCAGATCGCCCACGCGCAGCTGCGGGACGAGCTCGCCAGCGCTGCCGTGCGTCCGCCGAACGACGGCTCGCGACCGGGCGACCAGGTCATCGGGGACGAACGGCACGCTGATGTAGTCGTCCGCTCCACGCTCGAACGCGTCCAGCTTCCCGCGCAGGTCGCTGCGCCGGGTCAGGGCGATGATGCCCATTGGCCCGTCGGCGCGGGCGTAATCGATGAGCTGCATCGCCGCTCCGTTCTCAAGATCGATGTCGAGCAGCAACAGATGGGGCTTCCAGTCCGCGAGGGCGGACCGCGCTCCGTTCACCGAGACCTCGCTCCGCCGCACGTAGCTCCCGTGACGGAGGGTGAGGTCGATCGTGTTGGCAAGGGCCTTGTCCTCGAGGACGATGAGCACCCGGACGGCGCGCTCTGTGGTCCGGACAGGGGGATTCGGTGACCGTTGGTCGGGCACGCTGGAAGTCTACCGCCGGCTTTCGTAGATCCGGACGCCGAGCTGGTCACTGAGCGGAAGCGGCCAGTCGCCGGCCTCTGCGCTCAGCCGTTCGGGCGTTTCGTCGCCAACGAGCACGAGGAGGCCGGCGTGCGTCTCGAGCGGAACACCGATCCACAGCAGTCCAACGCGCGCCGGGGTCGCCGGATGCGTCAGAGCGGCCGACGCGGGCGACGGGGGCCCTTCACCGTCGTTGATCCCGGATCCGGTGACGGCGAGCCGGAAGTGCGACGGATTGCTCTCGGTGCGCGCCATGATCCGCGGCCCGTAACGGGCCTGCTCGGCCCAGCTCTCGACCAGCGGGTCGAGCGCGGCGTGCTGCCCCGCCGTCAGATCGGCCGACTCGCCGGTAGGGACGACACGCACCGTCGCCACATCGCGCCGGTCGTCGATGCTCGTGAGCAGTGGGACGGGCTCGCCCGTCGCGAACGACGCCACGATCGCCGCGGCCTGGCCGTTGCGATCAGGCGCGCGCAGCCGGAACTGCTGCAACACGAACGTGTCCATCGGATCGGTGCAGGTCATCGCACCATGGTCACGTGTCCTGGCCGTCGCCGCATGACGTGACCGTCATGCGCCGAACGCACGAACCGCGCGATCGGGGGGCGATCGCGCGGTCCGTCACTCGGAGAGGGTGGAAGTTACTTGATCGGTGGGGTGATCCTGCGAGCCCGCAGCACGAGCCCGCCCACGAGGACGAGCACGAGGCCGGCGAAGGCCAGCGGGGCCGTCTGGTCGCTAGCAGCGCTCGTCGATGGCAGCCCGGAGACCGGCCGGGCCGTCGGTGCGACGGTCCGTACCGGGGTCGGCGCGGGAGTCGCTGCTGCGGCGATCACGGAGCTGATGGTCGCCTGACAGGTCGTCAGTGACCCGCCGCCATTCGTCGAGCCGTTGCACTGGTCAATGTTCACGGGAAGCGTCGACGACACCGTCGAGCCGCTGGAGACCGTGCAGATGAACCCGACGTTCGTGCCGCCATTGCCGGAGCCGTTGCACTGCCCAACGTTGGCCGCGGTGACCGATGTGATGCCCGGGGTATTCACCGGAGTGCAGGTCCCGGGAGCGCCGGGGCCGGTGATGACCGACCCGATGCACTGATAGACCGTGGCAGGAGTCGGCGCGCCCGCGGGCGTGCCCAAGAAGTGGTTGGTCATGGTGACCGTGCAGATGAGCACGCCGCCGCCGCCGTTCGAGACGCCGTCACATTGTGTGACCGAGAGGACCGGCGCCGCCGAGATGGATGTCGTCGTCGTGCAGGTGCCGGCACCCGCGCCGATCGGACCGGCCGCGCCCACGCACCGCGTGAGGGTGACCGTTGACGGCGTCGTGGTATCGAGGCCGCCGCTCGCGGTGACGTAGTTGACGATCGTGACGGTGCAGGAGACACCCTGTCCGCCGACGTTGCTTGCCGTGTCGTTGTTGCACTGGTTGACCGGCGCGCCGAGCGGCGCCGCGCTTGCCGGAGCGCTCCCATATGCAAGCGCCCCGATCATGAGGAGACACATCGCGAGGGCGCTGGCCATCCTGAGGACGGTGGTCGATCTCATCACTGGTGGGCCTGCCTTCTGTCGCGCGCGCCCAAACGTACCGTCGCGTCGCTCCCGATGGATGGTGGCCCTCCCGGTCGCGCTTGGCATGACCGAACCGTCATGGCTGCGGGCGTGACTCCCGGGCGAGCTGGAGGAACGCCGTCCCCGGCGGACCGGCGAGCCTCCGTCGGATCAGGGCGGCGCACCCCGCGGGGCTGAGCGCGGATGTATCGACCTCCAGGTCGTACCGCGCGTGGGCGTGGACGGCCTCCTGCCAGCGCCGGACCGGTGCGGGGATGGGGTCGGCCGTCGACCCGACGGCGTATTGACCCTCACGTCCGGGCTGTCCGCTATTACGTCGCGCCATGATGACTTCGATCGGACACCGCACCCCCACGAACAGGACCGGCAGGGTCCCCAGTCGCCGCGCGCAGTCGGCGAGCACCGCGGGGTCGTGGTGTCCCACGTCCGCGACGACATTCAGGCCCGCGCGACTGTGCGCGGCGATGGAGTCGTACAAGGCCGCGTACAGCGCCGGGACGAGCGGCGCGACCGGATGGTCAGCCTCGCCGGGCCGCAGTCCGATGCCGGGTCGATAGCGAGGCGGGGTCACGTCGCGCACGAAGATGTCGACACCGAGGTTCATCCAGGGTCCGTCGAACGTGTCTTGGATCGCCCTGACGATGCTCGACTTTCCTGCTCGCGGCGCGCCGTTGAGAATGACGATCTGTCCCTGCGCGGCGGCTCCTATGGCTGTTCTCCGAGCGCCCTGAGCCCGGCCGGCATCATCCTGTGCTCCGCGATCAATCGTTCGACGTGCTCGAGATTCCGCTTCGAGGTGGTCCCCTTCGCCCGTCGGGGCGTGAACCGCTGCAAATACGACGTGTCGTCACCCTTCAACCGCGCACTCTCACTCCAGCCGAAGCAGAGCCCCTCGTCGAGCACCTCCTTGAAGGTGACGGTCGGTACGCCAGCGTCCTTCTTGTAGATGCGTACCCACATCCCTTCTGAAGTGGAGTGGTTGCGCATCAGCCACGCGCGCAGGGCGATCCCGGACGCGAACGCGAGGATCGGCAACTCGCTGGCCCGGTCTTTCACCCAGGGCGCGAGAGTCCGGCCCACGGCTCGATCGAGGGAAGGCCATTGCTCCCGAGTGCGAGCGAGATCTCGCCGATGTGGAACGCGTCGTGCGTGAGCAGCCGCATCAGGACCGATTGACGGGTATGCAGCTGGGCGACGCCACCACGGGTCCGCCGCGCTTCCTGCCCCAACGTCTCGGGCGTCCACGTTGCAAGGCAGTGATCCACGACCTTCCATGACGACGTCAGTGCGGCGACGAGCTCGTCCGCGGATCGCGGATGAGCGAGGTCGTCTTCCCAGCCGAAGCCCGTTGGATCGGTGAACGGCGTCGTGTCCGCGCCCGGCTCACCGAACACATGGCACAGCCAGTACACCCGCCCGCCGGCAAGGTGCGCCGCGCTCGCCCAGATCGGCCACGTCGGAGAGCCGACCGGCAGCGCGAGCTGCTCGGATGAGAGCGGCGCGAGCGCCGTGACGAGACCCTCGTTGAAGAGTTGCCAGCCCTGGTAGAACGGCGCGACGGCCGCGCTTCGCATCAGCGAGAGGCTAGCAAGGAAACCGTGCCGAACACGTCCTCCGCCGGGCGATCGTGGACGATGACCGGGGAGCCGCGGGCGATGAGCACAGAGCACGTCGCGCGCTGCAGCACCCGCCGGGCGACGCTGCCGGCGAAGAATCGGGCGAGCCCCGTCTGGCCTCTGGACCCCATCACGATGAGATCGGCGGCGAAGTCGTGGGCCGCGACCAGGATCTCGGTCGCCGCGTCGCCGAAGGGCGTGCTCGAGTGCACCGTGTGACGGCGGCGCTCGAGCGTCCACCGTCATGACGAGATGTAGGCGCGCCTGGTTGCGCTCGTGGTCGACCTGCTCGCTGTAGTGGCGCTGTTCGACCGAGGTCAATCCGCCGAAGTCCGAGTCCGATAGGGGCTCTCCGCGATCCACGACGGTCACAACGTGGATGGCGGCGTCACTGAAGAGGGCGGACCTGTCGAAGAACGCGACCGCGGCGGCTGCGCCGATCGAGCCATCGTCCGCGATCACGACCCGGTCGATCCGTGGGCGGCGGGCGACGAGCACGGGGCACGGGGCATGATCGATCACGGCCGCCGAAACGGAGCCGAGCATGCTCGCGAGCGGCCCACGGTTGCGAGATCCCACCACGATCAGATCAGCATCTCGCTACCGTGCGGCCAGCGCACGTTGGCCATGAGGGCACGCGCCTGCTGGTCTTCTGGGGCTCCGTCGGTCGCGAATAGGAGCTTCACAGCGCTCTTCCTATCTCCTCGAGCTACCGAGCTCGATGAGCTCGTCGCGCACGCGCTCCAGCGCGCCGAGTCCAGCGAAGAGACCGCCAAGCGCGAGGAGCGTGATCACGGGTACCGCGATCGCCACAAGGACGGCAAGGACTTCAGCGGTCACGGGGATGCGCTCCGCGGGTCCCTTGCTGGGCCGCGTGGCTCAGAAAGCGCGCGGCGACGAAACCCCCGCCGATGGCAAGGATCAGCGCGAAGATGATCAGGGTCCCGAGGGCGATTCCAAGGTCCATGCCTGGCATCCTCGGTCCGGGCCGGAAGGCCTACTAGGGCCGAAGGTCACGGGATGGCGGTCAGAGGTCCCTGCGGGGTCCGGATCGATACACCGGCGGTGCGCCGGGGCCGAACGGCACGCCCGTTTGGGGTCATATGGGACTCTACCGGCGGGTCCCCTTGCCCGAATGTGCTGAATAAGAAAGCACGTTCACATGGAGGACGGCAATGAAGCGCAGGACTCTCGATATCACCCTCGCGGGAGGCGGCCTGGTGGTTGCCGTGCTCCTTCTTGCACTCGGCTTCGCAGCGTTCGGTCAATACAGCTTCTCGCAGAGCTACGTGAAGGAAGAGCTGGGCGCGCAGAAGATCACCTTCACGCCCGCGAACGCGCTCACGGCCGAGGAAACGACCTGGAAGGCCGGCTCGACGTGCCTCGTCGCGTACGGCGGCCAGCTCATGGAGACGGGCCCGCAGGCGGAGTGCTACGCGAAGTTCTACATCGCGCTCCACATGGAGAAGGCTGCGGTCGCGGCCGGCTTCCCCGGCGCGACGTACGCGACCCTCGGCGGCATCCGCACGGATCTCGGCACGCAGATCACCGCCGCGAAGACGGCGAATAACACCACGGGCGCAGCGGACCTCCAGAAGAAGCTGGACTCCGCGACATCGCTTCGCACGACGATGCAGACCGGAGAGACGCTCCGCGGCCTGCTCCTCACGGTCTACGGCTTCAGCGTCATCGGCAGCATGGCCGGCCTTGCGGGGAACCTCCTCTACGGGCTCGCCGGAGTCATGGCCCTGCTCTCGATCGCGGGATTCATCCACGCCTTCGCCACACCAAAGGAGAAGGCAGTGTTCGCACCGGCGGGCAAGCGGGTCAAGGTCCCCACCCCGGCCTAGCGTCCCAACCCGGTCCCGCGCTCACCAGGAAGCCCGGTCGACACCGACCGGGCTTCTGCGTAGGCACTCGCGGTAGACCGTGATGATCCGAGGTCATGGCTCAGGGACGGCCGATGAGGCCGTTCACCACTTTCAGCAGCTCGTCGAGATCCAGCGGCTTGGGCAGCGCGGCGCGCGCTCCCACGCGTTCGGCCTTCTGGGCGGTCCGTTCGTCGGCGGTGACCATGAGGATGGGAATGTCCGTGAAACCGCGCTCGCGAAGGCGGTCGGCGACCTGGGCTCCGTCCATGACCGGCAATCCATAGTCCAGGACGATCAACGTCGGCCGAGATCGCTCGACGTGCCGAAGCGCCTCTTCGCCATCAATGGCGATGGCTACGGAATATCCCTCGTCCTCCAGGCCCCACCGTATAAAGGAGGAGACGCCGGGATCGTCTTCGACCACGAGGATCGGCCCGCTCATGGCCTCGACTCCAGCGGGAGCCTGACCGTGAACGTCGTGCCGACGCCCTCGACGCTTTCCACGCTGATGTTGCCGCCGTGCTGTTCGATCATGCGTCGCGCCGCCTCCAATCCGATGCCGGTGCCCTCGACCTCCTTCGCGTTGGCGCCGCGATGGAACCGGTTGAACAGCCGCGGCAGATCGGCAGCCGGGATGCCGATGCCGTGGTCGCGTACCGATACCACCGCCCAGGTGCCCTTGTCGTCCGTCTGACGGTCCGCGGTCACGACGATCTCGCCGCCGCTGGAGCTGTATTTGACCGCATTGGAGACGAGGTTCGTCAGGGCCCGCTCAACCCGCGCCGGATCCCACATGCCGACGAGCGTCGGGCTGTGCGCTTCGAGCTCGATGGAGTGGCGCGGGGCCGTCCGCCTCGCGGACTCAGCGACTCCGCGCGCAAGGGAGACCAGATCCGTCTCGCGCGTGTGCAACGTGAGCGTCTGACCGGACTGGAGCCGCGCGACATCGAGCAACTCGCTGATGAGGTCCGTCATCCGGCTCGTGGAGCGGTCCACCTCGGCCAGCGATGCCAAGACCTGGGGTGGCATGGAATCGCCGAACCGGCGACGCATGAGCTGCAGGTGGCCGCGCACGGACGTGAGCGGCGTCTTGAGGTCGTGCGCCGCCGCGGACAGGAAATCGTCGCGCAACCGGAGGGCCTGCTGCACCTGCCCGAGCGCGGCCGCCTGCGCGGCCTCGAGCCGGCGGCGGGCGCTGATGTCGCGAACGAACGCGGTGAAGCTCCTTCCCGCGCTCGTCTCGATCGCCGAGATCGCGAGCTCGATCGGGAATTCGTGACCGTCGCGGTGGAGGGCCTCGATCTCGATGCGCCGGCCGAGCACCGGCCCGCGGCCGGTCTCGAGATAGCGCCGCAGCCCGTCGCGATGCGCGTCACGGTAGCGCTCCGGGATGATCGTCGCGGCCATTTCGCGGCCCAGCACATCCTGACGTCGCCAGCCGAACATCGCGTCGGCGCTCGGGTTCCATTCGGTGATCGCGCCGGCGAGATCCATCGAGATGAGCGCGTCGAGCGCGACCTCGACCGTCGCACGGAGGCGGGTCTCCGAATCGCGAAGCTGTCGTTGTTCGGCCCGGAGGAGCCGCTCGCGCAGGATCCCGGTCAGCACCGCGATCGCGACGGAGCCGATGGCGATCGACGCCAGCCGGGCCTGGTCCCCCAGGGAGTACGAGAAGGGCTGGCCGGGGATCGAGAAGTAGTACGCGGAGAACGCGATGGCGAGAGCCGCGCTGACGAGCGCCGGCCGCAGTCCGCCCACGTACCCGGCAAAGGTGACAGCGATGAGGAAGATCGGGGCCGGGTTCTGGATCCGAATGACCGTCGCGTCCAACAGGAGGAACACGAGGAGTACCGCCGCGGTCAGCGCCGGACCGACGATCTCGCTGCGCCTCATCCGCATCGCGGCTGCAGTCTGACGAACTCACGGGCGATGCGCACGGACGCGCCTTCGGCTTGGTCGG
Source organism: Candidatus Limnocylindria bacterium (assembly GCA_038207785.1). Lineage (GTDB taxonomy): Bacteria > Chloroflexota > Limnocylindria > P2-11E > P2-11E > UBA4735. The sequence goes on along the minus strand of JBBQZK010000079.1, from coordinate 596 downwards.
CTGCGCGCTGGACGGGTCGCAGGCCTCGTGCGGGGTATCGCTTCCGGAGCCACGACGATCGATGATGCGGGCGACGGCTTCCGGGTAGACCGTACCGGACGCTATTCGAACCGATCAGACCGCATCACCAAACCCAGCTTGCTTGATTTGCTGCTCCGGTGCCACAAGGAGCTCGCGGACCTGGCGGAACTGGTGAAGCGACAGGACGATTCAAACTGAAGCGTGTTTCTCACGACTTCATTGATGATCCATTTGGTCGTTGGAGTCAACAAACAAGCGTCAAGGACTCGCCCGGCTACCGCGAGAGCTGCGCTCGATTGTCGGTCGTGAAGCGAAAGTCCTCTACGGCACCCGCTTCCGAGCCTGCTTCAACAAGGGCTACGTAGGCAGGCGTTCCGGCCTTGGCACCTTCCGTAAGTTGTCGACGCCAGCCATTCTGACGGGCCATCGCAGCATCAAGCACCTCAGCTGCCGAGAGTCCATGGCGGTAAGTCTCGACGATCGAATGCAGCCGATCGCGCCGCGTTTTGAGATCCGTGAAGCCGTGCGCGAGTGCTCGGTCATCTGGCCACAGCGGAAGCCCGTGCCATGCGACG
>JBBQZK010000078.1:0-11388 GCA_038207785.1 Candidatus Limnocylindria bacterium | reverse complement strand
GAGCTCTGGATCGAGCGGGCCTACCGGGACGCCCGGATCTACCGGATCTATGAGGGCACGAGCGAGATCCAGCGCGTCGTCATCGCCGCCGGACTGCTCGCTGAGGCGTAATTTCTGGACGTACTGCGGACATCCGCCCCGATGCCAAACTGCGGCTCGTGTGGATAAAGCCACGATTTCGGTGGATAAAGCCCCCTCAAAGTGCCAAACGAGCCGTTTCCTGTGGAAAAGCCCGTCGTGCTGAAACCGTCCACCCCAGGTAGCCATCCCGTCATCCGAGCCGTGTGGCTGGCCGCTGTTGTTCTCCTGCTGGCGGCCGTCGCGATGCTCGCAGTGGGGTGGCCGGGGTACGCGCTCGTGGCGGCGTTCGCCGCCGTGTGCTTCGCCGGCGGCCTCGTGGCGTACCTCGTCCGGCATGCGCGCTTCCTCGGCACACTGGCACGCGCCGAGCAGGCTCTGGGCCGGGGCGACCTCGCGACGGCTCGGGCGATCGCCGCGCCGCTGGTCGACCGCTACCCGGGTTTCCCGCCGGTCCAGCGCGTCGCAGGCCTGGTCCTGTATCCCAGCGGTGATCCGCTTTCGGCGGCGACGCTGCTCGAGTCGGCCTCCCGCTCCATGACCGATCGCGATGTCGTCGTCACGCTCGTCGCGGCGTACGCCGCGCTGAACAAGGCCGGGGATGCCCGGCGCGCCGCGGCCCTGCGTCCGGGCGATCCGGACGTCGCGCTCGCGCTCGCGTGGGCGGAGCTGGTCGCGCTCGGCGGCGACCGCGCGCGGGGAGCGGCGCTTGCCGCTGCGCTACCGGTGGACACGTCGCCGCGCGCCGCGATGACAGCGACGCTCCAGGCCGTCGCGGCGGCCCACCGTGGGGACGAGGCCGCGGTCCGCGAGCGGCTTCGCGAAGCGGAGGACCGCTACATCCTCCTCGAGGACGATGAGCGGGCGTTCCTTGGCTACCTCGGCGGCGTCGCGCTGTACCTGCTCGGGGCGCGGGAGGATGCCCGGACGACCTTCACGCTCGCGATGGCGGCCGCGCCCGGCACCATCGGTGAAGCGCTCGCCCGTCGCGAGCGGACTCACATCCCGTCGGGCTCGGCGGCGTCCTCCCCGGACCAGCCCTCGTCCGACTGAAGGTCATCGGCAAAGAGCTCGACATCGAAGCCGAGCTCGTCGATGACCGCGACGAGGCCGTTGCGCTGCTCGGGAGGCGTCGTCCGGATCCAACCCCGGACCACGTCCTCGACGCCGACCAGGTCGGCCGCTCGATCTGAGGCGACGAGCTCGCTTTCGTCGCGGGCCGCCGACGTGGCGAGCTCGCGCACGGTCTCCGGGACCATGTTCGCGAGCGTGCGCAGCGTCCCCTCGGCGTGGCCGTCCCAGCGCATGCTCATAGGCGAGGGCCGGCTTTGCCCGACCGAGCCGCAGGGCCCACGAAACCGGAGCAGCCGGAGGCGGCGAAGGTTTTGGGGTTCAACTGATGGCGTCGATGCCGGTGGCGAAGCGGCTGATGATGAGCTTCTGGATCTGGGTCGTGCCTTCGTAGAGCCGGTTGACCCGGGCGTCGCGCCAGTAGCGCTCCACCGGGAACTCGTCCGAGAATCCGTACCCCCCATGGATCTGGATCGCGTTGTCCGCCGCGCGCTGCGCCGCTTCCGTCGCGTAGAGCTTGGCGATGCTCGTCTCGCGGGTGTTCGGGCGGCCCTTGTTCTTCAGATCGCCGGCCCGCCACACCAGGAGCCGCGCGGCCTCGGTCTCCACCACCATGTCGGCGATGAGCTCCGCGACCAGCTGATGGCGAGCGAGCGGCTTGCCGAACGAGGTGCGCTGCGTGGCGTACGCGACGGACGCGTCGATGCAGGCCTGCGCCACGCCCACAGCGCCCGCGGCCACGGAGTAGCGGCCGGAGTCGAGCGCGCTCATGGCGATCTTGAACCCTTCGCCGACCTCGCCGAGCCGGTTCGCGTCGGGGACGCGCACGTCGTCGAGGATGAGCTCGGACGAATCGCTCGACCGCAGGCCGAGCTTCCCGTGGATGCCCTGGCTTCCGTATTTTTGCTTGTCGCGCTCCAACAGGAATGCGGCGATGCCCTTGTGGCCAAGCGACGCGTCGGTCTGCGCGAAGACGAGCGCGAGGCCGCTCACGCTCCCGTTGCTGATCCACATCTTCCGGCCGCGCAGGACCCAGTCGGCGCCGTCGCGCTTCGCCGTCGTGCGCAGCTTCGTCGCATCGCTGCCGACCTCCGGCTCCGTCAGGCCGAAGCAGCCGATCACCGCGCCGCTGCAGAGCCCCGGCAGGTACTGCGTCTTCTGGGCTTCCGTTCCCCACTTCAGGATCGTGAGCTCGACGAGCGAGATCTGGACGGAGAGCGTCGTCCGCACGGACGAATCCGCGCGGCCGATCTCCTCGGTCACGAGTGCGTGCGAGATGTAGTCGAGCCCATGTCCGCCGTACGCCTCCGGGACCGGCCCGCCCAGGAGGCCCAGCGGGCCCATCTTCTTCAGAATGTCGGCGGGAAAGGTCTCATTGCGATCGCGCTCGCGCGCTCCAGGCGCGATCTCCCGATCGGCGAAGTCACGCGCGAGCTTGCGGATCTCTAATTGCTCCGCGGTGAGGTCGTAGTCCACTTCGTCCGAGTCTAGGTATGATCCGCATGAACCGACCGGCCTCGACCGGCTGCCAACCGGATTTCGCGTAGAGGCCGTGCGCGTCCCTCGTCCCGAGGACGAAGCCGCGCTGCACCTGCAGATCCGGATGGCCGACGACGATCTCGATCAGCCACGTGGCGAGCCCTCGCCCGCGATAGGCGGGGAGCACGAAGACGTCACACAGCCACGCGAATGTCGCTCCGTCCGTCACGACCCGGCAATAGCCGGCCTGCGTGTTTCCGGCATCGCCCTCGAACAGGCCGAAGTTGAGCGAGCTCTCGATGGACGTTTCGAAGACGTCGCGCGGGATGCCGTTCGCCCAGTACGCCTCGTCGTGTAGGTAGCGCCAGATGACATCGCGGTCCAGATGCGCGCCATCAGTGGAGATCGTGAATCCATTCCGTTCCCACATGCGTCGCAGTTTACGGAAGCATCCGCGATTCACGGATAGCATCGACCTGTGTCCACGCCGCGCAGCGCGTCGCCGCTCGCGATCTGGTCCGCCCTCGGCGCGGTGTACGTCATCTGGGGATCCACGTACCTCGCCATCGCGATCGCGGTGCAGACCCTGCCGCCGCTGTTGTCCGCGGGCATCCGCTTCTGCATTGCCGGTCTCGTGCTCCTCGCCGTCATCGCCGTGCGCCGGGGCCTCCGGGTCGGGCGTGCCGAGCTCATCGGCGCGGCGATCGTCGGGCTGCTCCTGCTGGTCGGCGGAAACGGCTTCGTGGTGCTCGCCGAACGGACGGTCCCGTCGGGCTTGACCGCGCTCATCATCGCGTCGGTGCCGCTGTGGATCGTGATCCTGCGTCGTATCGCCGGGGACCGGATCCACTCGTCGACGTTCATCGGCGTCGCCGTCGGGTTCGCGGGCGTCGCGTTCCTGGTCGTGCCGCGAGGCTCGAGCGGCGAGCTCGATCCGTTCGGCGTCGGGCTGCTGCTGTTCGCGACCGTGTCGTGGGCCCTCGGCACATTCCTCGCGCCGCGGCTGCGCATGCCGAGCGACAGCCTGCTCTCGACGGGGATCCAGCAGCTGGCCGGTGGGCTGGTGCTCGTCGTCGGGGGCGCAGCGATGGGGGAGCTCGCACATCTCCAGCCGGCAACGTGGTCGACGAGCTCGCTGCTCGCGATGGGGTACCTCGTCGTGTTCGGCTCGCTCGTCGCGTTCACGGCGTACAGCTGGCTGCTGCAGCACGCCCCGGTGTCCCTCGTCTCCACCTACGCCTACGTCAACCCGGTCGTCGCCGTGCTCCTCGGGACGCTGATCCTGGCCGAGCCGATCACGCCGTCGATCGTCATCGGCGCCGCGATCATCGTCGCGGCGGTCGCGTTCATCGTCACCCGCGAGGGCGCCCGCCAGCGGGCCGCGCGTGTCTCACCCTCCCGCGCCGCGGCAAGCGAGGCGGACTAAGGCCGTACCGGTCAGTCTGGTCAGGTGTCGCTGGGCTCGACGTCCCGAAGTTCAGGCTGCCGTGGGCGAAGACTCCTCCATGTCGCGAAGCGGCGACGCGAGGACCGCGATCGCTACGAGGATCAGGGCGTAGATCCCGGCCACGACGAACGTCGCGGGCGCTCTGAGCATCCCGATGAGCGCCGCCGCGATGATCGGCGCGCTCGGATTGATGACCGAGTTGCCGAGCAGATCGATGCTCGAGACGCGCCCCAACAGTCCGGCGGGGACGTGGCGCTGGATCAGCGCCTGCCAGATCACCGTCGATGACGACAGCGAGATGCCCATCACCGCTGTCGCCGCGACAACCACCGGGAGGGTCGGAACGAGCCCGGTGGCGAGAACGCATGCCGCCGCGAGCCCTTCGAACGCGAAGAGCAGCCGCCCCGGTCGGCGCGTGACCAGCTGCGCGAGGCCGATGCTCGCGCCGATCGTGCCGACGCCGTACGCGGCCATGATGAGCCCGTAGGTCCGGGCGTCGCCGAGCAGCGTGTCGCGGACCAGGAGCGGCGTCATCACGCCGGACTGCCCCGCGTAGGCGACATTCACGAGCATGAAGTAGATCGTCGTCGGCCAGAGCCAGCGGACGCCGAAGACGTAGCGGAAGCCATCCTGGACCTGCCCGATCATCGAGCCCGACGTGTCCGGAACCCGCCGGCTCGGGTGGGCGAGCAACAGCGTGACGACGCTGAAGACGAACGTGAGCGCGTCGACGCCGAATGCCGCCGCCGGGCTCACGAACGCGACGACGATCCCACCGACGGTCGGACCCGCGATCCGCGCGATGCTGCGGCTCAACAGGCGCGTCGCGTTCCCGGCGCGGAGGATGTCCGGTGGCACGAGCTCCGCGATGATCGCCATGTACGCCGGCGCGAGGAACGCGTCGGCCGCGCCGAGGGCCACGGCGGCGACGTAGAGGTGCTCGATGCGGAGCTGTCCCGAGCCGGAGAGCACCGCCACGCTCGCGACGACGAGACCGCCGAGGACGTCGCTCGCGACGATCAACGTCCGGCGCTGCAGGCGGTCCGCGATCGCGCCGCCCAGCAGGAGGAACGCGACGCTCGTGGCCATTTCGAAGCCCACCGCGATGCCGAGCTGCAAGGGCGTCCCGCCCAACGCGAGGAGCTGGAACGGGACCGCCACGTTGGATACCGAGCTGCCGAAGCTCGAGACGGTCTGTCCGGTGAGGAGCAGGCGGAAGTCGCGATGGCGCAGCGGCGCGAGGACCGCCGGGAGCTTCAAGGGCGCGAGGCTATCGGCTTACATCGGCCAATGCGTCGTGCCCGAGCGCGCGACTCGACGACGTCGATCGCGACGCGCCGGCGCGCTCAGCTAGACGCGCTCGAAGATGGCCGCGATGCCCTGGCCGCCGCCGATGCACAGGGAAGCGAGCCCGTAGCGGCCGCCGCGCTTCCGGAGCTCGGTGATGAGCGTGAGCGCCAGCCGGGCGCCCGATGCGCCGAGCGGATGACCGAGCGCTATGGCGCCACCATTGACGTTCGTTTTCTCGCGATCGAGGCCGAGGTCCTTCTCGACGGCCAGATACTGCGTCGCGAACGCCTCGTTGATCTCGACTAGGTCCATGTCCTCGATCTTCAGGCCGGCGCGCGTGAGCGCCTGACGGCTGGACGGCGCCGGGCCGATCCCCATGATGTCCGGGTCCACGCCGCAGACGCCGCCGGAGACGATGCGCGCGATCGGGGTGAGGCCGGCCTTCTCGGCGGCCTCGGCCGACGCGATCACCAGCGCGGCTGCCCCGTCGTTGATGCCGCTCGCGTTGCCCGCGGTGACGGTCCCGTTCTTCTCGAAGCGGGCGACGAGCTTTCCGAGCGCCTCGATGCTCGTATCGGGGCGGATGTGTTCGTCCTTGTCGACGACGGCCACTCCCTTCTTCGTCTTCACTTCGACCGGCACGATCTCCTCGCTGAACCGGCACGACTCGCGCGCCTTCGCGGCGAGCATGTGACTCCGGTACGCGAACGCATCAGCCGCGTCGCGGCTGATGCCGTATTTCCGCCCCAGATTCTCGGCGGTGTTCGCCATGCCGAGACCGTTGTACGAGTCGACGAGGGCCACCCAGAGGTAGTCCTCGAGCTTCTGCTCGCCGAGGGGCAGGCCCCATCGCGCGCCCCGGATCATGTGCGGCGCCATGGACATGGCCTCCGCCCCGCCCGCGAGGACGATGTCCGCCTGACCGAGCCGGATCTCCTGCGCGGCCAGGAGGATCGCCTGGAGCCCCGAGCCGCAGAGGCGATTGATCGTGAGCGCAGGCGCCTCGATCCGCGCGCCGGCCTTCAGGCCGATGTGCCGGGCGAAGTAGACGGCGTCGCCACTGGTCTGCATGACGTTGCCGAAGATCACCTGGTCGATCGACTGAGCCGGGATCTTCGAGCGCTCGATGGCGCCCTTCGCCGCGACGACACCGAGATCGGTCGCCGACACGTCGCGCAGTGCGCCGCCGTACGTGCCGAAGGCGGTGCGCGCGCCACCCAGGACGACGACATCGTTCATGCCCTCATTGTCCCACTCGAGAGTCGCACCGCCCGAACGATGGCCTTTTCGACGGCGTCGGCGGCGGCCATCTGGACCTCCAGCGTGCTCGCGGTCTTGTCACCGTAGGCGAGTGAAAAAATGCAGTCCCCGTCCAGGTCCGTGTGCGCGGGCCGGATGGCGCGGCCGAGCCCATCGTGCGCGGTCATCGCGACGCGACGCACGGCCTCGCGTCCGAGCGTCGCGTCGGTGAGCACGGCCCCGATGGTCGTGTTCGCGCCCGCGGCCGGCGGTGCCGCGCCCGGCTCGGATCGGGCGACCCACGCGTTCGCGTCCGCGTCCCACACGTCGCCGACGGCGTTGACGACCATGACCGCCGTCACGGTGGCCGCGCCGGCTCGGGCGGACGCGATGCCGAGTCCACCGGGCACGCGGCCGCCCTTCAGCTTGGCCACCGTTCCGCCGGTCCCCGCGCCGACGAGTCCCTCTGCCGGTGTCCCGGTCGCGGCCTCGCACGCGGCGTAGCCCGCGTTGGAGTCCGGACGGACGTGGCCGTCGCCGGTCATGAGATCGAAGATCACCGCACCCGAAACGTGGGGCACGCGCCAGTCGCGGACGGGGACGCCAACGCCGCGCTGCTCGAGGAACCGCATGACGCCGCCATACGCGGCGAGACCGAACGCGCTGCCGCCGGTCAGCAATACGGCGTGGAGGATGCCGGTGGCCGACGCGGGTCCGATGATGTCGGTCTGGATCGTGGCCGGCGCGCCGCCGCCCATGTGCACGCCCGCGATGGCCGCGCCCTCGCAGAGGATCACCGTGCAGCCGGTCTTGGCGACCGGATCGGTCCAATGCCCGACCGTGAATCCCGTGGGCAACGTCATGCTCGCGCCGAGTCTGCCACCATCTCGGGCGTGGCGACACGCAGCGAGCATCGCATCGAGAAGACCGAGGCCACGTCGGCCGGTGGCATGATCACCGCGGAACATCCGCTCGCGGCGGAGGCCGGCGCACGGATCCTCCGGGAGGGCGGCAACGCCGTCGACGCGGCGGTCGCCGCGGCGTTCGCGATGGGCGTCGTCGAGCCCACCACCAGCGGGCTCGGCGGCGTCGCCTGGTGCGTGATCCGGCAACCGGATGGCACGATCACCACCATCGATGGCGGCGGCGCCGCGCCGGCGCGCGCGACCGCGGACATGTATGAGCTGCAGACCGCGGGCGCCTCGGGGATGTATGGGTGGCCGGCCACGAAGGACGACGCCCAGAACGTGGGCTATCGCGCCATCGGGCAGATGGGTGCCGTCGGGTGTCTCTGCCACGCGCTCGAGCGCTACGGCACGCTCGACCGCACGGCCGTCATGCGCGACGCGATCGCACTCGCGGCGGACGGCTGGGAGACCGACTGGAACCTCACGCTCGCGCTGGGCCTCTATTACGACCGGCTTGCGAAGGTCGACGCGTCACGCGCGGTGTTCTTCAAGCCCGGCGGCGCGCCGCTCCGGGCCGCGACCGGATTCGAGGCCGGTGACCGCCTCGTCCAGCGCGATCTCGCCGAGAGCCTGCGCGCGATCGCGGCCGGTGGACCAGAGGTCCTCTATGGCGGCGAGCTCGGTCGCGCGATCGTTCGTGACGTGCAGGCCCACGGCGGCATGTTGAGCGACGCCGATATGGAGGACGTCGCTGCCCGGGAGCGGCCGCCGCTGGCGATCGACTACCGCGGCCTGCAGGTCCACACCCTGCCGGGCGCCTCCGGCGCGATCACCGTCGTTGAGGCATTGCGGATCCTCGAGGGCTTCGAGCTCTCGAAGATGGAGCCCTTCTCGGCGGTGGCGCTCCATCTCATTGCCGAAGCGCAGCGACGCGCGTTCGCCGATCGGTTCACCTATCTGGCCGACGAAGGTGCTGTCGGTCTCGGGATCTACGACCGGCTTGCGTCACCGGAGCACGCCGCTGCGGCGCGCGCGACGATCGATCCCGGCCGCGCGACACCGCAGGCCGGCGCGACGCCGGCGCCGCCATCAGCCGACTGCACCACTCACGTGAACGTGGTCGACCGTGAGGGCCGCATGGTCGCGTTGACCACGACTCTCGGCGGCGCGTTCGGCTCCGGGGTCATCGCGGCCGGGACCGGGATCATGCTCGCGAACGTCATGACGTGGTTCGACCCGCGGCCGGGGCGGCCGAACTCGATCGCGGGCGGCAAGCGCATCCTCTCCGCGATCGCGCCAATGGTCCTCCTCCGCGCGGGCGCGCCGTTCCTTGCGACCGGAGCGCCGGGCGGCCGCCGGATCATGAGCGCCATGGTCCACGTGATCACGAACATCCTGGACTTCGGTCAGTCGCCGCAGGTCGCGGTCAACACAGCGCGCACCCATTGCGAATCCGCTGACCTCCTCATGGATACGCGCGTCCCTGTCGCGGCCCGCGACGCGCTCGCGGCCATGGGCCACCACGTCGTGCCGCGGCTCGAGACGTTCGCCTCGTCTCACTTCGCGCGGCCGAGCGCGATCCTCGCGCGCGGCACCGAGCTGCGGGCGGGCGTTGGCGCGCTGAAGAGCTCGACCGCGATCGGGGTCGACTAGCTCCCGATCAGGGCCAGCGTCGCGAGGGCCATCACCTTCGTCGCGGTCGCGAGCTCGTCAAGGTCGACGTACTCGTCCGGCCGGTGTGCGGTCTCGAGACGGCCCGGGCCGTACGCCACGCAGTCGAGGACGCCGCCCCGCCGTACGACGTGCTTCTGGTCATAGGTCCCCGGGCTCGCGATGACCGCCGCGTCGCGGCCGAGGACGATACGCACCGCATCGCGGAGCGCGCGCGCGACCGGCGCGTCTGCGGGCGTCGCCGTCGGCTCTACGAGCATGAGCTCGCGCACGGACCAGCGGATGTCCCGGTCGCGCGCGCCTTCGTCCGCGACGATCGATTCGAACTCGCGACGGACATCGCCGCTCGACTCCTCCGCGATGAACCGCCGGTCGAAGATCGCGACGCAGCGGTCGGGGACCATTGGGGTCTGCTCGACCCCGATCGGCTGCCCGGCGTGCAGCGCGTTCAGGCTGATGGAGGCCTGCCGCGCGCTCGGCGGCTCGACCGGCACCGCCGTCACGCGAGCCGCGAGCTTCGGCTTGAGCTCACGCTCGATCCGGGTGATGAGCCGGGCCATCGCGTCCGCGGCGTTATGGCCGAGGGCGGGCATGCTGCCGTGCGCCGTCACGCCGCTCGCGGTGACCTCGGCCCAGTACACCCCGCGGTGGCCGATGCACACGCGATCGACGTCGAGCGGCTCGGTGATGATCACGTGGTCCGTCCGCGTCGCGGCGATGAGGCCCTGGTCGCACAGCTCGGCGACGCCTGCGAAGCCGCCGCTCTCCTCGTCCACGGTCCCGCTCTGCTCGATGCTGCCCCGCAGCGTGAACCCCGCCCGGCGGACCGCCTCGACCGCGTAGATCGACGCGGCGATCCCCGCTTTCTGGTCACCCGTTCCGCGACCCCAGAGCCGGCCGCCGGCGATCTCGCCGCCGAACGGATCGTGCGTCCACGCCGACCGGTCGCCCGGTGGGACCACGTCGAAATGGCCGTTGAAGTGGAGCGTGGGGCGCGCGGCGCGGCCCTCGAGCCGCCCGAGGACGTTGAGGCGGGGGAATGTGTCGTTCGCGTCGCGCGGTCGTACGTACTGGACGGCGTACCCGAACGAGGCGAGTCGATCGCTGATGAGTCGCGCGCACTCTTCGTACCGCTCGCCCGGCGGGTTCACTGTCGGGATGCGCACGAGCTCCTGCAGGAACGCCTCGCACTCGGCGCGCAACGCATCCACGGCCGCGCCGATCCGCAGGGCGTCGGTCACAACGGGAACGGCGTGCGGGAGATCGCGATCGTGAACGTGAGCGCCGCGGCGAGCGAGATCCACTCCAAGGGGGTGAAGCGATCGTGATACACGGCGCTGCGGCCAGCGCCGCCGACGTAGCAGCGGGACTCCATCGCGACGATGAGGTCCTCCGCGCGCCGGAACGCCGAGACGAACAGCGGGACCGTCACCGGGACCAGCTGCCGCGTGCGCTGGATGAACTGGAGCCGACCCGGCCGTCCGAAGTCCGCGCCGCGCGAGGCCTGGGCCTTCATGAGCCGCTCGAGCTCCTCGGCGACGGTCGGCATGAACCGGTACGCGATGGCGATGATCATCGCGATCTCGTGGCCAGGCACTTTCAATCGCCGGAACGGCGCGAGCAGCCCCTCGATGGCCTTCGACAGGGCGGTGATCGGCGTCGTGAGCGTGAGCAGGCTGCCGAGCAGGATGAGGTCGAAGATCCGGAACACGCCCTGGACCGTCTGGCGCATCGAGTTGTCGGTCACGGTGAACGCGAATTCCCATGGGCCGACCGATACCGGGGTGCGGAACAGGACGGCCGAGCCGGTCGGGTCGTAGTTCCCGAGGAACAGGAAGTTGAAGACCGTGTACACGACGAGGATCGGCAGGATCGGGCGGATACCGCTGATCAGGTAGCCGATCGGCAGCCCGCTCAGGCGCACGAGCGCCAGGACCGCCACGAACGCGATCGCGTTCCCGATGTACGACGGCGTGGTGATGACCGCTGCGATGATGATCATGAATCCAAGGATCTTGGCGCGCGCGTCCATGCGGTGGATGAACGACGTGCCGGGGACGTATTGCCCGACGGTTACGCCGCGGGAGAACTCGAACTCGTCCACATCGCCTCCACGGCATCCTCGATCGTCAGCACATCTCCGCGCAGCTCGACCCCGCGCTCGCGCAGCGCGCCGGCAAGCTCGGTGGCCGCGGGTACGCCGAG
>JBBQZK010000077.1:0-12278 GCA_038207785.1 Candidatus Limnocylindria bacterium | reverse complement strand
CGTCGGGCCGAGCACCACCGCGAGACCAGCGAGGATCCCGAAGATGGCGAACACGCCGCCGCGCTTCTCCGGCGGGAACAGGCTCGTGATCATCGGCAGGCCCTGCGGGGCGATGAGCGCGGCACCGAGACCCTGCGCCGCGCGGGCGAGGATGAGCTGGGTCGGGTCCTGGGCCAATCCGCTCAGGCCCGAGGCCACCGTGAAGGTGGCCACGCCGGTGACGAACAGCGCCCGAGGGCCGAACATGTCCCCAAGGCGCGCCGAGGTGATGAGGAGCACCGCGTAGACGAGGCTGTAGGCATTGAGCATCCAGAGGATGCCATCGAGGGGAGCCTTGAGGTCGTCCACGATGCTCGGGATCGCGATATTGACGATCGTGAGGTCGAGCAGCGTCATGAACAGCCCGAGGCTGAACACCATGAGGACCAGCCAGGGATTGCCGCGACGCGTCGGTGTGGTGGTGTCCGCCGCCATGTCGGTCTCCTTCGTTCCTGCGCTAGACTGCATTATATGCTCGGCTCAGTATCTGCACTGTGCAGACAATGTCTGTATCCCGTGATACGCACCGGCCAGTGACCGCGCGGGCGCGGCGCGAGCTCATGCAAGCGATCAGGAGCGGCTTCCAGCAGACCAGCGGGCAGTCCGTCCTGCTGAGCCAGATCATCGCCGACAAGGTCGGGTTGTCTCCGAGCGACCTCGAATGCCTGGGCTTCCTCGAGGATGGCGGCGCGATGACCGCCGGCCGCCTCGGTGAGCTGACCGGGCTGACCAGCGGCGCCGTGACGCGGATGATCGACCGTTTCGAGCGCGCGCGCTACGTGCGCCGTCGCAGCGATCCCGACGATCGCCGAAAGGTGCTCGTCGAGCTGGTGCCGGGCCGGGCCAGGGAGTTCGATCGCTTCTACGCCCCGATGGCCAAGGGTGCCACCCAATACCTGGCCCGCTACAGCGACGCGGAGCTCCGCCTGATCGCGGGGCTCCTCGAGCGGATGCTGTCGTTCAGTAGAGCGCAGACGCAGCGGATCCAGGCCCTGCCCCCCAGCAGGAAACGGGCAACTCCTCCGACGCGGATCCGCAAGACCTAGGCGGGAATGGGCGATCGCACCACCGGCAGGGTGTGGATCGCCCGCGGGACCAGCAGGACGCTCGCGCGCTGCGGCCGGCCGATGTGCTCGTACGCCATATCCAGGGCCTCCTCGACGTCGACGGCCGCACGGAGCTTCGCCAGACGCACGATCTCCGGCGACTCGGACGCCGCGACGATGATCTGGCAGTGCTGCAGCGTCAGCGCCACCATGACCGCGCGCTGCGCGCCGCCCTCGAAGTGCCGCCGCGCGGCCTCGACGACCGCCGCCGGCGATTCGGCGGACTCGAGCGCGGCGAGGAAGCGCTGCTCCCCCGCCCCTTCGCCTGCCCCTTCGTCAAGCTTCGCCGGGAGGATGATCGCGCCACCCTCCCGCACGACGGGCGTGGGGGCGAAGCGCAGGTAGGTCGCGGCGCGCGACGCCTGGTAAAGGTTGACGTCCTTCGGCGCGCCGACGCCGGCGATCGCGATGTCGTACTGCTTGTAGATCGGCTGCGTGTAGATCGCCGACGCCGTGGCGACCAGGTCGGCGAGGACGGCATCCGGCTCCCCGGATGCGACGGCGACGACGCGCTCGCCATCGTCCACGACGACATTGATGCAGAACACCAGGCCGGCGCGCTTGGCGATCTCGCGCACCGTCTCGTGGAACGGATTGCCGTCGATGCGTCCAAGGCGCACGCCCGGATCCTCGAGGAACCGCATGCCGTGGGTCGCGGTGATGACGGGCTCGCCGCAGCAGCCGATCGCGACGGTCTTCCGCCCACCGGAGTAGCCCGCGTACTGATGCGGCTCGACGATCCCGGTGGCGAGCACCAGGTCGGCGTCCTTGATCACCCGCTGAGTGAAGCCCGGGACGCCGTACGGCGGGATCGTCCCAAGATCGGCCCACATCGACGGATCTGTGCCATTGGAGTCGGTCACCCGGACGCGGCGCACGACCTCCGGGCCGAACTTCTCGAGCTTCTCCGCGTCCGTCGTTGGCCGATGGAGGCCGACGCCGACCATGATCAGGATGTCCGCGTCGTCAATGCCGCCGGCGTTCAGCTCCTCGAGCAGCGGTGGGACGAGCACACCGTCGGGGCACGCGCGAGTGAGGTCGGTGACGGCGATGACGACGCGCGGCGATCGCGTACCGGCCGCGCGTTTCGCATCGCCCGCCAGGTCGCGCAGTCGGCGCGAGCCCAAGGGCACGGTGAGGCTCGCCCTCGCGGCCGCGCCGAGGTCGCCGACCGGCGTCCCCGGCGCGGACTCGACGATGTCCACGTCGAACCACGGCTGCACCATGAACTCGATCTCCTGGTGGCCGTAGGGAACGCGAAGCATCCGCCCGCCGCCCGGGGGTGCGTTCTGCACCCTGACGACTCTAGTTGCTCAGATCAGGTGGACAAGGCGCAGCACGACGAGAATGACGACGATGACGAGGAGGATGTGCACCCAGTTCCCGCCACCGGTCATGCCGCTCGTGTCGAGCGACGGACCGGTACCGCGGGAGAAGAGCCGGCCGCGTCCGAAGTAGCCGAACAGCCAGAGCAGTACGAGGACGACGATGATGAGCTCGATGAGACCCACGGATACCTCCAAACGACCGAGTGAGATCGTGCGCGGTCGCTTCGCGGATTGGGTAAGCACGGCCGATGCCGTGCGGGTCACCACCAAGAAGCTCGAGAAGCTCGCCGCGCTGGGCGCCTATTTCCAGCGGCTGGACGAGGCCGATCTCGCGATCGCGGCGCGGCTCTTCGCCGGCACGCCATTCCCACGCACGGACGAGCGCGTGCTGTCCGTCGGCTGGCGCGGGTTGCTGGACGCGGTCATGGCCCGCAGCGGCGCGACCGGCGACGACGTCGAGGCCTCGTACCAGCGGCACGCGGACCTCGGGGACGTCGCCGCCGACGTGACGGAGCGGTCCGCGGTCCCGCCGGCGTCACCGGCGCTCACGCTCGGTGACGTGGCCCTGGCCTTCGATCGGCTGGCCGCGACCCGCGGCGTCGCACCGAAAGCGGAGCTGCTCGTGACCCTGCTGGCTCGCGCGGACGCCGGGGAGGTCCGCTACCTCGTGAAAGTCATGAGCGGCGAGCCGCGCATCGGACTGCGGGAGGGGCTGCTCGAGGATGCGGTCGCGCGGGCCTTCGGCCGCGAGCGCGAGGCCGTGGGCCGGGCGCACATGCTCGACGGCGACATCGGCGTGACCGCGGTGCGCGCGAAGAACGGCACGCTCGAGGACGCACGGTTCGTCCATTTCGCGCCGATCGGAATGATGCTCGCGACGCCGGTCCTGGATCTGGTGGAGGTCGAGAAGCGGTTCGCGCCGCCGTATGACGTCGAGGACAAGTACGACGGGGTGCGGGCCCAGGTCCACAAGGAGGGCGACCGCGTGGAGCTGTACTCCCGCACCTTCGACCGCGTGACGTCGCGGTTTCCGGAGCTCATCGGACCGCTCGGAGCGATCCCCGGCACGTTCGTGCTCGACGCGGAAGTGCTCAGCTTCGACGCGGCTGGGCGGGCCATCCCGTTCACGCGGTTCCAGACCCGCCTCGGGCGCAAGGTCGTGAGCGACGAGCTCAAAGGCGAGCTGCCGGCGACGCTCGTGGTCTTCGACGTCCTTGAGCGCGACGGGCGGCCGCTGCTCGACCTGCCGCTCGCGGAACGACAGGCGCTGCTCGCGACGCTTCCGCTGCATGCGCCGCTCGTGGCCGCCCGGTCGGCGCAGATCGATGCGACCGGCGCGACGCTGGTGTCGATGCTCGACGCGGAATTCGCCGCGGCGCGCGAACGCGGGAACGAAGGGCTGATGGTGAAGGACCCGCGGTCCTTCTATAAGCCGGGCCGGCGCGGGATGGAGTGGCTGAAGGTCAAACGGGCGCTCCGCACGCTCGACGTCGTGGTCACCGCCGTGGAGTGGGGCCACGGCAAGCGCCGCGCGGTGCTCTCGGACTACACGTTCGCCGTACGCGATGGTGACCGGTTGCTCAACGTGGGCAAGGCGTATTCCGGCCTCACCGACAAAGAGATCGCCGAGATGACGGAGTACTTCAAGGCGCGGACGCTCAAGGACTTTGGACGTGTGCGTCTCGTTGAGCCGGACACCGTTATCGAGGTCGCGTTCGACCAGGTGCAGCGCAGCGCGCGCCACACGTCCGGGTTCGCGCTGCGCTTCCCGCGCATCGTCCGGTTGCGGCCGGACAAGCCGGTCAGAGAGATCGACACGCTCGAGACCGTGCGCAAGATCGCCGAGCCCGATACTGACGCCGGATGACCGGGTTGAGTGACGCCGCGGGCGAACGGCGGCGGACCGGGGGCCGGCGGGCCTCCGACTCCATCGCCGGCGTCGCATTCGAGGACGCCTTCGTCGCGCTGACCGACGGGATCCTCATCACCGACGCTCTGGGAACGGTGCTGTCCGCGAACCCCGCGGCGTTCCGGCTGCTCGGCGAGGACACGCTGGTCGGCCGGGCTTTCGAGGAGCTCCTCCTCGTTTCCGGCGCGGTGACGGTGCAGAACCCGGAAGGGCAGGCCATTCGACGAGCCTGGTTCCCCCGCGAGGAGCGCATGGGCGTCCTCGAGATCGTGTCGACGCCGTTGGTCGGCTCACCCACCCGCGCGACCATCCATACTGTGCGCGACGTCACCGCGAGCGCAGAGCTCCTTCGGCTCAAGGAGGAGTTCCTCCTCGACGTCGCGCACGAGCTCCGGACCCCGATCGCCGCGCTGACCGCGTCACTCGACCTCGTACATCAGGACGCCATCTCGATGCCGCGGCAGGAGCTCCGCGCGATGGTCGGCACGTTGCGGCGCAGCGCGCTGCGCCTCGAGCATCTCGTCGAGAATCTGCTGGACGCCGGCAGCATCGAGGCCGGCACGTTCGAGGTCCGCGCCGAGCCCACGAGCATCAAGGCGATCCTCGAGGACAGCCTGGTCTTCGTCCGTTCGATCCTCGAGTCGAAAGGCCAGCGCCTGGTGACGCAGTTCGGACGGGGCACGGACCGCGTCGTGTGCGACCCGCGGCGGACGGGCCAGATCTTCGCCAACCTGCTCGGCAACGCCGGCAAGTACGGGACCGAGCGCTCCGACATCACGCTCCACACCGAGTCGAGGTCGGGTTTCGTGAAGGTGACCGTCCACAACGACGGCCCGGCCATCCCTCCTGACGAGCTCGCTCGGCTGTTCCAGCGATTCTTCCGATCGCGGAACGTGCGCGGCGAGATGGGCGGCCTCGGGCTCGGGCTCACGATCTGCCGCGCGATCGTGCAGGCGCAGGGCGGCGAGATCGGAGTCGACAGTGCGCCGGAACGCGGTACGTCGGTACACTTCACTCTCCCGAAGGCACGCGAGCTCGCGCAGGAGGCTGGATCAGCGTGAAGTTGCTGGTCGTCGATGACGACCGCGATCTGGTGGAGCTGCTCGACTACGCGCTACGGCGAGAGGGATATGAGGTCGTGCGCGCCTACGACGGCGAGGCGGCACTCGAGACCCTCAACCGGGAGAAGCCCGACCTCGTGGTCCTGGACATCAATCTGCCGAAGCTCGCGGGCTTCGTCGTACTCGAGCGCATCCGTCACGTCGACGAGCACATCCCGGTGTTGCTGCTCTCCGCGAGGCAGGACGAGTCCGACATCCTGCGCGGCCTCCAGCTCGGGGCGGACGACTACATCACGAAGCCGTTCCGGCCGAAGGAGCTCGTCGCGCGCGTGAAGGCGATCCTCCGCCGCTCGGTCCATGCGCGAGGCCGGCCGGCGCCGTCGGTGTACACGACCGGCGACATCGTCCTCGACGAAGCCACGCACGAGGTGCGCACCGGCGAGGTGCCCGTCCACCTGTCCCCGACCGAGTTCAAGCTCCTGCGGCACTTCATGGCCAACCCCGGCCGCGTCCTCACCCAAGAGGAGATCCTTGAGGGCGTGTGGGGCTACGACGCCGATGTCGGCGGCGATCTCGTGAAGCTGAACGTGAGCCGGCTGCGTCGCAAGCTCGGGGCCGATGGCCGCACGCGGGACGTCATTCAGACGGTGCCCGGCGTCGGGTATCTGTTCAAGGGCGCCGACGGTGGCGTGCAGCGCGAGGAAGCCCGGTCGCGCTAGCGACCTAAACGGGCGCTTGGGTCAGCCGGGCGCGGGTCGCCTCCAGGTCCGTCGAGTTGCTGTACACGGGATAGACCGCGAAGCCCGACGCCTTTGAGATCGCATCCACGGCAGTGTTGTTCGGCGACGGCAGTGCGACCGTGAGCACCTGACCTTCCTTGCCCACGACGACCGCGTTCCACTCGGCCGCGAGCGCGCGCGGAAGGTGGCTCTGCAGCGCCGCCGACGCGAGACGCGCGGGCTCGGCGAGGTACGGGGTGGGCGGCGCCGACGAGCGCGGACGGAGCGAGCCACGGGGACCCTCCGCGAAGCTGTGCTCCCAGACCCGCACCCCACCGCCGGCTGCCTTGGCCTTGTACATCGCTGTGTCGGCGAACTCGAGGAGGGCCATCGCGTCGCCGGCCGACCGGGGGAATGTGGCGACGCCGATGGAAAGACCGATCACCTGACCCGCGGCAGCGAGCTCCGGCGGGAGCGGCTGCGCAGCCGTCTTCTCGAGGACGCGGCGCGCGACGCGGGACGCGACCTCGGAATCGGACTCGGGAAGGATGATGGCGAATTCGTCACCGCCGAAGCGCGTGGGCACGTCGTAGACGCGCACCGCCTGTTTGATGCCGGTCGCGACCGTGCGGAGCACGGCGTCTCCGACCCGATGGCCGAAGCGATCGTTGATGGTCTTGAAATCATCGACGTCGATCATGAGGAGCCCGAGGAGATGCTCGGCCCGGAGCGCGCGATTGAGCTCGGCTTCGAGGCGCCGGTCGAAGTGCCGGCGGTTGAACAGCCAGGTCACCGGGTCCGTCTCCGCAAGCCGCTCCATCGCCTCTCCCTGCTCCTGCTGGAGCAGGCATGCGCCCATGTGGCTCGCGAGCAGCTCCAACGTCAGGAGGTCGGCCTCGCCGAACGAGCGGCCATCGATCGGATCCGCGATATTGAGCACCGCGCGCGATTCGTCACCGACGATGATCGGCACCGACATGAACGATGCGGTCCGGTAGCGGCCCGGCTCGGCACCGTCCCGCGGCGCGGTGTCGCCGGAGCGTCCAAGCATGGACCGCTTCGAGGCGGCGACCGAGCCCACGACGCCTTCGCCCTGCCGGATCCGCACGGCCTTCTTCAGGTCGTCGGCGATGCCGACGGCGTGCGCGATCACGAAGTCCGTGGTCACGCTGTCCCGGACGAGCAGGGAGGCGCGCTCGCCGCGGACAAGCTCGGTCGCCACCTTGAAGATGGAGTCGAGCAGGTCCTGCGCGAGCCCAGGCGGACCCACGGTGCCTACGCCGTCCACGTACCTCTCCCCGTCGCGCCGCTGCGAGTGAGTCTCCGGTCAGCGCCCCACCCTGGCCATGACCGTTCGGTATCGGTTCGCCGGGCCGGACCGGGCTTCGCGCGTTTGCCGACATGTGTCGCGCAGCATGCCGCGCCACGCTCGAACGGCCTCGCCGGTCTGACCGGCGCGGCGTTCGCGACGCCGGAAGCTACCGCACGTCTATCCGTTCGCGCGCAGGTGTCGCGCGATCCGGGCTGTCGCTATCGATCCAGTGATCGATGAAGGACCGTGCCGCGAGGAGTTGCTCACGCCACGCGGCGCGGATGTGTCCCCGGGTCTCATCGGGGACGACCCCCCGGATCACGTCCTGGATCCGGTCTCCGACGCGGTCGGCGGGCCGCTCCAGCCGCGCGAGGCGCGCTTCTAGCTCCCGGATCAGGACCGACCAGCGCCTTCGCCTCATCGATGAGGGAGGGAGGGCCTCGCGGTCCAGTGGTTTGCCTCCGTGCGGCCCGGGTTAGGACGTGCCAGCAAGCACGGGCGCGCTGGTCGGCTGCTCAACACCACCTCGGGCCTCCGCGGTGATGGCGACCGTGTCGCCGGGCGCAAGTGGCGCCCCGAGTTCGAGCGTCATCACGCCGCCATCGGTGACCCCGGCGCGCGCCGAGGCATCTCCGTGGATCACCCAGGCCTCCCAGGTCTTACCCGCCGCCGGGGCCGGCAGGTCGAGGACGAGGAACGGCTTTGCACCGTCTGCCGGCACGACGAGCGAGGCCCGCATGCCCGTGGACGCCGCTCCGGTCGCGGCGAGCGTCACCACTCTCGCGCCGGCCACCGACGCGATCGTGCCGGCGTAGCGATCGGCATCGCGTCGCGCGGTCGCGTACCCCGCCATCGCGAAGAGCAGCACGACCGCGAGCGCCAGCGGCGCGGCGAGCGGGACGGGTCGCCACAGAGCGCGGAGGATCTCCCGCAGCGACGACGCGCGAGCCGGCTGCAGAGCCCGCCCGACGATGGCGCCGCGCAGTCGGGATGGCGCGTCCCGTTCGGCGGTCTCCGCGATCGCCCACGTCGTCTCCGCGAATGCGCGGACTTCCGCGACGCAACTCGGGCACGCGTCCACGTGTGCGGCCACGGCCCGCTTCTCTGGTTCGTCCAGCGCGCCGATCGCGTACGCAGCCAGGTCATCGGTCGGATGGGCGTTCATGCGTTCTCGCTTTCCGGTCGAAGACTCTCGCGAAGCTTCGACATGCCAAGCCGTACTCGGCTCTTGATCGTCCCGAGCGGAACGCCGGTTCGGCCGGCGATCTCGCTCTGTGATAGGCCGGACCAGAACGCCAGGGTCAGCACCGCCCGCTGCTCCTCGGGGAGCGCAGCCACGGCCGCGCGGACGCGCTCGGCCTGCAGGGTGGCGATGACCCGCTCGTCGACGTGGGTCTCCTCGACGAGCTCTGCGGCTTCGTCGATGACCGCCTCCCGCTCGAGGCGCTTGCCCTTGGTCCTGCGCCAGTCGATCGCCGCGTTACGAGCGATCGCAAGGAGCCACGTGCGCACCGATCCGCGGTCCGGACGGTACGTACCCGCCCGGCGCCAGGCGGCGTGAAATGCGTCCTGGGCGACCTCCTCCGCAGGCTCGGCGGCGCCGAGCGTCCGATAGAGCACGCCGAAGACGATCCGGCCGTACCGGTCGTACAGCTCTCCGAGAGCGGTGGCATCACCGTCTGCGATCCGGGCCATGAGCATCCTGTCTTCTCCTGCCTTATCAGCGAATACGACATCGGCCTCGGGAACAGATGACCCCACGCTTGGACTCTACCGGTGTCATCCGCGTGTCGGCCGGCCTCGTACTCCAATCCCGACACCAAGAACAACGGAGGCTGCCCACGCGTTCCCGGGCCAACGCTCGGCCTCGCCCTGATCCTCACCCTGCTCGCGTTCGCGCCGCTCGGGGACCGACCGCAGCACGCCCACGGTGCCGGCGGTGTGGGCCTGCATCGCCAGTGACCGGCACCGGCGTTCGCCCGTTGCACGGTCGTTAGGTCTCTGGTCATCCACCTCGCTCGCGGCGCGCGTACACCCCGCCATGAACGTCAGGTGTCTCCGTCCCGTCCTCTTGGTCGCGGCGATGGCCCTCGCCGCATGCGGCGCCCCGGCCGCGGCCGGACCGGCGCCATCGGCGGCGCAGGTCCAGATCAGCAGCTTCCGGTTCCAGCCGGCTGAGCTGACCGTTCCCGCCGGAACGACCGTCACGTGGTCGAACGGCGACGACATCCTGCACACCGTCACCAGCGGTACCTCGGTGAAGAAGGATGACTTCGGGAACTACGACATCGCACCGGACGGCCGCATCAACGGCACCCTGTCCGCCAAGGGCCAGACGTTCTCCTTCACCTTCACCACCGCGGGCGAGTACGCGTACTTCTGCTCGCGCCACAACAACATGACCGCCCGGGTCGTCGTTCGCTAACCCGTTTCACGCGACACCACCAGCGCGACCAGATCAGCGAAATACGAAATAGGGAGACCCCAGACATGAAGCGCACATTCTTCAGACTCGCCGCCGCCGGGATCGTGCTTTCGATCACGGCTGCAGCGTGCGGACCGGCCGCCACCGGCGGCAACAGTGGAGCCTCGAGCCCAAGCGCATCGGCCCGCGCCGCGGCATCGGCAAGCGCCAGCGCGAGCACGTCGTCCGTTGCGACATCGGCCACCAAGGCCGCTGACCTCCGCGTCGCGTTGAATCTCCTGCTTCTCGACCACGTGTACATCACCGCCCAAGCCACCGATCAAGCGCTCCTCGGCAACACCGCCGGCTTCAACGCCGCCGCGGCAACGCTGGACAAGAACACGGTCGGGCTGGGCAACGCGATCGGCGCCGCGTACGGCGATGCCGCAAAGACCACGTTCCTCGACCTCTGGCGCAAGCACATCGGCTTCTTCGTCGCGTACACCCAGGCTGCGGCCAAGGGTGACGCCGCGGGGAAAGCGAAGGCCGACGCGGACCTGGACGGGTACCGCAAGGACTTTGACGCGTTCATCACCGGTGCGAATCCGAACCTGCCGAAGGGCGCCGTCGCCGATCTCCTCGTGAACCACGTGAAGGGTCTCGAGGCGCTCATCGACGCGCAGGCGGCGAAGGACCCGACCTGGCCCGACAAGGCGATGGTCGCCGCGGACCACAGCCAGAAGATCGCCGACCCGCTGGCGGGCGCGATCGCCAAGCAATTCCCTGACAAGTTTCCGGGGAACCCGGCCTCGAAGGCCGCTGACCTACGCGTCGCGCTGAACCTGCTCCTTGACGAGCACGTCCAGCTCACGAGCTACGCCACCGGCGGTGCGCTCGGCTTCAACAACGCCGGCTTCGAACAGGCCGCCGCGACCCTCGACAAGAACACCGTCGGTCTGGGCACTGCCATTGGCTCGGTCTACGGCGATGCCGCAAAGACCACCTTCCTCGACCTCTGGCGCAAGCACATCGGCTTCTTCGTGAACCTCACGAAGGGCACCGCGGCCAAGGACCAGGCGATGATCGACAAGGCCAAGGCGGACCTCGATGGCTACCGCAAGGACTTTGACGCCTTCATCACCGGCGCGAACCCGAACCTTCCGAAGGGCGCCGTCGCCGACCTCCTCGTCGCACACGTCACCGGCATCTCGACGTTCATCGCCGACGAAGCCGCGAAGGACACGACGAAGACCTTCGACGACATCGAGACCGCGTCCAACCACAGTCAGAAGATCTCGGACCCGCTCGCGGAAGCGATCGTCAAGCAGTTCCCCGACAAGTTCACAGGCAAGTAGCGATGGCCCTCCGCACGATCATCGTCGGAGCGATCCTGGCGGCGGCCGCAGGTGCGGCCGCCGCCGGCGGCGTCGCGGCGACCAGCCGATCGAGCGCCACCGATAACGAGGCAGCGGCCGTCAGGCTGACGGCCGGTCCCTACACCGCGGCCGTCCGGCACATCGTCAACGCCGAGGGCGCGCAGGCGCTGGTCGATCTGACCGACGTGAACGGGACCGCTGTGACGGGCAAGCCCGTGAGCGGGATCCTCGCCTACCAGGGCACCGCCGCCGGGCACGAGCATCACGACATCCTCATCGGGCAGGAACGGTCCGCGGGCCGGTACAGCCTGGCCCTCAGCGAACCGGCACCCGGCCCCTGGCTCCTGACCATCGTCATCGGCGACGAGGGCCGCGCGACCTACCTCTTCGCCGTTCCCTAGCCACCCCCACCCTCCTTCCTCCGCGAGCCCGGCCGGGGTCATCCTCCGGCCGGGCTCATCCGTATAGAAGGCACCACAACAACAGGAGGCGTCATGACGCGATCGATCCGCGCGGCCGGTGCACTGTTCGGCATCGCGGCGCTCCTCGCCGCGTGCAGCCCCGCAGCCACCGCAGCGACCGCCGCACCCGCGGCGCAGCCGGTCACTATCGACATCCAGGGCTTCAAGTTCCCGGCGAACACGGATGTGGCCAAAGGCACGAAGGTCACCTGGACCAACAAGGACACCACCGGCCACACGGTGTCGAGCGGTACGGCACCGACCAAGGACGGCAAGTTCGACGGTCAGCTCGCCGGAGGGGGCACGTTCAGCTTCACGTTCAACGACGCCGGCACGTTCACCTACTTCTGCTCCATCCACACCACGATGACGGGAACGATCACGGTCAAATAGCGGTCACTGCCAATCGCGCGACGCGAGCCTCACGAACAGCGCGAGCTCGTCGAGGCGGCGCGCCAGCACCGAGACGACACCGTCGACGTGCTGGAGCGTCCCCTCGACGACGACCGCGCCCCCGAGATCGACCACGGGCTTGTACTTCGCGTACGTCGCCGGGCGGATGA
>JBBQZK010000076.1:0-12281 GCA_038207785.1 Candidatus Limnocylindria bacterium | reverse complement strand
CCCGGGGGGTCGTCGGACCCCCGGCACCCCTGCCCTTTAACCCGGGGCCCCGCTTTTTTGCCCCGGGGGGGGGGGCGGCGCCCGTGCGCAGCCGCCCCGCCGCACCGTTCTCCTGACCTACTTGGGCATCTTGCAGCCGGTATCGGCGAGGGGCCGCGAGGCCTTGTCGGCTGGGATCGTGGCGAGGATCTTGGCGTAGTCGAACGCCTCTTTCGACTCGGCCTTCGACTTCACCTGGGCGAGGAACGCGTCGTGCATGACCCAGTGGTCCTCGGCCCGGACCTGGCCGTTGTGGATGAAGAAATCGTTGAACTTGTAGCCCTCGAGGGCCTTCACGACGGCGTCAGCGTCATCCGTCCCCGCCCGCCGGATCGCCTCGAGGTACTGCATCGTCGCGGAGTAGTCGCCCGCGTGGGCGAACGTTGGACGGATCTTCGTCTTGGCGAGGAACTTGTCGGCGAACGCGATCGACGCCGCATCCTCGTTCCAGATCCAGGGGGTCGTGTACTGCACGCCGGCCAGCGCATCGAGCCCGAGCGCCGTGATGTCCGTGTCGAACATCAGCCCGACCGCAAGCTTGATGCCCTGGTCCTTCAGCTTGAACTCGTTGTACTGCTTCACGACATTCACGAGATCGCCGCCTGCCTGCATGACCCCGAGGATCTGCGGCTTCAGCTGGCCCGCCTTGAGCAGGAGGCTCGAGAAGTCGCCGGTCTGGTTCGGGAACGGCGAGCCGTCGGACCCGATGACCGTGCCGCCGCTCGCGGTGACCGCGGCGCTGAATGACTTGGTCATGTCCTGACCGAACGCGTAATTGGGATAGATGATGTACCACTGCTTCCCGCCCGCCGCGACGACCGCGGTGCCGGTGCCCTGCGCCAGCATGTAGGTGTCATAGGCGTAGTGGAACGTGTACTTGTTGCACGCCGGACCGGTGAGGTCCGTAGTGGCCGCGCCGATGTTGATGTAGAGCTTCTTCTCTTCACCGGCGACCTTCGCGATCGCCAGCGCGCCCGACGAGGTCGGGACGTCGAGGATGAGGTCGGCGCTGCTGCGCTCGTAGAACTCCGTTGCCTTCGAGCTCGCGAGCGCCGGATCGTTCTTGTGATCTGCGGAGATGACCTCAATGGGTCCGCCGAGCGCGTTGTCGCCGTACTTTGCCTTGAAGTCGGCGATCGCCATGTTGACCGCCTCGACGCCGTTCTTGCCCGAGAGGTCGGCGTACACACCGGACTGGTCGTTGATCACGCCGATCACGACCTTGCCGTCGGTGAGCTTCACCGCGGCAGGTGCGGCGCTGCCGCCGCCGCCGGTCGTCCCGCCGCCGCAGGCGGCCGCCAGGACAAGGCCGACGAGCGAGAGTGCGAGGACACGTTGGATTCGCATGGTCCTTCCCCCCTTACGGATTTTCGCTAGATGCCCAGATGCTGTAGGAGCTCGGACTCCCGGGCTCGCACCTCATCGTTGCCGAGCGTGGCGACGATGCTGCCGTCGCTGAGCAGATAGTGGCGGTCGGCCACTGCGGTCGCAAAGCGCAGGTTCTGCTCGACCAGGAGGACGGTCCGTCCCTCGGCCTTGGCCTCGCGCAGGATCGCAGCGATCTGCTGGACGAGGATGGGCGCCAGGCCCTCGGTGGGCTCGTCCAGGAGCAGGAGCCTCGCGCCCATCCGCAGCACGCGGGCGATCGCGAGCATCTGCTGCTCGCCGCCTGAGAGCGTGCTGGCGGACTGTCTGCGCCGTTCGCGGAGGGCCGGGAATGCGCCGTACACGCGCGCGAGGTCCCACGCGGAGTCCGCGCTCTTATGCGGCAGGATCAGATGCTCCTGCACCGTGAGCGTCGCGTAGATCCCCCGGTCATCGGGGACGTAACCGACACCCGAGCGCGCCCGACGCACTGGACCGAGCGGTCCGAGATCGGTGTCCCCGAGATGGATGCTGCCGCGCATCGCGCGGTGCAACCCCATCAGGCAGCGCAGCGCGGTCGTCTTGCCGGCGCCGTTGCGGCCGATCAGGGTCACCACCTCGCCCGGCGCCGCCCGCAGGCCCACGTCGCGCAACGCCTGGGCCTCGCCATACCACGCGTTCAGGCCCTCGATCTCAAGCATCGACGTCCGTATCCGGGGCTCCGAGGTACGCGGCAACGACCCTGGGGTCCGCGCGGACCGCCTGGTACGGCCCGTCCGCTATGACCTTGCCCTGCTGCAGCACGATCACGTTGTCCGCGAGCTGACCGACCACGCCCATGTTGTGCTCGACGAGCACCACCGTTCGGCCGGCGCGGATGCGGGCGATGAGCGCGATCGTTCGGTCCACGTCTTCGGCGCCCATCCCGGCCGTCGGTTCGTCGAGCAGCAGGAGCTCCGGCTCGATCGCGAGCGCGAGCGCGAGCTCGAGCGCCCGTTTCTGGCCGTACGGAAGGTGGCGCACCGGCTGCCCCGCGACGGCATCGAGCCCGACTTCGGCCAAGAGCTCACCGGCCCGGTCGTCGAAGCGACCCAGCGTCGACTCGTCGCGCCAGAAGCCGTAGCCGAGGCCGGTGCGCGCCTGCAGGGCGAGCACGACGTGCGCAACGACGCTCTGCTCCTCGAACAGGCTGGTGATCTGGAAGGAACGCGCGACGCCATGTCTGGCTATCTGATCGGGACGCAGTCCCGTCACATCCGAGCCGAACAGGAGGATCCGCCCGCTCGTGGGCGCGAGGAACCCGGTGAGGAGGTTGAACAAACTGGTCTTCCCGGCGCCGTTCGGTCCGACGAGCGCATGGACCTGCCCCTTCGCGAGGCGCAGATCCACGCCGTTCACGGCGTGGAAGCCCGCGAAATCCTTGTGCAGCGCCCGCGTCTCGACGGCATACACGTGTGGCGCCGTATCGTACGGCCCGGGTGAACGCAGTCGCCGATCTGAAAGGCAAGAGCGCGCTCGTGACGGGCGCCGCGAGCGGGATCGGACGGGCGATCGCGATCGACCTCGCTGCGCACGGCGCTCGGGTGCTCTTGGCGGATCTCGATGCCGGCGAGGGCGAGGCGCTCGCGAAGACGATCCCCGGCAGCGTCTTCCAACGTGCCGATGTGAGCTCTCGCGCGGACTGCCGGGCGCTCGTCGATCGGGCGATCACCGAATGGAGCGGCATCGACGTCCTGGTGAACAACGCGGGACTCCAGCATGTGTCGCCGATCGAGGACTTCCCCGAAGATCGCTGGGAGCAGCTGGTGCGGATCATGTTGTTCGGCGCGTTCTACCTGACCCGCTACGCGATCCCGCACATGTACGAGCGCGGTTGGGGCCGCATCGTGAACATCTCATCACTCCACGGACTGGTCGCGTCTCCGTACAAGTCGGCGTACATCTCGGCGAAGCACGGGCTCAACGGGCTCACGAAGACCGTGGCCCTGGAGGCCGCCGACAAAGGAGTGACGGTGAACGCGGTGTGTCCGAGCTACGTCCGCACGCCGCTGGTGGAGAAGCAGATCGCGGATCAGGCGCGGGTGAACGGGATCACCGAGGACGCCGTCGTTCGCGACATCATGCTTGCCCCGGCCGCGATCAAGCGGCTGCTCGAGCCGGAAGAGGTGGCCGCATACGTGACGTTCCTTTGCTCCGACGCGGCTGCGGGCATCACGGGCGCCGAGCAGGTGATCGACTGCGGGTGGACGGCCCGCTAAGCGCGCAGCTCGCGCAGCAGCGGCGCGAACGGCTCCATCGCCTTCTCGGGCAGGCCGTAGTACGTGATCCCGAGCCGCTCACGGCGTCGGAGCAGCTGCCTTTTCAGGTCGTCGGTCGAGCCGTACAGGAAGAAGGGCGAGTCGACGAGCTGCGCCGCTGCACCCTTGAGCCGCGTCGCGACCGACTCGAACAGGGAGCGCGCATCGGGGGTGACCGCGGCATCGATGATGAAGACGTTCAGCTCGACGGCGGCGAGACGTTCGCCGGCCTCCGCCCGGAGCCGCGCGAGCTTGCGGCCGAGCGCGCCGGCAGTGAGATCCGCCACGACCGGATGCCCGTTCGCGTCGAAGCGCGGGTTGAGCGCGATGATGTCGGCCTGCCGCGCGGCGAAGCGCAGCATGCGCGGGCCGCCGGCACCGATCATGAGCGGGGGACGGGGCCGCTGGACCGGCTTCGGTAGCAGCTTCGCCCCATGGACCGTGTAGTACGCACCGCTCGCGTCGACAGAGTCTTCGACGAACAGCCGGTCGATGAGCCGCACCGCTTCGATCATGCGCGACACCCGCGTGGCGGGCGGGTCGTACGGCAGTCCGAGCATCTCGTAGTCCGGCTGGTACCAGCCGGCACCGATGCCGAACTCCACGCGGCCGCCGGAGAGGACGTCGAGCGTCGCGATCTCCTTGGCGAGCAACAGCGGATTCCGATAGTCGTTGGAGAAGACATAGCTCCCGACGCGGAGGCGCGTCGTCGCCTCGAGTGCCGCGGCCATCGCCGGAATGGGCGCGAGCTGCGCGCCGAGATGATCGGTCAGCAGGAGCGTGTCGTACCCGAGGTCCTCGACCCGGCGCGCGGTCGCGCGCCAATCGGCGCCGGACGCGGCACGCGAGGCGGTGATCGCGAAGCGGAACGGCCTGATGGATGGGAGAATGCGCGCATCCGATGAAGACCGCACGCGAGGCCGCTGCCCGCCTTGGTCCGATGGGTGTCTGGAGCTTCGAGCTCGAGCGGATGACCGCCGGGGACGAGGGGCGCCTCGCTCAGGAGATCGAGGGGCTGGGCTTCACGGCCCTCTGGATACCGGAGTCGCTCGGCAGCAAGGAAGTGTTCGCCCACGCCGGCATCCTCCTCGCCGCGACGAAGACCCTCATCGTCGCGTCCGGCATCGCGAACATCTGGGCCCGTGACCCGGTCGCCATGTCCAACGGCGCGCGCGCGCTGCAGGAGGCCTATGCCGACCGGTTCCTCTGCGGCATCGGGGTGAGCCACAAGCCGACGATCGACGCTCGGATCGGCGGCGGATACGCGAAGCCCCTTGGACGGATGCGCGCATATCTCGACGCGATGGACAAGGCGCCGTACACCGGCCCGAACCGCAAGGATCCGCCGCCGCCCCGCGTGATCGCCGCGCTCGGGCCGCAGATGCTGCGTCTCGCCGGTGAGCGATCGCTCGGCGCGCACCCGTACTTCGTCCCGGTCGAGCACACGACCAGCGCGCGCGCGCAGCTCGGACCTGACCCCCTCCTCGCCGTCGAGCAGGCCTGCACCCTCGAGACGGATCCGACGAAAGCCCGCGAGGTCGCGCGCCGGCACATGAAGCGCTACCTCGAGCTGGACAACTACGCGAACAACCTGCGGCGCCTGGGCTGGGCCGACGCGGATATCGCGAACGGCGGCAGCGACGCGATCGTCGACGCGATCGTGGCCTGGGGCGACGTGAGCGCGGTGAAGGCCCGCGCGGACGCCCACCGGACGGCCGGTGCGGACCACGTGTGCGTGCAGGTGCTGGGCGACGACGTGCCCGCGCAGCTCCGCCTGATCGCCAAGGCGTGCCTTTGACCGTCACCTCCCTCGGGAAGGACAGGATCAAGGTCCTGCTCCTCGAGTCCATCGATCCGAGCGCTGTCGACGCGTTCACGGCCGACGGCTACACGAGCGTCACGGGACACAAGAAGGCCCTCACTGAGGACGAGCTCCGTCAGGAGATCAAGGGCGCGCACCTGCTGGGCATCCGCTCGCGTACCCACGTGACCGCAACGGTGCTTGAGGCCGCCGACAAGCTCATCGCGATCGGCTGCTTCTGCATCGGCACGGACCAGGTGGACATCGCCGCGGCTGAGGCGCTCGGGATCCCCGTCTTCAACGCGCCGTTCTCGAATACCCGCAGCGTCGCGGAGCTCGTGCTCGCCGAGATCGTCATGCTGTGCCGCGGCATCCCGCAGCGGAACGCCGCCACCCATCGCGGCGAATGGCTGAAGGCCGTCGCCGGCGCCACGGAGGTCCGCGGCAAGACGCTGGGGATCGTCGGCTACGGGCACATCGGGACGCAGATCGGCCTGCTCGCCGAAGGACTGGGAATGCGCGTCCTCTATCACGACGTCGAGCCCAAGCTCGCGTTGGGCAACGCCACACCCGCCGAGTCCCTCGGGACGCTCCTCCGGCGATCCGACGTCGTGACGCTCCACGTGCCCGATACCGTGGACACGCTGAAGCTCATCGGCGCCCCGGAGCTCGCGGAGATGAAGCCGACGGCCCACCTGATCAACGCGTCGCGGGGGAAGGTCGTGGACCTCGATGCGCTCGCCGCGGCGCTCGAGGGAGGCCGCATCGCGGGCGCGGCGATCGACGTGTTCCCGAGCGAGCCGGAATCGAATGCCCATCGCTTCGAGTCGCCACTGCAGCGGTTCGACAACGTGCTGCTCACGCCGCATATCGGCGGGAGCACCGTCGAGGCTCAGGAGAGCATCGGTCTCGAGGTCGCGGCGAAGCTCCTCAAGTACAGCAATAACGGGTCGACGATGACGGCGGTGAATTTCCCTGAGGTCTCGCTACCCGAGCACCGCGGCAAGCACCGCTTGTTGCACACGCACAGGAACGTTCCCGGAATGCTCGCGGCCCTCAACGCCGCCCTCGCCGACGCGGAGATCAACATCGCGAGCCAGTACCTCGAGACGAGCCGCCAGGTGGGCTACGCGGTCATCGACGTCGACGGTGCCGACCGTCCGCTCAGCGCTACGCTCAGGAAACGCCTGGACGCGATCGAGGGGACGATCCGGACCCGCGTCCTGTATTAGCCGGTCAGACCCACGCCGGCAGGTCGACATCGCCCTTGCGGTACGCCTCGACGCAGATCGTCATCAGCACCAGATCGCTGAGCGACGCATGGTTGGCCGCGTGCAGGTGCACGATCCGCTCGGCGTGATCCAGGCGCTCGCCCTCGAAATGCATTCCCAGCCTCGCCAGCCGCTTCGCCAGCTCTCTACGCGCGTCCATACCTGCTCCCCTTCCGGAAACAGAAAAGACCTCCCGGCTCCTGGGAGGTCTCTTGCGGTTCCGGGTCGTTCTTCGCTACGCGATCGCGGTGCGCCTCCCAGCGTCGTTCCTGCCCCCGACAAGGAGCTCAATAACGACGATGCCAAGGACGAGTGACCGCATCGCCGAGAACGGTAGCATCCGCAGCACCCCCTTGAGAACAGCTTCGCGCGTCGTGAAATTAGGCGTCCTCGGCGGCGACGGGATCGGCCCGGAGGTCGTCGAGGCGGCCCTGCTGGTGCTCGATGCGTGTGAGTCGCGGTTCGGCTTCACCACCGAGCGCACGACGTTCGACTGGTCTGGCGAGCAGTATCTCCGGGACGGCCGCCGCTTCGATCGCGCTGCCCTCGAGCCGATCCGCGGGCTGGATGCGGTGCTGCTCGGGGCCGTGGGCCACCCCGGCGTACCGCGCGGCATGCTGGAGGCGGACATCATCTTCGGCTTCCGCCGCGGCCTGGACCTGTACATCAACCTGCGCCCGCTGATCCTCTACGACGCGCGGCTCTGTCCCCTCAAAGGCAAGACCGAGAAGGACATCGGGATCCTCGTCATGCGCGAGAACACCGAAGACGTCTACGGCCGTGAGGGGACGCGCACCGGCCAGGGCACGCCGGACGAGCGCGTCTCGGTCGACATGGTGTTCACGCGGCGTGGCATCGAGCGGATCACGCGCTACGGCTTCGAGCGGGCGCGCGCGCTGGGGCGCAAGAAGGTCACCCTCGTCGACAAGGCGAACGCGGTGCCGATCCAGCAGCTCTGGCGCGACGTGCTCGAGGAGGTCTCGGCCGAGTACCCGGACGTCGAGCACGACGCGATGTACGTGGACGCGGCGTGCATGTGGCTCGTGCAGAAGCCCGAGCAGTTCAGCGTCATCGTCACGACCAACCTGTTCGGTGACATCATGACCGATCTCGGCGCGGCGATCTGCGGTGGCCTCGGCACGGGCGCATCCGGGAACATCCATCCGGGTCGGGTGTCGATGTTCGAGCCGATCCATGGATCCGCTCCGAAATACACCGGGAAGTGGGCCGCGAGCCCCGTCGGCGCGATCGGCGCGCTCGCTCTGCTGCTCCAACACGTCGGCATCGCGAACGCCCACGACGAGATCCAGCGCGCGTTGTTCGCCGCGTTCCGCACCGGACGCATCGACGGCGTGGAGGCGCGGGTGGGTCGCACGCTCGAGGACGCGAAGGCGATCGCGGAGCTCGTCGCGACGGGCTAGGGGTACGCCTCGACCGCCTCGACGAGCTGCAAGAGCGCGTCATTCACGGGCGTCGGGATGTGGTGCCGGCGCCCGCGCCGCACGACCTCTCCATTGATCCAATCGATCTCCGTCGGCCGCCCGCTTCGCACGTCCTGCAGCATCGACGACCGGTTGCCGGCCGTGAGCTTGGCCATCGCGCGCCACAGCTGCACCGCCTCGTCGTCCGTGATCGGCACGCCTTCCACGGTCGCGACCCGCGCGGCCTCTTTGGCGGCACGATCGACGATGCGCGCGGCCAGGTGCTCGAGCAGCTCGCCGTTCGTGATCCCAACGAGCGCGCTGACCGGATTCACTGCCGCGTTGCCGACGAGCTTGCGCCATACCGAGGGCCACGGATCGTCGACGACGGAGGCGGTCATCCCGCCCGCCTGCAACACGGTCGCCAGGTCCTCGACGTGGCGCGCCCGCCCGAGCTCCACGCGGCCGGGACCGGTCGTGCGCAGCTCGCCTCCCACGAACGCCGCGCCGACGTAGATCACGCCGACCGCGACGTTGTCGTCCCCGAGGCTCGCCGCAAGCCGCTCGCGGTGTCCCAGGCCGTTCTGGATCGTGAGCACGGTGCCGTTCTTCGCGAGCACGCGGCGCGCGGTCTCCGCGGCCCACGCCGTGCCCTGCGACTTGGTCGTGACGATCGCGATGTCGACGGGCAGAGCGCCGGCGTCCAGCGGCGCCTTGGTCCGGTCGATCCGAAGGACCGGAACGCGCCCGTCGAGCGTCCGGCTCACGAGGGTCCCGATGGCCCCCTGGCCCAGCACTGCGACCCGCATCCGGATCGACGATAGGACCGTCCGCCCGCGGGCCGTGGAGTAGAGTCCCGCAGCAGCGAGAGCAACCAAGGGCTTGGAGGGGGAAATGGCGACCGCAGCCCGACCGGGCGCGATGTCGGATGACATGGGGCTCATGCCCCAGAACCGCACAGTGCGCACGGTCGTCGTCTCTGGCGTGCTCGCGGCGATCCAGCTGGCACTCGGCTTCACGGGCATCGGGTTCATCCCGCTGCCGACCGGCGTCAACGCGACGATCCTGCACATTCCGGCGATCCTCGCGGGCGTGATGGAAGGTCCCATCGCCGGCGCGGCGGTCGGCTTCATCTTCGGACTCTTCAGCTTCCTTCGGGCGACCACCCCGCTGTTCCAGAACCCGATCATCGCGTTCGGTCCGCGGATCCTCATCGGGGTCGTGGCCTTCCTCGTCTACAAGGCGCTGCGTCCGGTCAATGAGGTCCTCGCACTTGTGGCCGCGGGCGTCCTCGGGACGCTCACGAACACCGCGCTCGTCCTGTCGCTCGCTGTGCTCCTGAAAGGCCCGAACGGCCAGTCGTACCTGCCCGCCGACGTGGCGTGGACGGTCGCCGGAACGAACGGCATCCCCGAGGCGATCGTGGGCGGCATCATCACCCTCGCGGTCGGCCTCGCGGTACGCGGCGCGGGCCGTGCCCGCAAGTCGACGGTCTAGTGACGATCTGATCCACCAGCCATCGCGTTCGGCGCGGCGCCCGGCGGAGATCACACCGATCTCCGCCGGGTCGCGCATGTCCTGATGTTCGATTACCCCGCGCTCTTCCGCCTCGATGGACGGCGCGCGCTCGTCGTCGGTGCTGGGAGCGGCATCGGCAAGACCAGCGCCGAGGCGCTGGCGGCGTTCGGCGCGCACGTCACGTGCGCCGATCTCGATGTCGCGGCGGCCGAGCGGACCGCCGCGTCGATCACGAGCGCGGGCCAGAAGGCCGAGGCGGTCCAGATCGACGTGCGCGACACGAAGACGGTGACCGCGGCATTCGCGCGCGACCGGGCCATCGACGTCCTCGTGAGCACGCCCGGCATCAACGTGCGTAAGCCCATCATGCAGATCACCGATGAGGAGTTCGACCGGGTGATCGACGTGAACCTCAAGGGGACGTTCCGGCTCA
The DNA here is from genome assembly GCA_038207785.1 of Candidatus Limnocylindria bacterium. Taxonomy (GTDB): domain Bacteria; phylum Chloroflexota; class Limnocylindria; order P2-11E; family P2-11E; genus UBA4735. Next base: position 2,136 of record JBBQZK010000076.1, on the reverse strand, counting down.
TCCGTGCCGCCGGCGAGCAGATGGCGGAGCGGGGCAAGGGCAGCATCATCGCGTTCTCCAGCATCCGGTCGCTCACCGTCGAGCCAGGTCAGGGCGTGTACGCGGCGACGAAGGCGGGCATCGTCCAGATGCTGCGGGCCTTCGCGGCGGAGATGGGGCCACGAGGTGTGCGCGCGAACGCGATCGCCCCGGGCGTCGTGGAGACGCCGCTCACCGCGCCGATCAAGGCCAACCGCGACTGGTACGAGAGCTACGCGCGGAAGAGCATCCTCGGGCGGTGGGCCAAGCCGGAGGAGCTGGCAGGCATGGTCGTATATCTTGCCTCCGACGCGAGCTCGTATGTCACCGGCGCCTGCATGTTCGTCGACGGAGGCTGGACCGCCGCGGACGGACGGTTCCAGCCACCGCTGTGACGGTCGCGCTCGAAGCGCTCGTGCGCGTCGAGTCAGTGTCCGTCGCGTACCCGGTGCCCGGAGGCGGGCGCGTACAGGCGCTCAGCGACGTGTCGCTGGACGTCCGGCGCGGCGAGTGGCTCACGATCATCGGCCACAACGGCTCAGGCAAGAGCACTCTGGCGAAGCTGCTCAACGGCCTCGTGATCCCCGGCCGCGGGACGGTGACGGTCGAGGGGCTCAGGACGGCTGACGACGAGCAGCGGAAGCGCATCCGCCAGATCGTCGGGATGGTGTTCCAGGATCCGGACAACCAGCTCGTGGCCACCGTGGTCGAGGAAGATGTGGCGTTCGGCCCGGAGAACCTTGGGCTGCCGCGGGAGGAGATCCGCGCGCGAGTGGCTGACGCGATGCGGCGCCTCGACATCGAGGATCTCCGGCAGCGCGCGCCGCACCAGCTGTCCGGCGGCCAGAAGCAGCGCGTCGCGATCGCCGGGGTCTTGGCCATGCATCCCAAGGTGCTCGTGCTCGATGAATCGACGGCGATGCTCGACCCCTCCGGGCGCGCCGAGGTGCTCCGGGCGGCGCAGGCCCTCCACCACGACGGGGTCACCATCGTGGCCATCACCCACTTCATGAGCGAGGTCTCGCTGGCCGACCGGGTCATCGTGCTCGCCGAGGGCCGCGTCGCGATGGAGGGCGCCCCGCGCGAGCTGTTCGCCCAGCCGGACCGGCTGCGCGAGCTCGAGCTCGACGTGCCCCAGGTGACCGAGATCGCCGCTCGCCTACGCGCACGCGGGGTGGACGTCGGCCTCGTCCCGATCACCGTCGCCGAGCTCGCCGACGCGTACGTTCGGATCGCGCGTTGAGCGAGCCGATCATCGAGATCCGGGATCTGTGGCACTGGTACCTGCGCCGCACGCCGCTCGAGTCCGTCGCGCTCCAGGGCGCGTCGTTCACGCTCGCGGCTGGCGAGGTCGTCGGCATCATGGGCCACACCGGCTCGGGCAAGTCGACGCTCATCCAGCACTTCAACGGGCTGCTGCGCCCTCATCGCGGGAGCGTCCGGGTCTTCGGCAGCGACCTCGGCGACAAGCACGTCGATCCCCGCCCGCTCCGCCGCAGGATCGGCCTCGTGTTCCAGTTCCCCGAGCAACAGCTGTTCGATCCCACGGTGGCCGACGACATCGCGTTCGGCCCACGGAAGCTCGGATGCGACCACGCCGAGGTCCGCCGGCGGGTCCAGGGGGCCATGGCCGCGGTGGGCCTGGCCTTCGAGACGTTCAAGGACCGTTACACGTTCGGGCTGTCGGGCGGGGAGATGCGCAAGGTCGCGCTCGCGGGCGTGCTGGCGCTCGAGCCGGAGGTCCTGGTCCTGGACGAGCCGACCGCCGGACTCGACCCGCGCGCGCGGCGCGATCTGCTCGCCGCACTTCGCGGGCTGCACGAAGAGCGCGGGACCGCGCTCGTCTTCGTGTCGCACAACATGGACGAGGTCGCTGAGCTCGTGACGCGCGTCGACGTGCTCGCTGATGGGAAGACGGTGCTGTCCGGCCCGGTGCGCGAGGTCTTCCGTGAAGAGCGGCGGCTACGCGAGCTCGGGCTCGGCGTACCCGCGGCCACCGAGCTTGCCGGCGCGCTGCGCGAGCGCGGGGTCGAGCTGCGCGGAGATGTGCTGACGATCGAGGATGCCGTGGAGGCGATGTGGACGAGTTCGAGTTCTCCCGCGGCGTAACCGTCGGGC
>JBBQZK010000075.1:0-12515 GCA_038207785.1 Candidatus Limnocylindria bacterium | reverse complement strand
GCTCGATTATCCCATTCACTACGCTGAATTGTCGAAGTGCTCTCATCCGAGACGGGCGTGTACCTGCAGTTCTTCGACGACGGCGAGTCGCCGGAGCGGGAGCTGCCGCCGCTCGGTCCATTCGAGCTGCTGATCATCCGGCACAACCGGATCATCGGTGACCGCGAGCAGGTCGAGCACGACATGCTCGGGCTCGGTTCGGTGGAGCGGTGGCTCGAGGCCGAGCTCGAGCTCCGCCGCGCGCTCGGCGACGAGCCGGGGGGTATGCGCCGCGGGAGCATGCGGATCCGAGCGCCGCGTGGCGACATCATCGTGCGGTTCTATGACTACGCCGGCGACGAGCCGCCGAAGATCCCGGAGCTCGGTCCGTTCTACGCGATCACCGTGGGTAAGCGCGAAGTCCGGGCTGACGACAAGGTCCTCGCGGTACGCAGCACCGACATCTCCCCGTGGACCCTCACCGATGCGATACAGCCAGGCATCGCAGGATCCACCAAGGCCGATTTCTCGGTCTTCTCGTTGAGCGCGCGCGACCCCGTCGCGAACACCGGTCCTGCCGCAGCGCCCGAGTCGCGACAGCCGACTGCGACCATCGCCGAGCTGCCGGCCGCCGCTTCCGAGCCCACGCCCGTATCGCCGCCGCGAGACTTCGTCGAGCGTCGCAAGGTCCAGCGTGAGGTGTACGTCGCCCGGCCGGACGCGAGCGACTTCGCGTCCCTGACCCCGGACGACGTCGTGCAGGTCGATCGGCTGAAACAGCAAGAGCTCGGCGAGCAGCTGATGCTCGAGCGGCTGCGCAAGGAGCGGCAGCTCCGGCCGCTCTCGACGCTCGACGCCGATGCCCCGGCGGCGACGCCGATGCGGTTCCAGCCGCCGGTGAAGGAGCGGCCTGTCGCAGCCGACGTCGCACCGGCGGCCTTCGACGACTACGAGCCCGAATCCTTCGGCGGCCGGGTATTAGCGTCCCTATGGAGATTCCGCATCGCGCTCGTGGCGCTGCTGGTAGTGATGGCGGCGTTCAGCGCGTACGGCTATCTGCAGCCGCGCGCCGCCGGGAGCGGGCCGCAGCGCGCGGCCGTCGGCGAGAAGGTCCAGACCGCGGAGTGGACGTTCTCGGTGAGCTCGGTCGACCGGATGGTCAAGCTCGGTTCGGCGCCGGCGACGAACGGCGGCTACCTCGTGGTGCACCTCTTGGTCACCAAGAAGAGCGCGGACCCGATATCCCTCGATCCGAGCGACTTCCAGCTCATCGACGCGACGAATGTCCGGACCGCCCCATTCTCCGCCGCGAGCGCCATCTATCCGAGCACCGGTCTCGTCTGGATAACGACCTACGCCACGAACGTATTCGTGCAGGAGCACCTCATCTTCGACGTCAGCCCGAACGCGAAGGACCTCCGGCTGCTCATCCGGCCGGCGAACACCGAGGTCCGGCTGCCGGACCCGTAGGCCGGTCAGCTCAGCGCAGCACGCGTCCGTGCACCGGCGCGGCGTCTCGCACGCCGCAGCACCGCGAGGTCCGCGGGCGTATCGATGTCGAGCCCGAGGCCTGCCACCGTGAGGACCGCGCCCCCGGTGCCCGCGGCCTTCCGGTGCGCGGCGAAGCTGCCCCGGCCGAATCGCGGCGCGATCGCCGCGGGCGGGCGCAGGTACAGCGCGTTGGTTCCGGATCTCCGGCGATCGGGGACGATGACGACGCCCAAGCGCCGGCCGGCGCGGACGACGCGACGAAGGTCCGTTGCTCTCGCGAGCGGGAGATCGGCGGCGATGACGAGCACCGCGTCGGCACCGTTGCGCACCGCGCGCTCGATGCCGCGCCGCGCCCCATCGCGTGTGCCGCGTGCGCGGACGATGAGTGCCGCAGCTCCCGCGACCCTGGCCCGGGCGGCGACCGCCCGCGCGTCCGTCACCACGAGCACGGGCCAGCGCGTCGCCAGTGCGGCGCGCAGCACGTCATCGAGCATCGCCGTGGCGAGCGTCGCCCGGTCGGCGGGCCCGAGCGCGCGACGCAGGCGGCTCTTCGCGCCGCGCGGATCCCGCGCCACGACCACGATCGTGACGGTCATCGCGCGGCGATGACCGCGCGGGCGAGCGAGGCCCGCGATCCCGCGTCGCGCATGACCGTGGCCGTCGTCACCGCTCGCACCCCGAGCGCTTCGACCGCGGGCGCAAGGGCGCGGTCCTCGTCGTCGAGGACGAAGGTGGACGTGAGCTCGGCGTAGAGGCGCGCGACGCCGAGGGCAGAGACGTCGTGGCCCAGGGCCTCGAGCATCGCGCCGGCCGGCCCCTTGATCGCGGCTCCGCCGACGATGGGGCTTACCGCGACGACCTTGGCGCGCGCCGCCCGGATCAGGTCGCGCATCCCCGCGAGCGCGAGGATCGGGCCGATGCTCACGAACGGGTTGCTGGGCGCGACGACGATGGTCTCTGCGGCCGCGAGCGCCGACCGGACCTGGGCAGTTGGAGCGGCATCGGGCTCGAAGCGGAGCTCGAGCACCCGGTCCGCCGTTCGACGCTTCACGAAGTACTCCTGAAAGGCGATCCAACCTTCCGCCGTGCGGACCATCGTTCGCTGGCGCCCGTCCGTCGCGGGCAGCACCACTGCCGCGATCCCGAACGCGGTCCGCAGCCCGGCGACGACGTCCGTCATCGACGTGCCCGCCCGCAGCGACCGCGTACGCCGGATGTGCGTCGCGATATCTCGGTCGCCGAGCCGGAACCAGGCGTCCTCACCGAGGCGCGCGAGCTCGTCTTGCACATGGAACGTTTCGTCCCGCCGGCCCCACCCCTGGGCCTCGTTCACGACGCCGGCAAGCGTGTACAGCACCGTGTCGATGTCGGGGCTCACGTGCAGCCCATAGAACTCGTCGTCGTCAGCCACGTTCACGATCGCCGTGACGCCCGCGGCATCGACCACGTCCACGAGGCCGGCCAGGAACCGCGCCGCGCCCACGCCGCCGCAGAGGACGGCGATCCGATGCATTTGTGTCAGGCTATGCGGTATGAGCGACCGTCTGCCGCGCCCGCGCGCCGACCTCGAGACATCTCCGGCGTACCGGACGCAGCAGCTCGTAGCCGACGTGCGCGTCAACGCGAACGAGTGGCCCGACCCGAACCCGGCCGGCCTCTACCTCACCCCTGCGGCGCTCGACGACATCCTGCTCAACCGCTACCCGTCCGCGGCCGCGAGCGCCGACCTGCGCGCGACGCTCGCGGCTCGCTACGGCATCAAGCCGGAGCAGCTCATCTTCGGCAATGGCAGCAACGACGTGCTCCTCAACGTGTTCCTCGTGTTCGGCGGGCACGGTCGGCCGACGCTGCTGTTCCAGCCGACCTATTCGATGCACGCGCGGCTCGCGCAGATCGCCGGCGGGCCGGTGATCGAGGAGGACATTGGGCTGCCATACGACGTGACCATCGACCGCGCCGTGGCCGCGATGGACCGCGCGCGGCCGAACATCGTCGTCTTCACCACACCGAACAATCCGACCGGCAACCTGATCGACGAGGCGATCATCCTGGCGGTCGCGCAGCGGTATCCCGAGACGATCGTGCTCGTCGATGAGGCGTACAGCGACTTCGCGGGCAACACCGTTGTCCCCCGGATGGCAGCGCACCCGAACGTCGTCGTGACGAAGACGTTCTCGAAGGTGCACGCCGCCGCCGGCCTACGTCTCGGACTCCTCATCGTCGACCCGCGCGTCGGCGAGATCTTCCGCGCGATCCAGCTTCCCTACAACGTGAGCCCGCTCACGACGTTCGTTGGGGCGAAGATCGCGAAGCGCGAGGACGACGTGCGGCGGCGGATCGCCGAGTGCGCAACGGAGCGCGCCCGCGTGTACGCCGCGCTGCAACGGGCGCCCGGGGTCGAAGCCTTCCCGTCGGTGACGAACTTCATCCTGTTCCGGTTGACCGACCGCCAGCCGGCCGAGGTGCACGCGAAGATCCTCGAGCACAGCGTGCTCATTCGGGACGTCTCGATGTGGCCGGGCTGCGCGCGGTGCCTCCGCGTTTCGATCGGGACGCCCGCCGAGAACGATCGGGTCATCGACGCCTTCGACGCCGTCTTCGCGACCGCGCCCGCGAGGGCGTGAGGCGGCCTCCGGCCGGCCGCTCCTGCTCCTCGACGCGGCCAGCCTGCTGTACCGCGCCTATCACGCCGTTCCCGAGCTGAAGGCGCCCGACGGCACCAAGGTCCACGCCGCGATGGGCTTCCTCAACTTCGTGAGCCGCCTGCTCCCGGACCGGAAGCCCGGCCGCTTCTTCGCGGCACTCGACAACGATTGGCGGCCGGCGTTCCGGGTCGCGGCGCTGCCGACATACAAGACGCACCGGCTCGCCGGGCCCGGCGATGAGCCGGATGAGGTGGGCCTTCAGTTCCCGATCCTCCTGGAGATCTTCGATGCGATCGGGCTCTCGTACGCCGAGGCCGAAGGGTTCGAGGCCGAGGACGTCATCGCGACGATCGCTGCAGGTACGGACGAGCGGGTCGAGGTCGTCACCGGCGACCGTGACCTGTTCGCGATCGTGCGCGACCCGCGGGTCAAGGTGCTGTACACGCTGCGCGGCGTCAGCGAGCTCGCCGAGGTCGACGAGGGCTGGATCCACGCGAAGTACGGCATTCCCGGTGATCGGTACCTCGATTACGCGCTGATGCGCGGCGATCCGTCCGATGGGCTGCCCGGGGTCGCGGGCATCGGCGAGAAGACCGCGAGCGATGTCCTCCGGCGATACGGCTCGCTGGACGCCGCGATCGCCGCGCCCGATCTCAACCCGACGATCCGCCAGAAGCTGAAGCGCTCGGCGGACTACCTGGAGGCTGCGCGCCGCGTCGTCGCGCCGGTCGCGGATACGACCGTCCGGGGCGGCGACGGATCGATCCCATCGGTGGCCAAGGATCCTGCGCGGGCCCGGGCGCTCGCCGAACGGTATGGGTTGAAGGCGAGCGTCGAGCGCCTGATCGCGGCCCTGCCGTCCGTACCATGAGCACGTGATCGTCTATCCCGCGATCGACATCCTGGACGGCCGCGTCGTGCGCATGACCCGCGGTGATTTCGCGACCGTCGAGGAGGTCGCCAAGTCGCCGCTCGAGGCGGCCAAGCATCTCGTCGCCGAAGGCGCGGAGTGGCTGCACGTCGTGGATCTTGATGGCGCCCGGACCGGGACGCCCGCGAACCTCCACCACATCCGAGCGATCGCGAACCGCTTCACCGTCAAGCTGCAGGCCGGCGGTGGCATCCGGGACTTCGATACCGCGGAAGCGTTCGCGGAGGCCGGCGTGTCGCGCATCGTCGTCGGCACGGCCGCGATCGCCGACAAGGAGCTCATCGGCCGGCTCGTCGACCGTCATGCCGACGGGCTTGCCGTCGCGGTGGACGCGCGCGGCGGAATGGTCGCGGCGCACGGCTGGACCACAACGACCGACGTCAGGGCCGCGGATCTGGCAAGAGAGGCCGCCCTCTTCGGCGTCGCGACCCTTATCTACACGAACGTCTCGGTCGACGGCACGCTCCAGGGCTTGGACATTCCGTCAACGGAAGCCGTAGCGCGGGCCTTCGGTGGGGACCTCATTTACTCGGGCGGCATCGGCTCCGTCGCCGACATCACGGCGCTGGGCCGGCTGAAGCACCGCGGGCTGCGCGGCGTGATCGTCGGCCGGGCGCTCTATCTCCAGCGATTCACCCTCGCGGACGCGATCGCCGCCGCGCAGGCGGCCTGATGCTCGCGAGCCCGGTCCGTCCGGCCCCGCCCGCGCCGGTCGACGATGCGAACACGATCGTCGTCACCGACCTCATCAAGCGCTACAAGGGCGCGGACCTGAACGCGGTCGACGGCATCAGCTTCAGCGTCAAGGCCGGGGAGCTGTTCGCGCTGCTCGGTCCCAATGGGGCCGGCAAGACGACGACGATCTCGATCCTCACCACCACGCTCGCGCCCACGTCCGGTCTGGCGCTCATCGGCGGGCACGATCTCGCGACGGATCCGAGCGGTGTTCGCCGAACGGTCGGGATCATTTTTCAGAAACCCAGCCTCGACCTCAACCTCACGGCCGAAGAGAACGTGCGGCTGCACGCGATCCTGTACGGGCTGTACCCGTACCGGCCGTTCTTCTCGCTCATGCCGCTCCAGTACCGCGACCGGGTGCGTGAGCTCTCGGCGGTCCTCGGCATCGAGGGCGAGATGTTCAAGGCCGTGAAGACGTTCTCCGGCGGCATGAAGCGCAAGCTCGAGATCGTGAGGAGCCTGATGCACCGGCCCCGGGTCCTGTTCCTCGATGAGCCGACCTCGGGCCTCGACGCGGCGAGCCGCCGCGCGCTCTGGGACTACCTGCGGGAGGTGCGCGCGGAGACGCGGGCGACCGTGTTCCTGACGACGCACTACCTCGACGAGGCCGAGGATGCCGATCGCATCTGCATCCTCGACAAGGGCAAGATCGTCGCCGAGGGCACGCCCGCGCGCGTGAAGCAAGAGCTCACCAGCGAGTACCTGGTCGTCGACGCAGCGGACCGTGACGCGCTGCGTCGCGAGCTCGTCGCACGGGGCGTGACGCACCAGGAGACGCCCCTGTTCGAGATCCCGCTCGATGGCGTCGGCGCGCACGCCATCCTGAAGGCCATCGACACCCCATTGACCGTCGTCCGGACCGTGGCACCGTCACTCGAGGACGCATACATCAAAGTCCTGGCGCGGTCATGATCGGCGCAGGCGAGCTCCACTCCGTCCTGGCGCTCGCGCAGCGCGATCTCACGAAGCTGCTGCGCGATCGGGCTCGGCTCATCACGACCGTCATCTTCCCGTTCATCTTCATCGGCGCGCTCGGCGGGACGCTGGCCGCGAACTTCGGCACGGGGCCGGGCTTCGACTTCCTGACCCTCACGTTCACCGGCGTCTATGCCCAAACGCTGTTCCAGAGCACGGCCATGGGGATGATCTCGCTCGTGATCGACCGGGAGAACGACTTCAGCCAAGAGCTGTTCATCGCTCCGGTCTCGCGCTACACGATCATCGCCGGCCGAATTCTGGGAGAAACGCTGGTGGCGCTGCCCCAGGCGCTCGCGATCATCGCCTTCGGCCTGATCATCGGCATCCACATCTCGCCGGCCCAGCTCATCGCCCTCATCGGGACCGGCATCGTGGTCGCCTTCTTCGGCGGCGCCTTCGGGGTCGTGGTACTCGCGTTCCTCAACAACCAACGGGCCGCGAACCAGGTCTTCCCGTTCATCTTCCTGCCGCAGTTCTTCCTTGCCGGCGTGTTCACGCCGATCCAGGTCATGCCCTGGTACCTCGAGTTCTTCTCGCGGATCGCTCCGTTGCGCTACGCCGTCGATTTCGTGCGGGGCGTCTTCTACGCGGGCTCCCCGGACTACGAGCATGTCGTGCTCCAGTCCCCGGCGGCGAATCTCGCGGTCATCGTGCCTGCATTCCTGGCGGCGCTCGTCATCGGCACCTTCTTCTTCGTCCGGTCGGAGCGGAACCGCTAGCCCGAACGGCCTAGGACCAGCGCACCGGACCGGCGATCCACGAATCCCCCGAACGGGGCCTCACCCGGCCTACCTCTCCCGGTACAACACGCGGGCGACCAGGGGAGACTCGGAGGGTGATACCGGTGGGGGACAGCCGCAAGCCGGGCGTGAAGCGCGTCGTCGCGAATATCTACATCGTCGCGGTCGTGGCGATCGGGGCAGGCGTTCTCCTCGCCGCATCGCTCGGGGTCCAGGTGGCCCGGCTCGACCCGCTGATGTTCGTGCTCCTCCTCGGGCTCGCCGTCGCAGCGCAGCGCAATCCGGTGATGCTCTTCCGTTCCAGCGCGATCTCCATGTCCTTTGCGGTCAAGGTGGCGGCCTACGTGCTGTTCGGCGCCGGCATCGCGCTCTGGGTCAACGTTGCGGTCGCCGCGGTCAACGCCTTCACCCCGAAGCCGAAGCCGGTGCGCAAGGCCGCATTCAACTTCGGACAGCTCTCGATCTCGACGGCGCTCGCAGCGGCGACCTACGGCGCCCTCGGCGGGACCACGCCGCCCGGCGACATCACGAGCACGGTGGTCGCGGTGGCGATCTCGGCGGCCGTGTACTTCTTCACGAACTCGACGCTCACTGCCGGAGTCATCGCCCTGACCTCGGACGCCCGGTTCGTCGCGGTGTGGCGCCAGAACTTCAGCTGGATGCCGGTGAACTACGTCGCCACCGCGGTGAACGGCGCGGCGCTCGCGCTCGCGTACCAGGCCCTTGGCGTATTCGGCGCCGCGGTCTTCATTCTGCCCCTGGGCGTCGCGTGGTATTCGTTCAAGCTGTACGTGGCCCGGTCCGCGGACAGCCGGGCGGAGCACGCGAAGGTCATCGAGCTGAACCGGCTGTTCGAGCAGTCGAATACGCGGCTCGCCGAGGCGCACATCTCGATCGTCGGCGCGCTCCTCGGCTCCCTGGAAGCGAAGGCCCCGACCGGCACCGCCCACCTCGCCGCGACGATCTACCGCTCTGTCGCCGTCGCGAAACGGCTCGGCCTCGATGACATCGCGGTCGAGGCCGTTCAGCTCGGCGCCCTCTTCCACGACCTGGGCAAGATCGCGATCTCCGACGCGATCCTGCACAAGCCGGATCGGCTGAGCGACGGCGAGTGGGGCGAGATCCGCGCGCATCCGATCATCGGCGCGAGCCTCCTCGCCCAGATGCCCGAGCTCGACCACATCCGGCCGTTGATCCTCGCGCACCACGAGCGATTCGACGGACGGGGGTACCCGAACGGACTCAAGGAAGAGGCGATCCCGCGCGCGGCGCAGATCATCGCGGTGGCCGACGCGTACGAGGCCATGACCACGCCGCGCCCGTACCGCCGGGCAGTGACGCCCGAGGCGGCCGCCGCCGAGCTGCGGACCGCGGCAGGGACCCAGTTCGATCCGGTCGTCGTCGAGGCCTTCATCGCCGAGCTCAACGTCGCGCCGACGAGCGAGCTCGAACATCTCACGGTCTATCAGCGCGCAGTCGACGCCGTGCGATTCACGGCGCGATAGCAGAAGGGGGACATCATGCGTCGCACCATTCGCGCGATCGTCATCGCTCTCGCCGTCGCAGTGAGCCTGCTCGGATCAGCTTCGGTCGCGAGCGCCGGCAGCGGGAAGCCGCACGGCGCTACCCCGCACCCCGCGCCCATCGACATCACCTGGGAGTGACGACCTATCGCGCGGCGTCCGGCGAGACGAAGCTCCCGGCGCCGCCGCAGGCACCGCTGCCCGAGGACTTTCCGGCCGTCGCGGCCATTGAGCCCCCGCGGCTCCCCGCTGCGCACGGAGTGGGGCTTGCCGTCGGCATCACGCTCATCGTCGCGCTCGCCGTCGGTATCGAATGGCTCTCCGGCGACCGGATCGAGACGGCACCGGTGCTCTTCATCGCGGTCATCGCCGCAGCGTGGTGGCTCGAGCGGGGCGTGGGTCTGTTCATCGCGTTCGTCGCAGGCGCCCTGTGGACCGCGGTCGCCATGGGCGCGGCGCAGACGCCGGCCACGGCCGTCAGCGCCGTCGCGCTGGTCGGGAGCCTCGTCGGGATCGCCGTCGCGGTGTCCGCCGCACGGGCCCGCGAGCGCAGGCTTCGCATCGATGAGCTCCGCCGCGAGCAAGCCCGCATGATCCTGGCCGTACAGCTGCGGGAGTCCGTGGTCAGCATCGACGTCGCGGTGCCGCTCCTCGCCGATCCGATGACCCTCGACCGGGCGCAGAGTGCCGCGTTCGATCAGGTGCGCCGCCACGCTCGCGGGCTCACGCGGCTCGCGAACGATCTGCTGACGCTCGATCAGATGGACACGCGCAAGATGGCGCTGACGATGGTGCCGGTCGACCTCGCGGCCTTCGTCCTCGAGATCACCGAGCAGCGCGTGCCACATGACCGCGCGACGATCGTCGCGCCGTCAACGCCGGTCCAGGTCGCCGCCGACCCCGAGCGGCTCCGCCAGCTGTTCGACCACCTGCTCCAGAACGCCCTTAAGTTCTCGCCGCCAAGCGCCGGGATCATGGTGAACGTATCCGCGAACGCGGATGAGGCTCGGGTCGCGGTCCGCGATCACGGCGTGGGGCTCAATCCCGAGGACATGACCGTGCTCTTCAGCCGGTACGGGCGGATCCGCGACGCGCGCACCGCGAACGTTCCGGGAATGGGTCTCGGCCTGTACCTGGCGAAGCTGATCGCGGAAGCGCACGGCGGGGACCTCCTCGCCACCAGCCAGGGTCGCGGGCTCGGTGCGACCTTCACGCTCGTCCTGCCGCTTCTCGGAAAGCCTCGCCGGGCGCGGCCGGAGCGTGCGCTCCCCGCATCGAGCTTCTGGGACTAGCCGGTCCGGCCTAGCCGATCAGCTCTTGCGCCGACTCGAGGCGCGGGATCGCGCGATCTTTCCCCAGCAGCGCGAGTGACTCATAGAGCGGCGGACCGACCTTCCGGCCGGTGACGGCGGCCCGGATCGCGATGGTGAGGTCACGCACGGTCCAGCCCACGTCCGCGGCGACGGCCGCGATGGCCTGCTCGATGCGCGGCGGGACGAACGGGTCGAGGAATCGCAGCGCGACCGTGGTGCGGCTCAGCGCGGTCACGGTGTCCTGTGGCTCGCGCTTCTTCGGCACGAGGATCGAGCGGTCGTGCTCGAGGGGGTCCGTGAACAGGAAGGCGATCTGATCCTTCGCCTCCGCGAGCGTGGCCATGCGCTCCTGTATCAGGGGCACCACCTGCCGCACGAGGTCGCGGTCCCACTCCGCGGGGAGGAACGGCCAAAGACGCCGGAGCAGCTCGTCGCTAGACAGCTTGCGGATCCAGAGGCCGTTGAAGAAGTTCAGGCGGTCGCGATCCCACTTTCCGCCGGCTTTCTGCACCTGGTCGATGCGCCATCGCCGCACGAGGTCGTCCAGGCTGAAGATCTCCTCCTCGGTCCCCGGTGACCAGCCGACGAGCGAGAGGTAGTTGGCCATCGCCTCGGGCAGGTACCCCTCCTTGCGGAACTCCTCGACCTTGGTCGCACCGTGACGTTTCGCCAGCTTCTTGCCGTCGGGCCCGAGCACGTTGGGCAGGTGGGCATGCGGCGGGACGTCCCAGCCGAACGCGCGGTACACGAGCAGGTGCTTCGGGGTCGACGGCAACCAGTCCTCGCCGCGGAACACATGACTGATCTCCATAACGTGGTCATCGATGACGACCGCGAGCTGATAGGTGGGGAAGCCGTCCGACTTGAGGAGCACCTGGTCCTCGATGGACCGCAGCGGCCACTCCACGTGTCCGAACACGAGATCGTCGATGGCGATGGTCCCGTCCTCGGGCACCTTCAGCCGGATCACGTGCGGCTCGCTCGCGGCGCGCGTCGCAGCCTCGTCTGGCGCGATGGTGCGGCAGTGGCGGTCGTAGCGGGTGATCTCACCACGGGCCTGCTGCGCGGCGCGCATCTGGGTCAGCCGCTCCTTCGTGCAGAAACAGAAATACGCGGCGGCGTCCGCGACCAAGCGCGCGGCATGCTGCTGATAGATGGGCAGACGCTCCGATTGGACGTACGGTCCGAAGGCGCCGCCCTCGCGCGGGCCTTCATCCCACTCGATGCCCATCCAGTGGAGCCCGTCGTAGATGCTGTCGATCGCTCCGGGGGCGAGCCGGTCCTGATCGGTGTCCTCGATGCGGAGGATGAGCGTCCCGCCCTCGTTCTGGCGGGCCATGAAGTAGTTGTAGAGCGTCGTGCGCACGCTCCCGATGTGCAGCGATCCGGTGGGAGACGGTGCGAATCGCACCCGCACGGTCATCTTGGTCCGAAGTCTAGAGACCGTAGACTCGATGCGATGAGCGTGACCACGCGGCGCGAGCGCCGCGAACGCGAGCTCCGTCGTCGCCAACGTGAGAAGCGCGGCGGCCAGGCGCCCCGCGGCACCAGTGGCGGGAGCCGCAACCTCCTCATCGGCCTCGGCATCGTCGTCCTGCTCGTCCTCGCCGTGTTCGGACTGCGCCAGGCCGGCGTCTTGAGCGTCGCGCCGGTCGTCGCGACCACGCCGCCGCCGACACTGGTCACGGTCGCTTCGGATGATCCAGCCCGCGGGGCCAAGGAAGGCGACCAAGGGAATACCCATGTGAATTCCGGTACTCCGGTCACGTACACGGGCGCGCTTCCGCCAAGCTCCGGTTCACACTGGCCGCAGCCGGCGGCACCGGTGAAGGCCGGGATCTACGACGCGAAGGTGCCGTTCGAGGCCACCACCCACAACCTGGAGCACGGGGGCATCGTCATCGCGTACAACGGGCTCTCGACGACCGAGCTCGCGCAGCTCAAGCAGTTCGTCACGGACACGATGCGGAGCCGCTACCCGAAGGTCGTGCTCGAGCCGGTGCCGGAGCTAAAGGATGCGAAGCTCACGGCGGTCGCGTGGCGCTGGCGGCTCAATCTGCAGACCGTCGATACGAGCGCGCTGCTCAAGTTCATCACCGTGCACTACGACAGCGCGGACGCGCCGGAGCCGGGCGCGTCGTTCTGATCGCGGCGCGCTAGTCGCCGTCGCCCCAATA
>JBBQZK010000074.1:0-12744 GCA_038207785.1 Candidatus Limnocylindria bacterium | reverse complement strand
CACCAGGTACGTCGCGGTGATCGGGAGCGACAGCCCGAGGACCCAGAGGACCACGCCCGCGACCACGAGCGTGAGCACCAGATTGCCCTGTCCGAGCGTGAGGATGAGGCTCGAGATCTTGAGGCCGAGCCCGGTCTGCAGGAGGACGCCGACGGCGATCCCGGCGACGGCCGTCGTGGCCGCGATCGAGAGCACTTGCCTGGTTCCCGATGACAATGCGGAGACGAGCTTTGGCCACGTCAGCGACGTCTCCCTGCGGATGTAGGACACGACGATCGCGAGCAGGATCGACCAGAAGATCGCGGTGATCGTGCTGAAGCCGAGCAGCAGGAACGCGATGATCCCGAACAGCGACGTGTACTGGTACCAGTAGCGCTTCGTGAGCCACCAGAAGCCCGGCGCGTCGAGGACGATCGGCTGGGCCTTCAGACGCCGCGCGTCGATCTCGATCGTGAGCAGGATGCCGAGGTAGAAGAGGATCGTGGGCATCATCGCCATGATCACGACATCGAGATAGGAGATGCGAAGGAGCTCGGCCATGATGAACGCAGCCGGGCCGAGGACCGGCGGCGAGATGACCGCGCCGATGCCGCCGGCAGAGAGGATCGCGCCGGACGACTCGCGGTCGTGACCGGCCTTCTTGAGCATCGGATACGCGATCGACCCGAGAGTCACCGTAGTGGCGACGCCCGAGCCGGACACGGTACCCAGGAGGAACGACGCGACCGTCACCGTTCGAGCCGCGCCCGTCGGCTTCCGGCCGGTGAGGGCGAAGGCGAGATCGACGTAGAAGCGGCCGGCGCCGGTGTGGTCGAGGATCGCGCCGTAGATTGTGAACAGGATGATGAACGTGGCGGCCACGAGGAGCGGCTGCCCGATCATCCCGTCGGTGCCGAGGTATTGATTGGCGACGATGTCGTCCAGGTTCTTCGGCGGTCCCCGGAACGGTCCGGGCATGAAATCGGCGAAGTACGCGTACGCGATCGCGATCAGCCCCAGGAGCGGCAGATGCCACCCGACCGTCCGCCGCGCCGCCTCCAGCACGACGACGATCGCGATGATGCCGAACACGAAGTCCGTCGGCGTGGGGCTGTTCGCGCGATAGATCACCTGCTCGAAATTCAGCAGCACGTACAGCGCGATCGCGATCGATCCAACGGCGGGCAGGATGTCGAGGATCGGGTTCACCCGCTTCAGGAACCGCGGGTGCGCCGGATACAGGAGGAAGGTAAGCGTAAGGATCGCCGCGAGGAACAGCATCTCGTAGATCTGCTTCGTCGTGATGGTCTCGCCGAACACGCTGACCGTCGGCACGAGCACGACGCTCGTGAACGGGATCTCAGCTCCGGCGGCGGCGTAGTAGAGGGCGAACAGCGTGGTCGCGACCGAGAGCGAGGTGACGAGTCGGGCCCACCACCCGGTCAGAGCGCGGGTCTTCGCCTCGTTCTCGAACTCCTCGATGATCTCGCGGGTCTTCTGATCCGCGGCGATCGCGTCGAAGTCCGGCCGGACGAGGACCTCCTCGGTCATCGTCCGCCGAGCAGGGCGATCGCCGGTGCGTGCCCGGGCGTCACCGTGACCACGGTCTCGCCGAGCTCGGCGCGCAGGGTGATGTCGACGTGCGCGCCCCGCAGCCGCTGGGCCCCTTCCGTCGTGATCCGGATGACGAGAGCGGGCACGCTGTTGGATGGCGCGTCCTGCACGAACTCGTCGCCCACACGCCGGATCTGGCCATCCCAGCGGAAGTATTCCACGGCCCGGAGGTCGCGCGACCGCACGCGCACGATGCGCAGTGCGTCACCGACGCGCTCATGCTCCTCGATCACGGGCACCTGGTAGATGGACTGCTGATACGAGTACTCGTACCGCTCGCCGTCGCCAAGCGCGTACGTCCGGCCGCCCGGCTCGATCCGCAGAACGGCGACGGGGGTGGCCGCAGCCACCCCCGTCAGCACGACGAGCACCACGACGAGGGCGAACGCCCTCACGGCATCACGGCTTCCAGACTCCCTTGGCTTTGTAGAAGTCGATCGCCCCCTGGTGGAAGTCAATGGGCGAGCCCTGGGTCGCGGTGTCGAGCTTTAGGTTCTTTGCCTCGGGGTGCACGAGCACGAGGTCCGGCTGGTTGTCGAACATCGCCGTCAGGATCGCCTTCACGAAGGCGGCGTCGAACGAGGTCGGCACCACGAGGAGATTCGCGACGCCCGCGGTGACGATATCGGTGTCGTTCCCTTTGTACGTGCCCTTCGGGATCTTGGCCGCGAAATAGAAGTTGCCGTACTTGGCGTTCATCTTCGCGATCGCGTCGGTCTGGTCGATGAGCTTCACGGCCGTCGAGTTCGCGATGTCCGTGACGGCGCTGGTGGGCAATCCGCCGTCGAAGAAGAACGCGTCGATCTTGCTGTCGCGGAGCGCATCCGCCGAGTCCTGCGCCGCAAGGCGCTGCGGCTGGATGTCGCTCGTCGTGTTCATGCCGTAGGCCTCGAGGATCCGGATGGCCTTCGTCTCGGTGCCGGAGCCGGCGGCGCCGATCGAGACTCGCTTCCCCTTGAGATCGGCGACCGTGTTGATGCCCGCGCTCGACTTGGCGACAAGGTGCATGTAATTCGAGTACATGACCGCGATGGTCCTGGCGTCGACCTTGCCTTCCGGCGGGGCGAACCGGTTCTTGCCATTGATCGCGTCGTACGCGGTATCGGCGAGCGTGAACGCGAGGTCGGCCTTCCCGTCCCGGATGAGCTTCATGTTGTCGACGGAGGCCGGTGTGGTCTGCGCGCTAGCGGCCACCTTCATCTTCTTGGTGAGCACGTCCGCGAGCCCGGCGCCGTAGACGATGTACACACCGCCGGTGCCGCCGGTGACGATGTTCAGGGTCTTGCCGCTGAAGTCGGGGGCCGCGCTCGAGCTGGCGGCGGCAGGGGCGCTGCCGCCGGAGGTGGCTCGGGGGGCCTGGCAGGCGGTGGCGGCGAGCACCGTCGCCAGCGCGATGGACGGGATGCGTGCGCCTCTCATCTCGACCTCCTTGTGCTGCGCCGGATGCTACCGCCGCAGGCGGCGCTCGCGCCGGACCTTCGCCGCGGCCATGCGGCGCTTCTCGTCCTCGCTCTCCGCGATGACCGGTGGGAGCGGCGCGCTTTTGCCGTTGTCGTCGATCGCCACGAAGACGAGGTAGGCCGAGGACACGTGGACGACCGTACCGGTGAGCATGTCCTCCGCGTCGACGCGGACGCCGACCTCCATGCTCTTCGTTCCGACGTCGTTGACCGACGCGCGCGCCGTCACGAGATCGCCGACGTACACGGGCGCGACGAACGAGAGCTCGTCGACGCGTGCGGTCACGACGCGCTGGCGCGCGTGACGTGTGGCCGCGGCGCCGGCACACTCGTCGATGAGCCGCATGATCTCGCCGCCATGGACGTTGCCGTTTGGATTCGCGTCGCTCGGCAGCATCGTCTTGCTGAAGACCGTCGTGGACGCGGAGACCGGCTTTGGGGTGAGCGGCATGGGCGAGCCGAGTGTGGCACCTCTCCGGCCGGCCGCCTAGCATCGCAGCGAGTGAGCGTGCTGTCGCGTGAAGAGCTTCGAGCCGCCATCGCCGCGCAGCCGCCGCTCGTCGAGGGCATCGATCCGCAGACGCAGATCCAGCCGAACGGCATCGATCTGCGCGTCGAGCGCATCCAGCGGCTGACCTCCCCCGGCCTCCTCGGGGCGGCGGCGAACCTGCGCGAGCCGGCGGCGCGCGAGGATCTCCAGTCCGACGCCGATGGATGGTGGGACCTGCACCAGGGCAGCTACGTGATCGGCTACGCGGAGAAGGTGAACCTGCCACCGGACCTCATGGCCTTCGCGCGCCCGCGCTCGACGCTATTGCGCTCGGGCGTCGCGCTCCAGAGCGCGGTGTGGGATGCCGGCTACTCCGGACGCGGCGAGGGCCTGCTCTCGGTGCTCAACCCGCGGGGCTACCGGCTGCAGCGCGGTGCGGCGGTCCTCCAGCTCGTCTTCTTGCGCCTGAGCGTCCCCACGGCCGAGGGCTACAAGGGGCGCTATCAGGGCGAGGGACAGAAGTGAGGACGATCCTCCACGACGCCGCGCTGGCCGATGGGTCCTCCGACTCCCTGCGGCTCGGCATATCGGTCGCGTTCGCCGACGGCACGATCGAGGCGATCGGTCCGAACGACGAGATCGACCCGCACGGCGCGGAGGTCATCGACGCCGGAGGCGCGGTGATCGTGCCCGGGATGGTCGACTGCCACAGCCACCTGACGATGCAGGGCGGGAGTCATTGGATCGTGCGCGGCGGCGACCCGCCCGACGTCCTGCGGCAGGTCGCGCGAGAGAATGCGAACCGCCTCGTGCAGGCCGGAGTCTTGTGGGCGCGCGACGTCGGCGCGCCGAGCGCCGACGGCCGGCCGATCTCGCTCGACGTACGGGAGGAGCTCTCGGGCAGGCCGGGCAACCCGCACATCCGCGTCGCCGGCACCTGGATCGGGAAGATCGGCTACCCGGACATGTTTGTGACGACCGACGACGATGGCCTCACCGCGGCCGCGCTTCACCAGCTCGAGCTCGGCACCGACTTCGTGAAGATCTACATGGATGCGCCCGGCGGCGTGAAGAATTCGCCGTTCGGCATCCCGGCGATGACGGCGATGACGAAGGCGGTGCACGCCCGCGGCGGGCGGGTCGCCTGCCACTCCGGCTATCTCGATGGCGCGCGCGTCGCCGCCGAAGCGGGCGTGGACTCGATCGAGCATGGAATGGAGCTGAACGACGAGATCGCCCGCACCATGCAGCGGAATGGAGTGACGCTGACCTCGACCCTCTCGGTGTTCGCCTCCTGGGAGACCTTCGCCCGCACGACCACGATCGATCGCTTCACGACCGCGGAGAGCGCCACGCGCATCGCGGATCGGAAGGCCGGCGCGTACGCGTCCGTCGCCGCCGCGAAGCGCGCCGGCGTGCGCATCGCGACCGGCTCGGACTTCGGCGGCGGATCGGTGCGTGCCGGGCATCTGGCCTGGGAGGTCGAGCTCCTGGTCGCGGCCGGCCTCAGTCCGCGCGAGGCGCTCGTGGCGGCGACCCGGTCCGGTGGCGAGCTGCTGGGGCACGATCACGCCGGCCGGATCGGGGTGGGCCTCCCCGCAGACCTCGTCCTCGTCCACGGCGATCCGTTGTCCGACGCCCGGGCGCTCTGGCGGGTGTGGGCCGTATTCCAGGGCGGCGCCCGGGTCGCCTAGCTCCTCCGAAATATGCCTTGACAGGCATATTCCTGTTGGGGTATATATACCCCATGCAGAGCACCCTCAGCGCCCTGGCCGAGCCCAACCGCCTCGCGATCGTCCAGCTCCTTCGCCGAACGCCCCTGCCGGTCGGTGAGATCGCGACCCGGCTGGAGCTGCGGCAGCCTCAGGTGTCGAAGCACCTGCGGGTGCTGAGCGCGGCTGGTCTGGTGCAGGTCCGCCCGGTCGCGCAACAGCGGATCTACGCGCTGCGACCCGAGCCGTTGAAGGAGCTCGACGCCTGGCTCGAGCAGTTCCGCCGCTCATGGGATGAACGGTTCGAGCGATTCGACGAAGTGCTCCGCACGCAAACAAGGAACAGGGGAGAAGCGCAATGACCGCAACACGTAACGCCACCACCGCGATCACGCTGCCCTCGGACACCGAGATCCTGATCACGCGCGAGTTCGACGCGCCCCGAGACGTCGTCTTCAAGGCGATGACCGATCCGGCGCTCATCCCGCAGTGGTGGGGCCCGCGCAAATACGAGACGATCGTCGACAAGATGGACGTACGTCCCGGCGGTGCGTGGCGGTTCATCAACCGGGGCGACGGCGAAGAGTTCGCGTTCCGCGGCGAATACCGGGAGATCACGGCGCCCGAGCGAATCGTCCAGACGTTCGAATTCGAGCCGCTCGCGGGTCACATCTCGATCGACACGGCGGTCTTCACGGAGCAGAACGGGCGGACGCTCATGACCAACCACACGCGGTTCGCCTCCAAAGAGGACCGTGACGGGATGATCGAGCGCGGCATGGAGTCCGGGCTGCGGGAGACCCACGACCGGTTCGCCGAGCTGCTGGCCGGCGTCGCCCGCTAGCCACCTCGACGACTGGGTAGGCGCCCGAGCGAACTGACGCTCGGGCGCTATCCGTTACCGGTTCGTCATGCGACCATCGCCGGATGAAAAAGGAGCTGTCCACCGCGCCCGCCGTCCCGCCCGAGTCCGATGTCGCGACCCGGGTCGAGGCGATCACGCAGGGCGCCGATCTTTCGTGGGTCGTGGCGCTGCTCACCACGCGGCGCGACGAGATCCTCACCCGCTGGCTCGACGCGGCGGCGGATCAGCCGTTCCATCGCGCTCGCGCCGAGGCCGCCGTCGCGGATCACATCCCCGCGATGTTCGACGCGCTCCTCCGCCTCCTCACGAGATACAGCGCACCAAGCGGGAACGCGGGGGTGCCGCTGGAAGACCCCGACGTGCTCTCGGCCGCGGAGAGCCATGCGCGCGTCCGATTCGAGCAGGGCTTCATCGCGCCGGACATCGCGACCGAGTTCCGGCTGCTCCGGCAGGAGATCGGCCGGGCCCTGCGCCGCTATGTGTCCGATCGCTCCCCCACGAGCGACGTCGTCGGCGCGGAGCTCCTCCTGCACGATGCCCTGGATGGCGCGGTGTTCCTGGCCCTCACGACCCTCAGCGAGCACGAGGTCGCGCGTCGCCGGGCGGAGCTCGCCCTCGAGGAGGAGCGGGCCGTCGCGTCCGGCGAGCGTCTCGCGATCTTCGCCACGCTCGGGCACGACCTCAAGAGCCCGCTCATCGTCGCCACCGCGATCGCGCAGCTCATGCGCCATCAGCACGCGAAGGGCCGGCTGGAGATCGATCAGCTCGGCACACGGTTGAGCTCGATCGAGGCGGCGCTCCGGCGGGGCGCGCTTCGGGTCGACGAGCTCATGGATCTTGCCCGCAGGGACGACACCGACGTGACCGCCCTGCACCTCGGTCCCGTCGAGCTGGTCTCGCTCGTCACGGACGTGCTCGAGGGCTACCGCGTGACGAATACACGCCACCAATTCCTGCTCGAGCCGGGGATCGATTCCGTCGTCGGTAATTGGGATCGTGATCGCATCGAGCGGTCGATCGACAATCTCGTCAGCAATGCCGTCAAGTTCAGCCCCCGCGGCGGGCGGATCCGCGTCACGGTGCGCGAGGAGCGCAGCGCCGATCTGCGTCAGGCGGTCGTCGCGGTGAGCGACCAGGGCCTCGGCATCCCCGAGGACGAACGCGAGACGATCTTCGATCGCTTCCGCCGCGGATCGAACGTCAACGATGTCCCGGGCAGCGGCGTGGGTCTCTGGTCGGTCCGGCGGATCGTCGACCAGCACGGCGGCACCCTGACCGTCGAGTCGCGGATCGGCACCGGCAGCACGTTCACGATGCGGCTGCCGATCGCCGCGGAGATCGTCTAGCCGGCGCTCGGCAGATCCAGTCCCGTCTCCGCCGCGAACGCGATGGCATCGGGATAGCCCGCGTCGGCATGCCGCATGACGCCCGTGCCCGGATCCGTGGTGAGCACGCGCTCCAGCTTGCGTCGCCCGAGCTCGGTGCCATCGGCGACCGCGACCATCCCCGCGTGGATCGAATTGCCGATGCCAACGCCGCCGCCGTGATGCACGGAGACCCACGTCGCGCCGGCCGCGGTGTTCACCAGCGCGTTCAGGATCGGCCAGTCGGCGATCGCGTCGCTGCCGTCGCGCATCCCTTCCGTCTCCCGGTTCGGTGACGCCACGGAGCCCGAGTCGAGGTGATCGCGGCCGATGACGATGGGCGCCGCCACTGCGCCCGTGCGCACGAGGTCATCGAGCCGCTCGCCGAATGCCGCGCGCTCGCCGTACCCGAGCCAGCACACCCGCGCGGGCAGTCCCTGGAACGGCACCCGCGCCTCCGCGAGCTCGATCCACCGGCGCAGCGTCCGATCCTCCGGGAAGAGCTCGAGCACGGCGCGGTCCGTGGCGAGGATGTCCTGGGCTTCACCGGACAGCGCCACCCACCGGAACGGCCCCTTGCCCCGCTCGAAGAGCGGCCGGATGTACGCCGGCACGAAGCCCGGGTAGTCGAACGCCCGCGCGAACCCGGCGGTCTTCGCCTCGCCGCGGAGGTTGTTGCCGTAGTCGAACGCGATGGCACCGCGGTCCTTCAAGGCGACGATGGCCTCGCACTGCGCCGCGATCGAGACCCGCGAGGCTTCGATGTACGCCTTCGGATCGTTGATCCGCAGGACGCCGGCGTGACGCACGTCCGGCACGTAGCCGTCGAGCGGGTCGTGCGCCGAGGTCTGATCGGTCACGACGTCAACGCGCACGTTCCGCCGAACGAGCTCGGGCAGGATCGCGGCGGCATTCGCGACCAAGCCGATGGAGCGCGGTGTCCGCGACCCGAGGTAGCCCTCGGCGCGCGCGAGCGCGTCATCGAGCGAGTCGGTCATCTCGTCGAGGAATCCCTGCTTCATGCGACGCTCCGCCCGGGTCGGATCCACTTCCACCACGAGCGCGACGCCGCCGTTCATGGTGATCGCGAGGGGCTGCGCGCCACCCATGCCACCGAGCCCCGCGGTCACGACGAGCCGGCCGTCGAGCGTGCCATCGAAATGCGTGCGCGCGACGGCGGCGAACGTTTCGAAGGTGCCCTGCAGGATGCCCTGGGTCCCGATGTAGATCCAGGAGCCCGCGGTCATCTGCCCGTACATCGTGAGCCCCATCGCCTCGAGCGCGCGGAACTCCTCCCACGTCGCCCACTTGGGCACGAGCATCGCGTTGGAGATCAGTACGCGCGGGGCCCACTCGTGGGTGCGGAAGACGCCGACGGGCTTGCCCGATTGCACGAGCAGGGTCTCGTCGCCCTTCAGTCGCCGGAGGACCGAGAGGATCGTGTCGAACGCCTGCCACGAGCGCGCCGCGCGCCCCGTCCCGCCGTACACGATCAGCTCGTCGGGCCGCTCGGCGACGTCGGGGTCGAGGTTGTTCTGGAGCATGCGGAACACCGCTTCCTGCGGCCACCCGAGCGTGTTCAGCTGTGATCCGCGTGGCGCGCGGATGACGCGGCTCGCGACGATGCTCACGTCGCGATGCTAACTAGACTCGTGCAGTGACCGACGCCTTCATCTGCGCCTATGTCCGTACGCCGTTCGGACGGTACGGGGGCGTGCTCGCGGGACTGCGGCCGGACGAGATGGCCGCCCACGTGCTGCGCGCGGTCGTCGAGCGCAGTGGGATCGACCCCGCCGGTGTCGATGACGTGATCCTCGGCAACGCGAATCAGGCGGGCGAGGACAACCGCAACGTCGCGCGCATGGCCACGCTCCTCGCCGGGTTCCCGGTGGCGGTCCCGGCGCAGACGGTGAACCGGTTGTGCGGCTCCAGCCTCCAGGCCCTGAACAGCGCGGCCGAAGCGATCTGGAGCGGGCAGGGCGAGCTGTTCATCGCCGGCGGCGTCGAGAGCATGACCCGAGCGCCGATCGTCACGCTGAAGCCGGAGACCGCCTACCCGCGCGGAACGCCGGCGTCGGCGGACAGCACGCTCGGATGGCGGTTCGCGCACCCGCAGCTCGTCGCGGATGGGCACACTGTCACGCTCGGTCAGACCGCGGAGAACGTCGCGCAGCGCCGCAACGTGTCGCGCGCCGACCAGGACCGCCTCGCGCTCCTCAGCCAGCAGAAGGCCGAGCGCGCGATCGCGAGCGGCCTGCTTGCGGAGGAGATCGTCGCAACGAGCGTGCCGCAGCCGAACGGTCAGCCGGCCGTCGTCGATCGCGACGAGCATCCCCGCAGCGGCAGCACGCTCGAGGCGCTCGCGAACCTCAAGCCCGCGTTCGCCGCATCCGGGACGGTCACCGCGGGGAACAGCTCGGGCATCAACGACGGCGCATCCGCGCTCGTGGTCGCGTCCACCGAGCGCGCCAGGTCGCTCGGGCTCACGCCGATCGCGCGCGTCGTGAGCACGGGTGTCGCCGGCGTCCGGCCGGACGAGATGGGCCTGGGGCCGATCCCCGCCGCACGCAAGGCGCTCGAGCGCGCGAGGCTGCGGGTCGAGGACATGGCCGTCGTCGAGCTCAACGAGGCGTTCGCGAGCCAGGTCATCGCGTGCTGCGTCGAGCTCGGGATCGACTGGCGCGACGAAGGGCTGCTCGATCCGAACGGCGGCGCCATCGCGTTCGGCCACCCGCTCGGGGCGAGCGGCGCCCGCCTTGCGGGCACCGCGGCGCTGCAGCTACGCCGGACCGGCGGTCGCTACGCGCTCGCGACGATGTGCATCGGCGTGGGTCAGGGGATCGCGACGGTCTTGGAGCGCGCCGGCGACTGACGGGCGCGCTGTGCGGTGAGTCGCCGGAACCCCACGCCGTGCGCGGCTATGAGCGCTAGTCGAGCTCTCCGGAGGCGTGGCGGACGGCCGTCGCGAGCAGGCCGCGGCTGATGACGTCGCGCATCGCGGAGATATCGGGGGCCAGCGGGCGGTCAGCGCCGAGCTTCGGGACGTGCTCCCGCACCACCCGCCGGGCTGCCTCGACGCCGGCCGAGCTCGTCATCCCCAGAAGGTCGAGACCCTGCGCCGCGCAGAGTGACTCGATCGCCAGGACGTTTCGGGTGTTCGTGACCACGGCCGCGAGCTTGTGGGCCGCATGCACACCCATGCTCACGTGATCCTCCATATCGGCGGACGTGGGGATCGACTCGACCGACGCGGGCATCGCCCGGAGCCGGTTCTCGGCGACGAGGGCGGCGGCGGTGTACTGGGCCACCATGAAGCCGGAGTGGCGGCCGGGGTCGGGTGAGAGGAACGCCGGCAGCCCGCTGGTCCGGCCGTTCGTCATGCGGTCGATGCGGCTCTCGCTGATGTCCGCGAGCTCGGCCACGCCGATGGTCGCGAGGTCGAGGGCGATGGCCACGGGCTGACCATGGAAGTTGCCGCCGCTGACGATCCGTTTCTCCTCGGCGAACACGAGCGGATTGTCGGTGACGCTGTTGATCTCGATCTCGAGCACGCGCCGGGTGTACGCGAGCGCGTCGCGCGAGGCGCCGTGCACCTGCGGCATGCATCGGATCGAATACGGATCCTGCACCCGCGGATCGCCGATCTTGTGCGACGCGATGATCGGACTCCCATGAACGAGCCGGCGCAGGTTGGCCGCGACGACGGACTGCCCCGGGTGCGGACGCTCGCGGTTGAGCGACGCGTCCCACGCGGCATCGGTCGCGCGCAGTGCCTCGGCCGACAACGCGCCGATGATGTCGGCCGACGTGCACAGGACCTCGGCATCGTGCAGCGCGAGGCACCCGATCGCCGTCATCACCTGGGTCCCGTTGATGAGCGCCAGGGCTTCCTTCGGTGCGAGCTCGAGCGGCTTGAGATCGGCGCGCCTGAGCGCGTCCGTGCCGCTCATCCGCTTGCCCTCGAATGTCGCCTCGCCTTCGCCGACCAGGACGAGCGCGGCATGCGCGAGCGGCGCGAGGTCCCCCGACGCGCCGACGCTCCCGTGCATCGGGATGGCCGGGAGCACACCGCGGTTGAGCAGATCGAGCAGCAGATCGATGGTCTCCGGACGGACGCCCGAGCGGCCGGCGGCAAGGGTGTTCGCGCGGAGGAGCAGGATCGCGCGGGTCACGTCGGTGGGGAGCTCGTCGCCGACGCCGGCGGCGTGGCTGCGCAGCAGGTTGAGCTGCAGCTTCGCGAGGTCCGCCCGCGGGATCCGGACCTGCGCCAGATCCCCGAACCCGGTGTTGATCCCGTAGAGCGGCGCGTCGCCCTCGGCGAGCTCGGCCACGAGCTTCGCGGCTGCGCGCACGAGCTGCTCCGCAGCCCGGTCCAGCGCGACGGGAGTGCCGCGCCGCGCGACGCTCACCACATCGGCGATCGTCAGGCTGTCGCCGTCGATCCGGAGGGTCGTCACTCCCCGTGCTGCTCGCCGGCGATGTTGTCGCGGTACCAGGCGCCGAGCTCGACGTAGTGCTTCGCCGCTTTCACCGTCCAACGCTCGTCCAGGGGTCGCGCCTCGCGCACGACCTTCGCCGGGATACCGACCACCAGGGAGTGCGGCGGCACCGTCATCTTCTCCGTCACGACGGCGCCGGCGCCGACGATGGTCCCGGTGCCGATCACGCATCCGCCCACGAGCACCGAGGCCTGGCCGATGAGCACGTTCGGCTCGATGACGCTCGAGTGGACGAGCGCGTTGTGGCCGATGGTGACGTCGGCGCCGACGATCGTGGGCTCGTTCTCGTCGGTGTGGATCGTCGTGTTGTCCTGGACGTTGGATCGCGGACCGATCTCGATGCGATCCATATCGCCGCGCAGGACCGTGCCGAACCATACCGACGAGTGCTCGTGAAGGGTCACGTCGCCGATGAGCACCGCCGTGGGGGCGACGAACGCCGTCGGATGCA
The DNA here is from genome assembly GCA_038207785.1 of Candidatus Limnocylindria bacterium. Taxonomy (GTDB): domain Bacteria; phylum Chloroflexota; class Limnocylindria; order P2-11E; family P2-11E; genus UBA4735. The sequence continues at coordinate 310 of JBBQZK010000074.1, read as the reverse complement.
CGCGCGGCGACTTCCCCTTGAACGCATACAGCGGCATCCCTCGTACGATATTCGCGTGATCATCATCATGCGGAAGGGCGCGACCAAAGAGCAGATCGACCACGTCGTCGATCGGCTTCGCGAGCGCGGCTACGGCGCGAACCTGTCAGGCAGCGAGGTCAGCGTCATCGGCGCGATCGGCGTCCTCGATGATGACAAGGCCCGCCTCGCGGAGCAGCTGCAGTCGCTGCCCGCCGTCGATCGCGTGGTGCCCGTCCTCAAGCGATTCAAGCTCGCGTCGCGCGAGTTCCAGCCCGATGCGACGGTGGTC
>JBBQZK010000073.1:0-13406 GCA_038207785.1 Candidatus Limnocylindria bacterium | reverse complement strand
GCGCGCATCTCGATCGGGTTCGGCGGCATCAATCTCGAGGACATCGCCGCGCCGGCGTGCTTCGAGATCGAACGAAAGCTCCGCGAGCGGTTGGACATCCCGGTGTTCCACGACGACCAGCACGGCACGGCGATCGCGGTCTTGGCGGGGCTGCGCAACGCGGCCGCGGTGTGCAAGACGTCGCTCACCGAGCTGCGGGTCGTCGTGCTGGGTGCCGGTGCCGCCGGGATCGCGACGGCCCGGCTCCTGCGGACCGCGGGGGCGAAGCACGTGGTCGTTGCGGATCGCCACGGCACGGTCACGACCGCGCGCGCCGATCTCAATGAGGAAAAGCGCACGCTCGCGAACGAGCTCGGCGACAGCTCCGCATCGCGTCCGCTCGCGGCGGTCCTCGAGGGCGCGAACGCGCTCATCGGCCTGTCCGGGCCTCGGCTCGTGAGCCTGGAGATGATCCGAACGATGGCCCGGCCGCGGATCGTGTTCGCGATGGCCAACCCCGACCCCGAGGTCGATCCGGTCGCCGTTGCGAGCGAGGTCGATGTGCTGGCGACCGGCCGGAGCGACTTCCCGAATCAGGTGAACAACGTGCTCGCCTTCCCCGGCGTGTTCCGGGGGCTGCTCGATGCCCGGGCGAGCACCGTCACGACGAACATGGAGCTGGCTGCCGCCGCGGCCCTCGCCGACAGCGTGCCGGCGGCGCTCCGCTCGGCCGAGTACATCCTGCCTTCCGTGTTCGACGCGAAGGTCGTCCCGGCGATCGCGAAAGCCGTCAGTGCCGCGGCGCGCGCGGACGGCGTGGCCCGGCGCACCGACCGGGACGCTGCCCCGGGTCCGGCCGGCCGGTCCATCGCCGGGTAGCCCGTGGCACCCCGCGTGCACCCACAGCCGGGGTGACCATGGAACCGGAACACGAAGATGACACCCCGCTCCGGCCGGTCGAAGACGCGATGGAGATGCGCACCGACGCCGACTCGGGTGACGTGGTCGTCGATGACGAGATCGACTTCACCGACCAGCCGCTCTCGACGGATGCCACGGAGATCGTCGAGAACAGCGACGGCGACGCGGTGTTCTTCGCCCCAACGGACCCGGTGCTGCGTGTCGGGGCGGACGGCCAACCCGAGGTGCTCGGCGGGTTCTCGCCGACGGCGGAAATCCCCGAGCCGGCTCGCTCGTCGGACGGACAGATCGGAGACGAGGCGATCGCCGACGCCGTACGCGATGCGCTGGCTCTCGATGCCTCGACCGCGGACCTCACGCTGACGGTGGATGTCGCGGGCGGGGTCGTGCGCCTACGCGGGACCGTCGATAGCATCGAGGATGGCGAGAACGCGGAAGCCGTGGCGAGCGCGATCTCGGGCGTCACCGAAGCGATCGACGAGACGGAGATCGCGGGCTAGCGACCCTTCCACACCGGCGCGCGCTTCTCGAGGAACGCGGCCACACCCTCGCGGAAGTCCTCCGAGCCGTATGCGAGCTCGACGATGTCCTCGCCTCCGCCCAGACGCGCGCGCTCAGCCTCGAGCACGCGCTGGACCGCGATCTTCGTGGCGCGGATCGTGAGCGGCGCGTTCTTGCTGATCCGTTCCGCGAGGGCGGCCACGTGGGCCTCGATGCGCGCGAGCGGCACGACGTCGTTGAAGGCGCCCGCGGCCTGCGCCTCGGGCGCGGTCGCGAGCCGGCCAGTGAACAGGAGCTCCTTCGTGACGGCCGGCCCGACGACCTGCACCAGGCGCGCGATGTTGCGCAGCGAGAGCGTGTTGCCGACCGTGCGCGCGATCGGCACGCCGAACCGCGCGTTGTCGGCCGCGATCCGGATGTCGCAGGCGAGCGCGAGCGCGGCGCCGCCGCCCGCCGCGACGCCACGGATCAGCGCGATGGTCGGCTTGGGCAGGGTCTCGACCGCCTCGATGGTGCGCTCCACGTGCTTCTCGTAGACGAGGGCGTCATCGAGCCCGCGGATCTCGCCGACCGTCCGGATGTCGCTGCCCGAGACGAAGGCCTCGTCGCCCTGGCCCTGCAGCACGACCACGCGGGTGGCGTCATCGGACGTGAGCTCCTCGCAGATCTCGGCAAGGCGCCTGTACATGTCCTGGGTGAACGCGTTGCGGGCCTCCGGCCGGTCGAACGTCACCCACGCGGTGGCCTCGCGCTTTTCGAGCCGTACGGTCACAGGGCCTCGATGTCCGCCGCGGGGATCCCGGCCTCCGCGAGCACTTCGCGGGTGTGCTCGCCAAGGAGGGGCGCGGCCCGGCGCATGACCGGCGGCGTATCCGACATATGGAGGGGGGAGCCGATCGCCCGGACGGTGCCGAGCACCGGATGGGGAAGGTCGACGAACAGTCCGCGCTCGGCAAGATGCGGATCGGCGAACACGGTGGCGAGGTCATTGATGCGGCCGCACGGCACGCCCGCGACCCCGAGGTCCCGCATCCAGTCGTCGGTGCCCCGCGTGATCGTCACCGTCTCGATGATGGACGCCAGCTCGCCGGCGCGCAGGCGGCGCTCGGTCGCGCCACGCCACGCCGGGTCGGACTCGAGGCGCCCGAGCCCCGTCACGCGGCAGAACGCCGTCCACGTCGGCGGGCTCGTCGCGCCGATCGCGATGTATCCGTCCGCGGTCCTGAAGGCCTGATAGGGCGCGCTCACCCGGTGCGCGGACCCGAGCGGGCCGGGGACCTCGCCGGTGGTGAGGTAGACGCCCGATTCCCAGATCGCGAGCGAGACCCCGCTCTCCAGCAGCGAGAGGTCGATGAGCTGGCCGCGGCCCGTCCGGTCACGCGCGATGAGCGCGGTCACGATCGCGAACGCGCCGTAGAGGGCCGAGGTCAGATCCACCGCCGGTACTCCGACCTTGACCGGCGCGCGCCCCGGTTCGCCCGTCACGCTCATCAGGCCGCTCTCGGCCTGGAGGATCAGATCGAGTCCGGCGCGGTCGCGGTACGGGCCGGTGCGGCCGAACCCGGTGATCGAGCAGTAGATCAGGCGCGGATGGTCCGGCGCCAGCGCGTCGTACCCGAGCCCGAGAGAATCGAGGGTCCCCGCGCGGAGGTTCTCGATGATCACGTCGGCGGTCGAGACGAGGGTGCGGAACATGCGCGCGCCGGCCTCCGACTTCAGATCGAGGGCGACGCTCCGCTTGTTGCGATCGAGGCGCAGGAAACCGGCGCCGTCCGGACTGCCCGGCGCGAACGGCCCGAGGCCCCGCGAGTAGTCGCCGCCGGCCGGCGCCTCGATCTTGACCACGTCGGCACCCATGTCCGCGAGCATCGTGCCGGCGTACGGTCCGGCCATGTAGTTCCCGAGCTCGAGGACGCGGACCCCATCAAGTGCGCTGGTAGCCACTGATCACCCGGTCGTAGAACGCGAGCAGCTGGTCGGTCACGTGGGACCAGTCGAACTCCTGGGCCCGGATCGATCCGTCGACGCCGAGCCGCCGTCGCAGCTCGGGCTCCGTCACGAGACGGTCGAGCGCGTCGCACAGCGCGTCAACGTCCTTCGGCTCGACGAGGAGGCCCGAGACGTTGCGCTGAATGACCTTCTTGTAGCCGTGGATGTCGCTGGCGATCGCCGCCGTTCCGGCAGCCATCGCTTCAAGGAGGACGATCCCGAACGACTCCTGACCCGTCGATGGCGCGCAGAAGACATCCGCGGTCTTGTAGAAGCGCGCCTTGTCCGTCTCGCTGACCCGACCGGCGAAGAGGACGTCGCCGACGTGCTCGTCGTGGACGAACCGTCGAAGATCGCCGAGCTCCGGTCCACGGCCGCAGATGATGAGCCGCGTGTCGGGGTGGCGCTGCTTCAGCTTCGCGTACGCGCGGACCAGGTACTGGGCGCCCTTGCGCGGCTCGACGCGGCCGACGAAGAGGATGTTCGTCTTGCCGTCCGTGTATTCGGGGAACGGCTTCGCGTTCGCGAAGAACTCCACCTCGACGCCGTTCGGGATGATCTCGTACTCGCCCGGGAAGTACCGCGAGATGAAGTGCCGGGCGGCGCTCGACACCGCGATGCGGCCGTCAAGCTTGTTCATGTAGCGGCGCCCGATGGGCCGGCCGAGCCAGTAGCTGAACGAGAACCCGCCGAATGCGTGAAAGGTGGCGACCTGCGGGCAGGACTTACGGTCGAGGATCTGCGCCGACAGCAGCGGGACCAGCGGCTCGTGGTGGTGGATGATGTCGAACCGCTCGCGGTCGAGGATCTTCGTCACCAGGTATTCGAGCCGCGCCGACAGCGTGATCCGGCCGACGCTCCCGTTGTAGGGCACCGCGACGGCCTGACCGATCTGGATGACATCCTGCGCGGGAGGGTCGTCGCCCCATGGAGCGGTGATGATCCGGACCTCGTGGCCGCGTCGCCGGAGGTTCTCGTACGTCTCACGGATGTTGTCGTTGGCACCGCCCGGCCGCGGGTACGCGTACGGGCTGACGATGCCGATCTTCACGAGACCGGCTTCCGCTTCCGGCGCATGCCGCGGCGCGCGCGCTTGTACGGGTCGCGGACCATCGAGCGCCACTGCTGCGTCGCGACGCCGTCGAGGTGCTCGCGCAGCGTCCACGAGCGGCCCTGCGCCCGCGTCGTCTTCGCGAGGATCGCTGCTCGGAGGGCGTCCACGCCGTCCCCCGGGAAGTCCGTCCAGGCGGTGCCGACGAGCTTCGCGTGATGCGCGTCGCTCGAGCCGGTCTCGGCAACGCGCAACACGTGCTCGTTGAGCAGCCGGGCCTTCTGCCCGCGGACCCGCCCCGCGTAGCTCGGGTTCCGCACCTCGATCCCGTCGATGAACGACGAGCCGTCGCCCCGTACGGCGAGCGTGCGAAGGGCACGCTCGCCAACAGAGAACGTCAGGTAGGAGAGCGGATGCGGGACGATGGCGATCCCGCCGGCGCGATGGATCGCCACGATCGTGTCGGCGAGCGGTCGGAACATCGGGATCTCGTCCTCCACGAAGAGCGCAAGCAGATGGCCGGCTCGCGTCGTGACCTCGATCCCAGTGACGACGGCGACCCGGGACTTCCGCCGGGCCGCCAGATCGCGCAACAGGAACGAGCCGCGAATGTCGTCGTGGTCGGTGAGGGCGATGATGTCCAGGCCGGCCGTCTCGGCGGCAGCGAGGATCTGCTCCGGCGAATTCAAGCCATCGCCCAGATCGGAATGCAGCTGCAGGTCCGCCCTACCCACGACTGCGACCGTACGCCCGCGCCCCTAGCGCCGCCATACCGCCTCGAAGACCGACCACTGCTCCGGAGCGACGCCGATATGGCGCTCGAGGATCTCGGCCCAGCGGCGCACGCCGTCGCGAACATCGGCGGCGTGATCGTCCGTGCGCCGGAGCACGAGCTCGGGCTCGAACATCGCGCGCATGGTGTGCCCATCGCGGTGGGCGAAGCCCGGCACGAGCGCGGCGCCCGCGCGAAGTGCGAGCGCGACGTGCGCCGACGGGAGCAGGGCCTCCGCGCCGAAGAACGGCACGTGCTCGCCCACGCCGGTGACCGCGCGGTCCGCGAGCAGCCCGAGCGCGCCGCCGCGCTTCAGGACGCGATGGATGCCGAGCGCCGAGTCGGTCTGCACCAACGTCAGGCCCATGGCCCGCCTCGCGCGATTGATCGATCTCGAGAGCTCGCCGGTCTCCGTCTCCACGGGCAGCGTGACCTCGTAGCCGTTGGCGACGAAGATCTGGCCGCACACCGAGATCGGCCCGAGGTGCGCGCTCGCGAACACGACCCCATTCCCGCGTTCGTATGCCCGGACCACGTGCTCCCACCCAGAGACGCTGACCGTGCGCCTCACCGCGTCGTGATCGAGCCGGGCCAAGCGGAAGATCTCGATGTAGTGGCGCACCTGCTCGATGAACGTCGCGCGCACGAGCCGTTCGCGGTCCGGCCTGCGCGGCGCGACGTGGGCCAGGTTGTCGCGAACGGCGGCGCGTGCGGTCCTGGACAGCCGATATGCGACGGTCCCGGCGACGACAGCGAGCGGATAGTCCACGGCCGCCGGCAGGCGGGGCACCGCGCGTTCGGCCAGGCGCACGGCCGCGCCGGCGATCATGTTGCGGGCGCGACGACCGGCAGCGGCCACATCGGGCGGAAGATGTACCACTGGTCCGGCCAGCGGCTCACGAACCCCTCGAGCCCATGCGCGATCGACTGCGTGGCTCGCTGGATGTCCTCCGCGGCCTGCTTCGTCCGCGTGACGAAGATCGGCGGGAGCGCGATGCCGGTGAACGTGTTGTCGTGATGCCGGACGCACGCCGACACGACGATCGGTGCGCCCGAGACCCGCGCCAGGCTCGCGGCGACCGCGGGGAACGAGGTCGAGGTGCCAAAGAAGTCCGCATCCACGGTGTCGAAGGCCTGGGCCCGCGGACCGAGGTCCATCATCAGCCCGACCATCTCATTGCGGCGTAGGGCATGGAGAACCTTCTTCGCCGCGCCGTCGGGGCTCAAGAGGGTGATGTTCTTGTGCGCGCGGTTGCCCACCAGCAGGTCCATGAGCCGCTGGTTCTCGAGCTCATCGGCGATGACGTTCAGCGGGATCTCGTCCGAGATGCGTGCGCCGCCGAGCTCGAAGTTCCCGAAATGGATGGACACGAAGATGACGCCCTTCCCCAGGGCGAGCGCGCCGCGGAGGTGCTCCCAGCCTTCGACGGCTACGAGCCGCTCGAAGTCCGCGACATCGAGCGTCGGAAACCGCATGATCTCGACCACGTACTTCGCGAAGTTGCGGAAGGACCGCCGAGCCACCTGGGCCACTTCCGGGTCGGTCGACGGACGCCCGAGCACGATCGCGAAATTGCGCTTCGCGATGCGTCGCTTGGTCGTCCAAACTAGATAACCGACCTCGCCCACGGCGACCGCGAACGCGTACAGCGGCCCCGCCGGCAGGCGCTGGGCGACCCGGGCACCGATCCGCCAGCCCCAATAGCTGACCCCTTGTGCGATGCGCTCGATCACGAGCCCTTTCGTCCCACGAGGGTCTCATTGTCGCGGCCGGCGATGAAGTCCTCCACGCGGACGCGCGCGCGGTCATCGTGGATCTGCTTCGGCGGCGACTTCATGAAGTAGGACGCCGGCGCGACGATGGTCCCGCCGAGCCCGCGATCGAGCGCGAGCTTGCAGCACCGGATGGCGTCGATGACGACGCCCGCGCTGTTCGGCGAGTCCCAGACCTCGAGCTTGACCTCCGCGTTCAGCGGAACGTCACCGAAGGTCGTGCCCTCCATGCGGATGTAGCACCACTTGCGGTCGAGCAGCCATGGCACGTAGTCGGACGGGCCGACGTGGACGTCGTTCGGGTCCATCTCGTAGTCGAGCATGCTGGTGACCGCGTTGGTCTTGCTGATCTTCTTGGACTCGAGACGCTCGCGCTCGAGCATGTTGAGGAAGTCGGTGTTGCCGCCGAAGTTCAGCTGATACGTGCGGTCCAGGCGCACGCCGCGGTCCATGAACAGCCGCGTGAGCACCCGGTGGGTGATGGTCGCGCCGACCTGCGACTTGATGTCGTCACCGATGATCGGCAGCTTCCGATCCGCGAAGCGCTTCTGCCAGTACGGCTCGCGACCGATGAACACCGGCACGCAGTTGATGAACGCGCACCCGGCGTCGAGGATCTGCTCGACGTACCACTTTGTGGCCTCCTCGCTGCCCACCGGCAGATAGGAGACGACGACGTCGACCTTGCGGTCCTTGAGGATGGCGACGATGTCGTCGGTCGGCCCGTCGGCCTTCTTGACGACCGCTGAGAGATATTTGCCGATGCCGTCGTGGGTCATGCCTCGCGAGACCTTCACTCCGGTCTTGGGCACGTCGGCGAAGCGATACGTATTGTTCGGGGCCGCATAGATCGCGTCGGCCAGGTCCTTCCCGACCTTGTTGCGATCGACGTCGAACGCGGCAACGAACTCGACGTCCCTGAGGTGATAGCCCCCGAGATCCACATGCATGAGACCCGGGATCTTGTCGCCCGCTTTGGCGTTGCGGTAGTAGTGCACGCCCTGCACGAGCGAGCTTGCGCAGTTGCCGACCCCGATGATCGCCACGCGGATCGGCCGGCGGCGCGTGGTCGGGCGACCGACCCGACGGCCCGCCGGCTTGGTCGTCGTGGTCCTCGGGCGCGCGATCTTGGCGGACGTGGTCTTGGTGGAAGCAGGCATGGTCAGCGGTTCCCTCCGGTGTTGGAGTTGAGCTCGCGAGCGACGAACGCGATGCGCTGCAGGAGCGTGATGACGGACAGCAGCGCGACCGCGGCGAAGGCCACGACGAAGAGCTGATAGAGCCCCAGCACGCCCCAGAGTCCGACCCCGATCAGCAGGATCAGCAGGCGCGCCTCGCGCGGCATGAGGCCGATGGCCGCCTTCGCGCCCATCGACTCGGCCTTGGCGCGGACGTAGCTGACGAGAAATGAAGCGACGAGTCCGATGAGGGCGGACCAGAAGAGCACGGTGTCGCCGCGGTTCGCGCCGAGCGCCGCGGCGCCGAGCGCAAGGGCCGCGTCGGACACCCGGTCGAGCGTCGAGTCGAGGAACGCGCCGAACCGCGTGCCACCGCCTGCGACCTTCGCGAGCTGACCGTCGAGCGTGTCCGATAGGGCGCCGGCGAGCAGGACGACCAAGGCGGCCAGTGGCTGCTCCGCCACAAGCAGTGCCGCGCCGGCGAACGTGATGAGCACGCCGAGCACGGTCACCGCGTTCGCGGTGATGCCGATCCGGTGCAATCCTCGAGCGAGCGGCGCCAGGCCGATCCGGGTTCCCTCGGCCACCTCGTTCGGCATGAGGCCGTGGCTCACCGGGTGCTCCCCGGGTTCATGAGCGTGCGGTACCCGCGCTGGTGCAACGCCGCGAAGCGGTCTCGGTCGAACGTGCAGCGCACCTCGCGCCCGACCCGGACGGTCTTCACGACCCCGGCCCGCCGAAGGCGGCGAAGGTGCCATGACAGGAGCGGCTGCGATAGCTCGAGCCGCTCGGCGAGCTCGGTCACGGTGTGCTCGCCGCGCGTCGCCAGCAGCTGCAGGATCCGCAGGCGCGTGTCGTCGCCGAGCGCCTTGTAGTACTGGCGAAGGTCGCGGACTGATGACTCGGTCAGCATGCTGATGGCTGGCTCCCCGGCTGTGTGCGCCCTACGGCGGCGGCGCTCAATTCAACTTCCGTTTATATGTCTACGCGCCGAGGAAATTGCTGTCAACCGACCGGATCCGGCGCTATTTGCGCGCGGTGTTGAAGATCTCGGAGAGCTCCTGGACCGTCTTTTCGGCGCGGCCCTCACGGAACGCGTCGGCGACGCAGGTCTCGAGGTGCGAGCCGAGGACCATGGAGTCCACGCGGTCGAGGGCCTTCTTGATCGCCATCGTCTGCTTGAGCACGTCGACGCAGTAGGTGTCTTCATCGACCATGCGCTCGACGGCTTTGAGGTGTCCCGCGATGGACCGCAGCCGCGCGGCAACGTCCTTTTTGGTGTCGGGCTTCATGCCGTCATCGTACCCCCGGGGTGGGGGAGGGGTGCCGCGGACCCGCCATACTCGGGTGGTGCCACATCCGCGCCGATCGCAACGACCCCCCGGGGTATCGCCGCTTTTCACCGCAGACATTGCCGATGACGCGGCGCAGGCGGCGGGCAAGCCGCTCGCGGCCCGGGTGCGGCCGCGCGATCTTGATGAGTACGTCGGTCAGCCCCAGCTGGTCGGTCCCGGCCGCGTCTTGCGAAAGGCCATCGACGCCGGCCAGCTGCCGTCGATGATCCTCTGGGGACCGCCCGGCACCGGGAAGACCACGCTGGCAGCCATCGCCGCGCGGCGGTCGAAGGCGCACTTCGTCGCGCTCTCGGCGGTGTCCGCGGGCGTGGCCGATCTGCGCCGCGTGATCGAGGAAGCCCGTGAGCTGCGGCGGGCGACGGGCGAGCGAACGGTGCTGTTCATCGACGAGATCCATCGCTTCAACAAGGCCCAGCAGGACGCCGTGCTGCCGTACGTCGAAGAGGGCGACGTGACGCTCATCGGCGCGACCACCGAGAACCCGTCGTTCGAGGTCATCTCCGCGCTCCTGTCGCGGACGCGGGTATTCGTTCTCCAGCCGCTGGCGGAGGATGACGTGCGGCTCATCGTGGAGCGCGCGATCGCGGATCCACGAGGGCTCGACGGGACTGTGGCGGTCGAGCCGGATGCGCTCGGGTCGCTGGTCGTGGTCGCGAACGGCGACGCTCGGGTCGCGCTGAACACCCTCGAGCTCGCCTCGGACGCCGCTGCGCCCGATCCGAATGGCGTGCGCCACGTGGATCTGGCCGCCGTGAAGGACGCGCTGCAACGCCGATCGCTCGTGTATGACCGAGCGGGAGACTCGCACTACGACACGATCTCGGCGTTCATCAAGAGCCTGCGCGGCTCGGATCCGGACGGCGCGCTGTACTGGCTCGTGCGGATGATCGATGCCGGCGAGGATCCGATGTTCATCGCCCGGCGCCTCGTCATCCTCGCCGGCGAGGATGTCGGCCTCGCTGATCCGCAGGCGCTCGTGCTCGCGTCGGCCGCGCAGCAGGCAGTCCATCTCATCGGAATGCCGGAGGGCTACTACCCGCTCGCCGAGGCCACGGTGTACCTGGCGCTCGCCCCCAAGTCGGATTCGATCAAGCGCGCACACGGCGCATTGATGGCCGACGTCGAGGGCACGCGTGCCGACCCGGTCCCACTGCATCTGCGGAACGCGGTGACCGGCCTCATGCGCGGGTTGGGCTACGGGAAGGGCTACCGGTACGCGCACGACGCGGCTGAGCATTTCGATCCAGAGGAGACGTTCCTGCCTGACTCGTTGCGGGGCCGGCGCTACTACGAGCCGACCGACCTGGGCGCAGAGGCGGCCCTCAAGTCCCGGGTCGAGGAGCTGCGCCGGAGCGTGGCCGACGCCGCCCGCGACACCGGTCCCCGAACGCCGAGCTAGGCGGTGGCGGGCGTGCGGCCTCCGCCGATACGCGAGAGCAGCAGTCCGAGCTCGAACAGCAGGTACATCGGCACCGACACGAGCGTCTGGTTGAACGGGTCGGGCGTGGGCGTGATGATCGCGCCGATGATGAAACACAAGATGAGGATGTAGCCGCGCCGCTTGGCGAGCCAGCTGCGCGACACGATCCCGATGCGGGTGAGCGCGAAGATGATCACCGGCATCTCGGCCACCAGACCCACGCCGAGGATGAACGTCGTCACGAAGGAGATGTATTCGCTGGCGCGTGGCGCCGCTTCGAAGATGTCGGCGCCGAACGTGAACAGGAACCTGATCGCGCTCGGCAGCAGGACGAAGTAGCAGAACGCCATGCCGCCGACGAACAGCCCGAGGATGAATGGCCCGAGCAGCAGGATGAACCGGCGTTCGCCCGGCCGGAGCGCCGGGTCAACGTACGCGTAGATCTCGTAGAGGATGATCGGCATGGCGAGCGCGATCCCGGTGAAGAGCGCGACGCGCATGTATGTGGTGAACCCTTCGGTCGGGCTGATGATCTGCAACGGCTTGCCGAGGTTCGCGGGTGCCTCGAGCGCCAGGATGATGTCCTTCGCGAAATAGAAGCCGATCACGGTCGTGACCAGGACGGCGAACGCGGCGACCATCACCCGGCTCCGCAGCTCCCCGAGGTGCTGCATCAAGGACAGCTCTTTGTCGCGCTCCGGGAGGCTTTGGCTCACCGCGCAAGGTTAGAATCACCATCGGAGCAGGGCATTTGGCGGCGCGCTCCACCCCGCCCCCGTAGCTCAGTGGATAGAGCGCAGGCCTCCGAAGCCTGAAGCAGCGGTTCGAGTCCGCTCGGGGGTACCGCCAAGCTCGTTGAGGCGGGGGATCGCGTCGGGCTTTAGGGCTCCTGCAGCTCGTCGGCCGGCCGCAGCCGGCTGACGTGCAGCCAGTACTTCCCGAACCGGTTCTTGACGAGCCACTCCTCGTTGTTCGCCGAGCCTTTGACCAGCGTGCCCAGGCGCCATTCGCCGCTGTCGGCAGCGCGGTACTGCACTGTCGCGCCGGGACGCAGCTCGAGCGGGGGGCTCATCACTTCGGCATCACACTAGCTTCGTCCAGCCGCCGCACGTACTCGCCGAACAGTGGCTCGACGAACTCGTAGCGGCCCCGCGCGAGGTGCGCGACGAGGCCGCGGGCCTGCAACGCGCCGAGCGCGCGCAGCACCTCCGCTCGCGGCACGGCAACGGCGCCGTCGCTCGCGTAGAGGACCGCGCCGTGCGCGATGCGCTTGGCGACCTGCTGAAGGTACTTGCCCTTGCCGAGGTCGGCCCAGTGCAGCGCGAATGGCCGCTCCAGCTCGCGCAGGCTCTGCTCGATCGCGACGGCGATCGCCTCACCGGTGACGACCCGCAGGCCGGCGTCGCGCATCAGGTAGTAGAGGGCCGCGCTCACCTGCATCGTGTCCTGGGGGTGGCCACCGGTCGCATCCAGGATCTGGTCCACCTCGGCGTCGGCGATGGTCAGCTTCCGCTCGCTCAGCTTCTCCTTGATATAGGAGAGCCAGTCGTCCGGATCGATGCCGAAGCGGTGTCCGGCCGCATCGGCGAGGTCGAGCGGGAGCGCGAACCGGTAGAAGGCCCGGCCCTTTCCGCTGAAGAGCTGCTCGAGGATGCCTTCCTCGGAGCCGAGGAACGCGTAGGAGACGGCGCGCTGCGCCTGGAAGCGGGTGCGCATCTGATCGAAGACCCGCGGTCCGAGCTGGCCGGCGGCCTGGAACTCATCGAAGGCGACGACGACGCGCTTGCCGGTCTTCGCGGCAAGCGCCCGCGGCAGATCGAGCGCGCCGTCGAAGAAGCGCTGCGCGTTCTTCTCCCGCGCGAGCTCGAGAGCGACCTCGACGTGCTCGTACCGCACTTTCGCCGTGGGCCGGAGGCCGGCAGCCACCGCTTTCGCCTGCTCGAAGGTCCGCGACACGCCGGACACGTTCTCGAGGACCGCGTCGGCGAGGCGCTCGCCGAGCCCGCGGATGTCCGTGGCGCCCATGCAATCGACGTATGCCGTGTGCAGGCCTTTTCGTCGCAGGCGGCGGAGGATCTCGAGCATGACGGACGTCTTTCCGATGCGCCGCGGGCCGGCGATGAGGATGTGGTTGCCGTCGGCGAGTCGCGCGGTCGCGCGCCGGATGTACGCCTCGCGGCCGACCAGGTCGGCCGCCGGCACGGGTCCGCCCAAGGGGAAATACGCCGAGGGCAGGGGAGCCTTCATGAACGGCCGATGCATCAAGATGGAGTATACATGAGCTGTATACAGTGGAGGCATCTGCCGTATACACGTAGCATTGGCGGATGGGACGCTCCGCCGAACAACAGGCCACGCTCGACCGGGCGGTCGCGGCCGTCGATCGCGAGCTCGCGGCGAACCTCGAGCTGACCGGCATGTTCGACCAGACCAAACAGGCCTTCGTCCTCGAGAACGGCCAGTGGCA
>JBBQZK010000072.1:0-13885 GCA_038207785.1 Candidatus Limnocylindria bacterium | reverse complement strand
GCGCGCCGTCACGACCGAGGATTTCATGACCGCCGACTGGGCCCGGATCCCGTACGACGTGCTCGCGCGGATCTCCGCCCGCATCGTCAATGAGGTGAGCGCGGTGAACCGCGTGGTCTACGACATCTCATCCAAGCCGCCGGCGACGATCGAATGGGAGTGAGCGAGATGCGGCTTTGCCGCACCGAGCGATTGGTCGGATGAAGTGGATCAGCGACGGCCAGCGGATCCGGAAGATCATCGCGGAGCAGCGCGCCCAGCGGAGCCCGGGCCGGTCGCATGCCGGCGTCGGGATCAATGCCCTGGTCCTCGGCGGCGGCGGGCGCGAGTACGCGATCGCATGGCGCCTGGCGCGCTCCGCGAGCATCAACACGATCGACGCCATTCCGGGTAATGCCGCGATGGGTCTGTTCACCCGGACCCTCGACATCCCGATCGATCAGAGCTGGCGCCTGGAGCAGCACATCGCGGCGTCGCTCATCGACCTCGTCATCGTCGGCCCCGACGATCTGGTCGCCTCCGGCATCGGCGACGTGCTGCGGCGCACCGGCGTCACGGTGGTGTGCCCCTCGCGTGAGGCGGCCCAGCTCGAGTGGAGCAAATCGTTCGCGAAGCACACGCTGCAGGCCGCCGGCGTGCCGACGGCATCGTTCCGCACGTTCCCCGACGCGCGCGCGGCCCGCGCGGGTCTTGTCGACGGCCCGGTCGTGGTGAAGGCGGATGGACTGGCCGCGGGGAAGGGCGTGGTCGTCGCGCGCGATCGCGCCGAGGCCGACGCCGCGCTGTCGCAGGGGAACATCGCGTCGGGCACCGTCCTGCTGGAGGAGGTCCTCACCGGCGAAGAAGCGTCGCTCCACGCGCTCGTCGACGGTCAGACCGTCGTGGCGCTGCCCCCGGCGCGCGATCAGAAGCGGGTCGGCGACGGCGACACCGGTCCGAACACCGGCGGCATGGGCGCGTGCTCGCCGACCCACGTCCTGCCGGACGACGATGCGCAACCGCTGGCCGAGCAGCTCATCGGACCGGTCGCACGGCTGCTGGTCGAGCGCGGCACGCCGTACCGCGGGGTGCTGTACGCCGGGCTGATGAAGACCGCGGACGGCTGGAAGGTCATCGAGTTCAACGCGCGGTTCGGCGACCCCGAGGCCCAGGTCATCCTCCCCCGGATCGGCGGTGACTTCGCGAAGCTGATGCAGGCCGTGGGGGATGGCACGCTCGCGGAGTACGTCAAGAGCCATCCGCTGCGCTTCAGCCAGCGCGCGTATGTCGACATCGCGCTGTGCGCGGAGGGCTACCCGTTCATGCCGCGGACGGGAGACCGCATCACGGTCCCCGACCTCCCGGACGACGTGTGGACCTTCCACGCGGGCACGGCGCTCGCGGCGGACGGCGCGTTCGTGACCGCCGGCGGTCGCGTGCTGCACGTCGTCGCGCAGGGCGACACCACCGCGATCGCGCGCAGCAAGGCGTACATCGCGGCCGAGCGCATCGAATGGAAGGGCAAGTTCTATCGTTCGGACATCGCCCGTTCGGAAGACCCGGTGGAGGTCACGGCATGAGCGCGCAGGTCGCGATCGTCATGGGAAGCACGAGCGACGCCGCGATCATGGCCGTTGCCGAAGAGACGCTGAAGGGCCTCGGCATCGAGCACGAGACCCGGGTGCTCTCCGCGCACCGCACGCCGGATGAGGTCCGCGACTGGGCCAGGGCGCTTGCCGGTCGCGGGGTGAAGGTCATCATCGCCGCCGCGGGCGGCGCGGCGCACCTCGCAGGCGCGGTCGCGGCGCATCAGACGCTGCCGGTCATCGGCGTTCCGCTCGCGTCGCCGAATGCCATCGCCGGCGGTCTCGACGCGCTGCTCTCCACGGTCCAGATGCCCCGCGGCGTGCCCGTCGCGACGGTCGCGATCGGCGAGGCCGGCGCCGCGAATGCCGCGATCCTCGCGGCCGAGATCCTGGCCCTGTCCGACGAGGCGCTCGCCGGCCGGATCCGGACGATGCGCCAGTCGATGGCCGCTCGGATCCTGTCGCCGTGACATTCAGCTCGCGCTTCGATGCGATCTCGCCGCTGGACTCGCGGTTCTACGGCGGCGACCCGCAGCTCTACGCCGCGCTGCACCCCTATCTATCGGAAGAGGGCCGGGTCCGCGCGCAGGCCAAGGCCGAGGGCGCGCTCGCGCGCGCTCTCGCCGAGGAGGGCATCGCGCCGCCGGACGTGGCCGACGCGATCGAGGCCGCCGCCGCCCGCATCGGCGCGGCCGAGGTGTATGCCGAGGAGGCCCGCATCGGCCACGACGTGCGCGCCCTGGTGAACATGATCCGCGCGCAGGTCCCGGAGCACGCGCGCCGGTACGTGCACCTGGGAGCGACGTCGATGGACGTCGTGGACACGGCCAACGCGTGGCGGTACCGCGAGGCCGTCGAGCGCGTCGTGCTGCCGCGGCTCGGGTTGCTCGCGTCGCGGCTCATCGCGCTCGCGGAAGGCGAGGCCGACACGCCGCAGGCCGGGCGCACGCACGGGCAGCACGCGGTGCCGATCACGTTCGGCTTCGCGATCGCGGAGTACGTGAGCCGCATCGGGGGCCGGATCCTCCTGCTCCGCGCATCCGCCCGCGCGCTCCCTGGAAAGCTGTCAGGGGCCGTCGGCGCGTACAACGCGCCCGCGCTGCTCGCCACGGACCCGCGCGCGCTCGAGCGTCGCTACCTCGCGCACCTCGGCCTCGTGCCGGCGAGCCACTCCACGCAGATCGTCGAGCCCGAAGCGTGGAGCGACCTCGCGCACGCATGCGTGACCACGCTCGGCGTCATGGCCAACCTCGCGGACGACATGCGGCACCTGCAGCGCACCGAGATCGCGGAGATCGCAGAAGGGTTCCGGCCGAACCAGGTCGGAAGCTCGACCATGCCGCAGAAACGCAATCCGGTGTCCTTCGAGAACGTCAAGAGCATGTGGAAGGCGTTCATGCCGCGGATCATCACGACGTACCTCGATCAGATCAGCGAGCACCAGCGCGACCTCACGAACTCGGCGTCCCAGCGCTTCTCCGGCGAGCTCCTCGCCGCGACCGCCTACGCGGCCACGCGCCTCGGCGTGTCCATCGATGGCATCCGGATCGATCGCGACCGGATGAAGGCGAACGTCGCGATGTCGAAGGGCGGCATCATCGCCGAGGCCCTCTACGTTCTCTTGGCGAAGCACGGGCACGCCGACGCGCACGAGGCCGTGCGCCGGTTGACGCTCGAGACGGAACGGAGCGGGCGGTCCGCGCTCGAGCTCGCGGCCCTCGACCCGGAGCTGAAGCCGGTGCTCGCCTCGCTGTCACCCGAGGAGCGGCGCATCCTCGACCAGCCCGAGGAGTACCGCGGCCTCGCGTCCGTCGTCGCACGCGACGTCGCGCAGACCTGGCGATCGAAACTTGCGGGGGTGCTGCCCGAATGACGCTGACCAAGAGCGCGATCCCCGGCGCCACGCTGTTCCGGCACGGCAAAGTACGCGAGGTGTACGAGGCCGGCCCGGCGCAGCTCGTCATGGTCGCGTCCGATCGGCTGTCGGCGTTCGACGTCGTGCTGCCGACGCCGATCCCGGACAAGGGCCGCGTCCTGACGCAGCTCTCGAATTTCTGGTTCGACCGCACTGCGAAGATCGTGCCGAACCATCTGCTCGAGACGGACGTGGCCAAATTCCCGGCACCGTTCCGGTCGCGCCCTGAGCTCGACGGCCGGTCGGTCCTGGTGAAGCGCGCGGAGCGCATTGACTACGAGTGCGTCGCCCGGGGCTACCTCGCGGGATCGGGCTGGGCCGAGTATCGAAAGACCGGCACCGTCGCCGGCGAGCGGCTGCCGCCGGGCCTCGAGGAATCCGCGCGCCTGGATGACCCGATCTTCACGCCGGCGACGAAGGCCATCACGGGCCACGATGAGAACATCTCTCGCGCGCAGCTCGCGGCCGCCCTCGGTCGCGATCTCGCGAAGCAGCTCGAGGAGGTCACCATCGCGCTGTACCGCCATGCCCACGCGTACGCGCTCGGGCAGGGCCTCATCCTCGCCGACACGAAGTTCGAGTTCGGGCTGCAGGGTGGCGCGCTCGTCCTCATCGACGAAGCGCTGACGCCCGACTCGTCGCGCTACTGGGACGCGGCCACGTACCGGCCCGGTGGCGCGCCGCCGTCGTACGACAAGCAGTTCGTGCGCGACTTCCTCAATGCCCAGGGCTGGGACCACGAGCCGCCGGGCCCGGCGCTTCCGGAGGCCGTCGTGCGCGGCACGACGGAGCGATACCGCGAGTGCTACCGCAAGCTCACCGGGAGCGACCTCTCGTGAGCGCGTACGTCGCGACCATCCGGGTCCGTCCGAAGGCCGAGGTCCGCGACCCGCAGGGTGAGGCCATCGGCGGCGCGTTGCGCTCGCTCGGGATGGAGATCGCGGACGTGCGCACGGGGAAGGTCATCGTCGTGCGCTTCACCGCGGATTCGTCGGGCGAGGCGCAGGCCACCGCGACGCGGATGGGCGACGAGCTGCTCGCGAATCCGGTCATCGAGGAGTTCGACATCGAGGTCGTGACGGAGTGAGCGCGGTTTAGGCGGCGGTCGCGCGCTCGGGTATCCGCGACGCCGCTGGAGCGAGCGCGCCGACGTACACGCCGGCGATCACCAATCCCGTGCCGGCGATGAAGGACCAGCTCACGCCCTCCCCGGCGAGGATCGCGCCCACCGTGAGCGCCACGAGGGGGAAGAGCACCGTGGCGTACGACGATGCCGACGCGGTCCAGCGGCGGATCACATAGAAGAACCCGACGAACAGCACGGCCGAGCTGACGATGAGGTATCCGACGGCGAGCCAGGTCTCCATGCGGAGTGGTGCAGCGACGGTCTCATGTGCGACCGCGGCCAATCCAAGAAGCAGGAGCGCGCCGGGCGCCATGGCGACCGCGTTCGTCGCGACCGGGTGGGCCCGTGGCAGCCGCTTGGCCCAGATCGTCGCCGCGGCGACGGCCACCGCCTGGAGCACCAGCGCCGCGACCACGGCGGCCGGAACAACGCGGATCTGGTCGATGAAGATCACGGCGATGCCGGCAAGCGCGATGACCCCGCCCGCGATCCCGCGCCAGCGGAAGCGCTCGTCGCCAAGCATGACCGCGCCGATGAACGTCAGGAGCGGCGCGAGGGCTACGAATGTCGCCGCGAGCGCCGCCGGGGCGGTCTGCAGAGCCCAGTACGTCAGTGCATAGGTCACGCCGAAATTCACCGTACCGAAGGCGAGCGCGCCCGCGAGCGGCCGGCCGCGCGGCAGAGACAGACCCATGGCGCGCGTCAGCACGAGCAGGAGGAGCGACGCACCGACGAACCGGATGCCCGCGCCGAAGAATGGCGGAAGCTCTCTGTTGCTGAACCGGACGCCGACGAAGTTGGAGCCGCCCACGAGGACCACGAGCGCGAACACGAGCAGCACTTTCGCATCCGGCCGCGCACGCACGCGCGGAGACTATGAGACCGCGACAGTGCCGTCTACGATGACGGTGGTGAGGGTCGCGGTCCTGCGGTTCCCGGGGACCTGGAGCGAGGTCGACTTCGCGCACGCGCTCGGCCTCGTCGGGGCCGACGCGGAGATCGTGTGGCACGCCGATGCCGATCTGCGCGGGTACGACGCGGCGATCGTTCCCGGTGGATTCACCTACGGCGACTACCTGCGGGCGGGCGCGATCGCGGCGATCTCGCCGGCCGCCGCGGAGCTGCGCCGCGCGGACAAAGAGGGAATGCCGATCCTTGGCTCGTGCAACGGGTTCCAGATCCTCTGCGAGATCGGGCTGCTCCCGGGGGCGCTCGTGCGCAACCGGCACCTCGAGTTCCGCTGCGACTGGGTCCACATGCGGATCGAGAGCGACCGCACGCCGTTCACCGCCGGCTTGCGCGGCGAAATCGTACGGATGCCGATCGCGCATGGCGAGGGCTGCTGGGTCGCCGACGAGCTCACCCTCGCGCGCGTCGAGGCGAATCGCCAGATCGTGTTCCGGTACACCGATGCCCGCGGCGCGGCGACGCCGGAGTCGAACCCGAACGGCAGCACGATGAACATCGCCGGCGTTGCGAACGAGGCCGGGAACGTGGTCGGGCTGATGCCGCACCCGGAGCGCTGCAGCGAGGAGCTGCTCGGCGGGACCGACGGCCGGCGCGTCTTGGAGGCATTGACCGCGTCTGGACACACCGGCATGACTCCTGCGAACGTTCAATAGGGCAGATGGATCTCTTCGAGAAGCAGGCCCAGCTCACCCAGCTCTTCCAGACGTCGCCCGTCGACGTCGCGTACGCGAGCGGCTCCGCCTCGGCGCGGAAGCTCGCGGGCAGCTTCAACGATCTGGACGTCGGCCTGCTGCTCCTCGACAAGATCAAGACCGCCGAATACTTCGACTACCAGGTGTACTTCGTGAGCGAGCTCTCGAAGGCCCTCGAGACCGCCGATCTCGACGTCGTGATCCTCAACAACGCGTCGCTGCTGCAGCGGGCCCAGGTCATCAACACCTGGTCATTGCTGTTCCAGCGCGATCAGCGCCGCCGCGTGCAGTTCGCGGCGCGCACGACGATGGAGTACCTCGAGTTCAAGAAGTACGACGAGCTGCAGTCAAAGGCCCTCGCCGAGCGGGTGCGCGGTGAACGGTTCGCGGTGGACGAGGTGTACGTGCAGACCCGCCTCCTGCGCCTGCGGGAGTACGTCGGGCTGCTCCAGGACCTCAAGGGCGTCGACCGGGTGAAGTTCAAGGGCGATCCGAAGCTGTACGGCCTCGCGCAGTGGTATCTCCAGCAGGCCGTGGAGCTCACCTTCGGCACGGGCGCGTACCTCATCGCCGCGCTCGCGCTGCCGCAGCCCGAGGCATACCACGACATCCTCGATTCGATCGCCGCGCACGGGATCATCGACCGGCAGCTGGCGTATCGTTTGGAGCACCTCGCGAACCTGCGCAACCTGCTCGCGTACGACCGGGAGCAGACCGACATCGATGAGGTGTACGGACACATGCAGACCCGTCTCGGTGACCTCGCCGCATTCGCCGACCAGATCGACGTCTTCTTGGGAGACGGCACCGCGTCATGAGCGTCACCCCGATGAGCTCGGGGACGACGGCGGCGCAGCCTAAGGACCTCCCACGCGAAGCCGGTCTCACCGACCCGGAAGCCGATCGCGTCCGCGCGCTGCTCTCGCGTGAGCCGAACGCGCTCGAGTGGGGCATGTTCGGCGCGATGTGGAGCGAGCACTGCGCCTACAAGCACAGCAAGACGCTCCTCCGCACCCTGCCCACGACGGGCCCGCGCGTCGTGCTCGGACCCGGCGAGAATGCCGGTGCGGTCGACCTCGGCGGCGGGCTGCTCTGCGTGTTCAAGGTCGAAAGCCACAACCACCCCTCGGCGGTCGAGCCGTACCAGGGCGCCGCCACGGGCGTTGGCGGCATCCTCCGCGACATCTTCGCCATGGGCGCGCGCCCGATCGCTGTCCTCAACGGCCTGTTCTTCGGCCCACCCGAGGAAGAGCGCACGCGCCGGATGATCCGCGGCGTCGTGGGCGGCATCTCCTTCTATGGGAACTGCGTCGGGATCCCCGACGTGGGCGGGCACATCACCTTCGCGCCGGGCTACGCCGATAACCCGCTCGTGAACGCGATGTGCGTCGGGATCGTCGACCGGGCCGACCTGCGCTCGGCCGCGACCGCGAAGCCGGGCAGCGCGGTCTACCTCGTCGGGTCCGACACCGGCCGCGACGGGATCGCCGGCGCGTCGCTGCTCGCGAGCTTCGAGCTCGGATCGGGCGATGACGCGAAGCGGCCGTCGGTCCAGGTCGGTAATCCATTCGTGG
This sequence comes from Candidatus Limnocylindria bacterium, assembly GCA_038207785.1. GTDB lineage: Bacteria > Chloroflexota > Limnocylindria > P2-11E > P2-11E > UBA4735. Next base: position 6,044 of record JBBQZK010000072.1, on the reverse strand, counting down.
AGAAGCTGCTCCTCGAAGCGACGCTCGAGCTCGTTGCCGAAGACGCCGTCGAGGCGATCCAGGATCTCGGCGCCGCCGGACTGACGTGCGCGTCGAGCGAGGTCGCGGCAAAGAGCAACGTTGGGATGCGCATCGATGTCGACCGGGTGCCGCGACGCGCGACCGGCATGCTCCCGTACGAGGTGATGCTCAGCGAGTCGCAGGAACGGATGCTCGTCGTCGCGCGGCCGGGACGCGAGGCCGACGTCGAGCGGGTGTTCGCGCGCTGGGAGCTGCACGGGGAGCGCATCGGCCTGGTCATCGCCGCCGAGCGCTTGGACATCGAGAGCGGCGGCGAGCTCGTGGCGTCGCTGCCGCCGAAGGCGCTGGCCGATGATGCGCCCGAGTACGACGTCCGCCAATGGATGGCCGCACCGACGCCTGCCCCTGCGCCGCGGCTCGAGTCCGCGGCCGTCGACGAGCCGCTGCAGAAGATCGGCTTGGAGCTGCTGCAGCTCCTCGGCTCGCCGGACATCGCCTCCCGCGCGGTCCTCTACCGCACCTACGACCAGATGGTCGGCACGGACACGATCCTTGGCCCGGGCGCCGGCGCGGACGCCGCGATCATGCGCATCAAGGGCCGGCCCGACGGGATCGCGATCGCGCTTGACGCGCAGCCCCGGGTCGCGTCGCTCGATCCGTTCGTTGGCGCCGCCGCGGCGGTCGCGGAGGCGACCCGGAATCTCGTGTGCGTGGGCGCGGAGCCGCTCGCCATCACCGACTGCCTCAACCTTGGGAACCCCGAGCGGCCGGAGGGCGCATGGCAGCTCGAGCGCACGGTCGCCGGCATCAGCGCGGCGTGCGACGCGCTCGGTGTCCCGGTCGTGTCGGGCAACGTGTCCTTGTACAACGCGACGCAGGGCCGCGATATCTGGCCGACAGCGACGATCGGCGCGGTCGGTCGCATCGCCGATATGTCCAAGCGCATCGCGCCGCGCACCGGCGAGCCCGGGGATCTCGTCCTCCTCGCAGGAAGCGCGCAGGTCTCGCTCGCGGCATCGACGTATGCGGCGCTGCGCGGTCACACCGAGGGCGCGGTGCGGATCGATCTCGCGCTCGAGGCGCGCCTGCAGCGGTTCGTACTCGCCGCGCATGCCCGCGGCGCGATCCGCGCGGCACACGACCGCGGCGAGGGCGGCCTCGGCGTCGCGCTCGCGGAGCTCGCGATCCGCGATCGCGTGGGCATGCGGGTCACGCTGCCCGCGGTGCGCGGCATCGACAAGCGCGTGATGCTGTTCGGCGAGGGACCGTCGGGCATCGTGCTCGTGATCCGGACCGCCGACGAGCTCCTCGTGCGCGCCATCGCGACCGAGCACGACGTGCCGCTCTGGACCCTCGGCTCGATCGGTGGCGACATCCTCGAGATCGCGCCCGTGCTCGGCACGCCGGTCGAAGCGCTGGCTCGCGCCCATCGCGATGGTCTCGCCCGCGCCCTTGGACGGGAGCTCTAGCCATGTGCGGGGTGTGCGGCATCTGGTCTCCGGCCACGGCGGATCCGAGCGAGCCCGCGCGGCTCATGTTCTTCGCGCTGTACGCGCTCCAGCATCGCGGTCAGGAGTCGGCGGGCATCGCGGCGACCGACGGCCGCGATCTCCGCGTCGTGCGGCGGATGGGCCTGGTGGGCCAGGTCTTCGCCGAGCCCGACCTCGGCGCGCTCAGCGGGCGCGCGGCGATCGGCCACACCCGGTACTCGACGACCGGCTCGTCGCGGATCGAGAACGCGCAGCCGATGGTCGTGCGCGACGAGCAGCTCGGCGAGCTCGCGCTCGGCCACAACGGCAACTGCATCAACGCGCGCGAGCGGCGCGACGAGCTCATCGCGCAGGGAACGCGCTTCATGACCTCGAGCGACACCGAGGTCGTGGCGCAGGCGATCGCCTCCGCGCCGGGTGGCACGTGGGATCAGCGCATCGTCGCGGCGCTCCCGTCGCTCGCGGGAGCGTGGTCGCTCACGCTGCTCACGCCGAGCGCGCTGTACGCGATCCGCGATCCGCTCGGCGTACGCCCGCTCTGCCTCGGTCGCAAGGGCGACGCGTGGATCGTGGCCAGCGAGAATTCGGCGCTCGAGACGATCGGCGCGGAGACGGTGCGCGACGTGCGGCCAGGCGAGGTCCTGCGCATCGACGATCGCGGGCCCGTGACCATCGCCGACCTCTCCGCGGACCGGACCGGCCTCTGCGTGTTCGAGCATGTGTATCTCGCGTCGGCGTCGAGCGACATCGGCGGCCGGTCCGTGTACGCGACGCGCGAGCGGATGGGGGAGATCCTGGCCGAAGAGCATCCGGCCGATGCCGATGTCGTGATCCCCGTCCCCGACAGTGCGATCCCGGCGGCGGTCGGCTACGCCCGTCGGAGCGGGATCCCGTTCCGCGAAGGCCTCATCAAGAACCGGTACATCGGCCGGACGTTCATCCAGCCGACGCAGGAGCTGCGCCGGCACAGCGTCGCGCTGAAGTACAACGCCCTCCGCGACGTGCTCGATGGCAAGCGCGTGGTCGTGGTCGACGATTCGATCGTCCGCGGGTCCACGAGCGGCCCGATCGTGCAGCTGCTGAAGCGCCACGGTGCCCGCGAGGTGCATCTCCGGGTGTGCTCGCCGCCGATCCGCCACCAATGCTTCTTCGGTGTCGACATGGCCCGCCGCGAGGACCTCATCGCGGCGCGCATGAGCGAGGCCGAGATCCGTGAGTACGTCGGCGCAGACACGCTTGGCTACCTGTCGCTCGACGGGATGATGCGTGCGACCGGCGCCACCGGCGGCGAGCTCTGCACCGCGTGCTTCACCGGTGATTACCTGGTCCCGGTGCAGCTCGAGCTGACGAAGGACGTGCTCGAGGCGGCGAACAGCCTTGAGCGGACGCGGCCGGAGGCCGCGGTGATAGGGCCATGAAATACCAGGACGCCGGCGTCGACATCTCCCGCGCGGAGGACGCGCTGTCGCGGATCCGCGAGAAGGTCCGGGCCACGAGACGGCCGGAGGTCATCGGCGACATCGGTGCGTTCGGCGGCCTCTTCCGCCTGACCGGCACGGACACGGTGCTTGTTGCGACGACGGACGGCGTCGGCACGAAGCTCGAGCTCGCGCGGCAGCTCGATCGCCATGAAGGCGTGGGGACGGACCTCGTCCACCACTGCGTGAACGACGCGCTCGCCATGGGCGCCGAGCCGCTGTTCTTCTTGGACTACTTCTCCACGAGCTCCTTGGATCCGGTGATCTTCGCGCGGGTCGTCGGCGCGATGGCCGATGCGTGCCGCGCGCAGGGCTGCGCGCTGCTGGGTGGCGAGACCGCCGAGATGCCGGGGATGTACGCGTCCGGGGCGTATGACCTCGCGGGGTTCCTCGTCGGCGGCGTCTCGCGCGATCGGATTTTGGACCCCGCGTCCGTGCGCGACGGCGACGTGCTCATCGGGTTGCCGTCGAACGGCCTCCACACGAACGGGTTCTCGCTCGCCCGCGCGATCGTGGCGAAGCGCGCACGCAGCGAAGAGCGCGATGAGCGGGCGGTGCTCGATACGCCGCGGCCCGAGCTGCGCGGCGGCAGCATTGGCGACGCGCTGCTCGCGACGCACCGCTGCTACCTCGAGGACGTGCGCGCGCTCCGCGCCGTCGCGACGGTGCGTTCGATCGCGCACCTCACCGGTGGCGGCTGGGAAGGCAATCTGCCCCGTGCGCTGCCCGCCGGCCTCGGCGCGGCCGTCGATCGCGAGACGTGGAGCGTGCCGCCGCTCTTCCGGATGCTCGTCGAGTGGGGCGGCGTGGCCGACGCCGAGGCCTTCGACACCTGGAACATGGGCATCGGCCTGGTCGTCGTCATCGCCGCGGCCGATGCGCGCGCCGCGCTCCGGGCGTTGCCCGACGCGATCCGCATCGGGACGGTCGAGCCCGCTCGCGACGATGCGCCGCGCGTGCGCTGGGCGTAGCGGTGACCCTCCGCGTCGGCGTCTGCGTGAGCGGGCGCGGCACGAATCTGCAGGCCCTCCTCGACGCCTGCCGCGGCGGCCGGCTCGACGCCCAGATCGTGTACGTCGCGTCCAGCCGCAAGAGCGCGCCAGCACTGGAGCGGGCGAAGGCCAGCGGTGTCCCCGCGGAAGCGTTCCCACCTGCGGTGAATGGTGGCCGCGACGCCGCACAGCAGCTCATGGCGCGGCGGCTGGTCGCCGCGGACGTCGAGCTCGTCGTGCTCGCAGGCTACGACCGGATCCTCACCGATCCGTTCTGGGACGTCCTCGGTGACGTGCCGGTCATCAACATCCATCCGTCACTGCTGCCGGCGTTCGGCGGGCTCAACCGGCTGAAGGTGCACGAGGCCGTGCTCGCCGCCGCTGCGACCGAGACCGGGTGCACGGTGCACCGGGCGCATCGCGGGATGCTCGATGCGGGTGAGATCGTCGTGCAGCGCCGCGTCGCGGTCGAACCGGGCGACGACCCGGAGACGCTCGAGGCTCGCGTGCTCGCCGCCGAGCACGAGGCGATCGTCGACGCCGTCGCGCGCTTCGCGAGGTCCGACGCGCGGGTCTGACGCTCCTATTTCTGGTTGCTAAGGCAACTGACATCGCCTGTGAGGAGATGTTAGTTATCGGCCGAATGGTAACATTTGGTCTATGGACCCGAAAGACTTCTCACCTTCTCAGCGCAGGCACGTGCGACGGAGTCTTGCAGGGCAACTCGCTTACTTTCCGCCGCCGACGGCGCGGTTGGTCGACCTCGACCCCGCGGACATCGCGCTCCTGTCGCGGGCCGATCGAGCCCTGGGCGAGCTCTCCGGAGTCGGAAAACGGCTCCGAGAGCCACGCATGTTCATCAGGCCATACCTCAGGCAAGAGGCGGTCCTCAGCTCACGTATCGAAGGGACACAAAGCTCTCTCTCGGATCTTCTCCTCTTTGAAGCCGAGGGGTCTCCGGACGTCCCGAAGGACGCCGCAGAGGTCCTGAATTATGTCCACGCTCTTGAACGGGGTATCGCACGCTTGCCGACGCTGCCCGTCAGCCTGCGGCTCGTCCGGGACCTCCACACGGAGCTCATGGCGGGCGTCCGCGGGCAGGACAGCACGCCTGGTCGGTTTCGGGTCACCCAGAATTGGATCGGTCCGCAGGGCACGCCGATCGACCGCGCGATCTTCGTGCCTCCTCCGCCCGAAGCTGTCGCGGCCGCGCTGGACGATTGGGAGAAATACGTCCACGAAGACGATGACACGCCACCGCTGATCCGCTGCGCGCTCATGCACTACCAGTTCGAGACGATCCATCCGTTCTCCGATAGAAACGGCAGGATCGGTCGGCTTTTGATGCCCCTCTTCTTGATCGAGCGTGAGTGCCTCTCGCAGCCTCTCCTGTACCTCAGCGCGTATTTCGAGCAGCGACGCAGCGCCTACTACGACGCATTGACTGATGGCCGCCGCTCGGGGGACCTCAAGCCGTGGATCCGATTGTTCCTTGACGCGGTCGCGGTCCAGTCCGTGGACGCCGGACGCCGTGCCGACGAGCTGACCAGGCTTGAGGCGGACTACCGCACGAAGATCCAATCCTCGCGCAGCCGTGTTTCACACGCGCTCGTCGACCTCCTGTTCGCGAACATGTATGTGACCGCCTCCAGCGTCGCCGAGCGACTCAACGTCACGCCCTTGTCGGCCCGGGCAGGCATCGCCGAGCTCGAGCGACATGGCATCCTCCGTGAGGTGACCGGGCGGAAGTCGGGGCGCGTCTACGCCGCCACGGAGATCGTCCGCGTCGTAGAGCGTCAACGCGCGGGGCGCGCGGGGTAGCGCGGCCGGTCCGGATCTTTCGGCTTGCGTGCCGACGAACTTGAGCTCGAGCCGGATGTCGTCCGCCACCGCCACAACCTGGGTCACGGCCGCCTGCGGCTTCTCCACGCCGAAGTCGGCCCAGTGGATGAGCGTCGTCGCGGTGCCGGTCAGATCGCGTCCAGCGCGCGTCGCGGTCGCCTTCCAGCTTGCGGGCTTCGTGACGCCGTGCACGGTGAGGGTGCCGTCGAGCGTGAAGTCCC
>JBBQZK010000071.1:0-13889 GCA_038207785.1 Candidatus Limnocylindria bacterium | reverse complement strand
GCCGGCGAGCTGATGCTCGAGTACCAGCCCCTCGTCAGCCTTCGCACCGGCCGCGTCACGAGCGTCGAAGCCCTCGTCCGCTGGCGCCACCCCACCCGCGGGATGGTGCCGCCGAACTCGTTCATCCCGTTCGCCGAGCAGACCGGCTTGATCAAGCAGCTCACCGAGCACGTCCTCGAGATCGCGCTCCGCGACGTCAGCCTGTGGCGCGGCCTCGGGCACGAATGCCCGGTCGCGGTCAACCTCTCGACCCGCAACCTGCTGGACCCGCTCCTCCCCGACCTCGTCCGCGAGCTCCTCATCAAGCACGACGTGCCCGCGGCCGCGCTGCGCTTCGAGATCACCGAAAGCGTGCTGCTCGCGGAGCCGGAGCGGGCCATGGAAACGCTCAACCAGCTTCGCGCGATCGGCGTGCGCTTCGCCCTCGATGACTTCGGCAGCGGCTACTCGTCGCTCTCCTATCTGCACCGTCTGCCGCTCGAAGAAGTGAAGATCGATCAGTCGTTCATCCGCGAGCTGTCGTCCGCGGACGCGTCGGGCTCGACGATCGTCGCCGCCACGGTCGACCTCGGTCACCGTCTCGGGTTCGCCGTCGTCGCGGAGGGCGTCGAGTCGCAGGCGGAGTGGGACCGCCTGGTCTCCCTCGGCTGCGACATCGTGCAGGGTTTCCACATCGCGCGGCCGATGCCGGTGGGCGATGTCTTGCGCTGGCTCGACATGCTGCGGTCGACGCCCCGGGCCCTCGCGAGCTAGCTCAATACAGCTGGCCCTTCGGGGCGGGCTGGCACTTCGGGCAGAGATCGACATCGTCCAGTCCCTTGCGCCTCCGCATGAGGGTCGTCCCGCACCGCGGGCACGGCGTGCCCGCGCGGCCGCGCACCCGCATGTGCGCGCGCGGCTTCTCGCCAAGCTGCGGCGGCATCGCACGCTCGACCTCAGCCAGCCCTTTGGCCATCTCCCCGCGAAGTGCCTGGTAGAGCCGGTGCATCTCTTCGTCCGTCAGCGATCCGACGCGGCGCTTCGGATGGAGCTGCGCGGTCCACAGGATCTCGTCCGCGTACGCGTTCCCGATGCCACTCACGAACGTCTGATCCTGCAGGAGGTTCCGGACCTCGCTGCGCTTCGCCTTCGCGCGATCGATGAACTGCGCCTCGCTCCACGACAGCGTGCCCGCGTCGGGACCGATGTCCGCGAGCCCTGGAGCTTCGATGCCGACGTAGACCTTTCCCATGCGCACGTCGTCCCGGTAGCGGAGCTCGGTGCCGCCCTCGAACTCGAGACGCATGCGCGTGTCCTTCGTCGCCTTCGCGCCGAGCCGCTGTAGCGAGAACAGGCCGGCGAGCATCGGATTCACGGTCATGTCAAGGCCGTCGAAGCCGAAGACCAGGAACTTCCCGTGATGTACGACGGAGCGCAGGGTGCGTCCGACGAGGAGCTCGTCGACTGCCTGCAGCGCGCGCAGCACGACCGGGTCGCCGACCCGCACTGCGACGACCTGCTTGCCGACGAGCGCCGCGGCGATCCGCTCCTGCATCACCCGCAGCTCGGGCCATTCGGGCATGCGCTAATCGGGGACGGCCGCGAGCCACGCCGGCTCGGGCAGCTCGAAGCGCCGCGCGGCCCACGCGAGCGAGGCTTTCAGCTGCCGCCGCTGGATCGATCGCAGCCGTGGGAGCCCGGCGACCGGCTGACGCCACGCCCGGTCCGCGAAGTACCCGGCGATCCCCGCCAACGACGCGTCCATCGCGGGCTCCCGGTATGGCAGCACCCGCTCGTAACGCGCGAGCGTCCACTCCGGCGCAGGCCCGCCCTCCGCGGCCACGGCCTGGGCGAACGCTGCGAGGTCGAACTCGGCAGGGCCGACGGACGCGAACGGCCAATCGAAGATCCGAAGCAGCTCGCCCTGCAGGCGCACGTTGTCGGAGCGCGTATCGACGTGCAGCAGGGCGTTCGGCCCGCGGAGCGTGCGCAGCCCTGCCTCGGCCCGCCGGAAGAGCGGCAAGCTCACATCCAGCCACTCGCGGGCCTCGGATGCGCGACGCCGTGCGAGACCGCCGACCGCGTCGAGCTCGCCGCTGCGCGCGAGCGCCCGCCAGTAGCCCGCGAACTCGTGATGCGTCGTCCGCGGGAGCCAGCGCGCCAGGCGCCGGCCGACCGTCTTCTTGTGGAAGCGCGCGTAGCTGCGCGCGGCGCGTTCGGTCTTGGCGGCCGTCCAGGGCAGGATGCTGCCAGGCCCGAGATCCTCGAGCACGAGCCCGACCCATCCGTCCGTTTCAAAGGAGCCGATGAAGCGCGGTGCCCAGGGCCGGATGAGCTCGCCGAGCCCGGCGTAGATCCGCGCTTCGGGCGCCATCTGCCAGCGCACGCCGCTCGACTTCGGCACGGGGTAGCTCGCCTTGAAGAACGCGCGGCCCCCGTCGGCGCAGCGCACCCGGAATGTCGCCGACGGCCCGTAGCCGCCATAGACGCGCTCCGCCCGCACGACCGGGGATCCGAGGAGCGCCGCGACCTCGTCCTTGACCGATCGAGGGACCGCGGTCCAGGGCGGCTTGGCCTCAGCGCCTCTCGACAACGGTCCGCAGCTGCTGCCAGGCCTCGCGCGCTTCTTCGACGGAGCCTTCGTCCTCGATCGTCGAGATGTCGCCCGGATCCTTGTTGAGGATCACGGCCTTCAACACCCGGCGCATGATCTTGCCGCTGCGCGTCTTCGGCAGCATGTCGACGAAGTTCAGCTCGCCGACGACGGCAAGCGGACCGAGATCCTTCCGTACGGTGGCGAGCAGCTCGGCCTTCAGCGTATCGGAGGGCTGGCTGCCCTGCCGCAGCACGACGAACGCGGAAATGACCTGACCCCGCAGCTCGTCGGGCCGGCCGGTGACGCCCGCCTCGGCCACGGCCGGATGCCGCAGGAACGCCGTCTCCACCTCGATCGTCCCGATCCGGTGGTCCGCGATCTTGATGATCTCGTCGGCCCGTCCGCTGAACCAGACGTAGCCATCTTTGTCGATGGAGGTCGCGTCGCCGGTGAAGTACACGCTCTGGCCGGGGACCTTGTCCCAGTAGTCCGTCGCGTACCGCTCGGGCTCGGCCCAGAGTCGCGCGGTCAATCCCGGGAACGGGCGCGTGATGACGAAGATGCCCTTCTCATCGGGGCCGCAGGCGCCGCCTTCGGCCGTGAGCACCTTGGCCTCGACGCCGGCGAGCGGCACGCCGCCCGAGCCGGGCTTGATCGGAAGGAGCGCGATGCCGTACGGATTGCCCACGATCGGACCGCCGGTCTCGGTCTGCCAGTAGTGATCGATGACCGGGATGCGGTCCCCGAGCGCCTCTTTCTGGAACCACTCCCAGGCCGGTGCGTTCAGCACCTCACCAGCGCAGAACGCGCGCTCGAGCGACGTGAGGTCGTGTTTCTTGGCCGGGGCATTCCCGTACCGCATGAGCAGGCGCACGGCCGTCGGGGACGTGAACACGCCGGTGACGGTGTGCCGCTCAACGATCTTGTAGAAGGTCTCGGCATCCGGATGGTCGATCGCGCCTTCATAGGCGATGGTGGTGCAGCCGACCAGCAGCGGCCCGAACACGATGTAGCTGTGTCCAACCACCCAGCCGATGTCCGAGGTAGACCACCAGACGTCCGTCGGAGTGAGGCCGAACATCCACTTCGCCATGCTGTACACGTAGACCTGATAGCCGCCATGCGTGTGCACGGCGAGCTTCGGCTTGGCCGTCGTCCCGCTCGTGGCGAGGATGTACGCGGGCTCGTTCGCTTCGAGCTCCACGTGCGCGTCGTCCTTACCCTCGCCACCGGCGAGGAAGTCGCGCCACTCCAGGTCCCGTCCGTCGGTCCACGGGATCTCCGCCTTCGTCCGGCGGAGCACGACCACGCGCTCGACCGTCGGCGCGGACGCGACCGCAGCGTCGACGATGCCCTTGAGCGGCACGTCCTTGCCCTTGCGGTAGGTCACGTCCGTGGCGAACAGGACCTTCGCGCCCGCGAGGCGCACGCGCTCGCCAAGTGCACCCGCGCCGAAGCCCGCGAAGATCACGATGATCACGGCGCCGATGCGGATGGCTCCGAGCATGAGCGCGATGGCTTCGGCCGACGTGGGCATGTAGATGGCGATGCGGTCGCCCTTCTCGATGCCGAGGCCGCGCAGGCCGGCCGAGATGCGCCTGGTCTCGTCGAGCAGCTCGGCGTAGGTGTACGTGCGCGTCTCGCCCCGCTCGTTCTCGGTAATGAGTGCCGTCGTGGCGCCGCGGCCTGACGCGACGTGATGGTCCACGCAGTTGTAGGCGAGGTTCGAGCGCCCGCCGCGGTACCACCGGAACGTCGGCGGCTCCCAGTCGAGGACCCGATCCCACTTCTTGGACCACCGGAGCTCTTCCGCCGCGCGGCCCCAGAATCCATCGGGATCGTCGGTCGCCTCCTTGCGCCAGGCGGTGACCTTCGCGAGCGCGTCCACTTAGCCGAGCTCCCGCAGCTTGTAGCGCTGGATCTTGCCCGCGGCGTTCTTCGGCAGCTCGGGCGTGAACACGACCCAGCGCGGATATTTATGCGGCATGATCCGGTCCTTCACGTACGCCTTCAGCTCATCGGCGAGGGCATCGCCGGCCGCGCCGTTCTTGAGGACGACATACGCCTTCGGCTTCACGAGCTGGTCCTTGTCCTTCGCACCGACGACCGCGGCCTCGAGGACCGACGCGTGCCCCATCAGCGCGGCTTCGACCTCGGCCGGGGAGACCCACTGACCGGACACCTTCAGCATGTCGTCACTGCGGCCCTCGTACGTGAAGTACCCGTCCGCATCCAGGTGGTACGTGTCGCCGGTCACGGTCCACTCGCCGCGGAACGTCGATTTCGACTTCTCGTGCTGGTTCCAGTAGTACGCGCAGCACGAATCGCCGGAGACCCAGAGATGGCCGGACTCGCCGGCGGCCAGCTCCGTGCCTGCGTCGTCGACGATCTTCGCCTTGTACCCGGGGACCACCCTGCCGCTCGTCCCGCCGCGGGCGCTGCCCGGCACGTTCGAAATGAAGACATGCATCATCTCCGTCGAGCCGATCCCGTCCACGATCTCGATCCCAAATCGTTCCTTCCAGGCGTCGAAGAGCGGTTTCGGTAGGGCTTCGCCGGCGGAGAACGCGAACCGCAGCGACGACATGTCGTGGCGGAAGGCCTGCTCCGGGTAGGCAAGCAGCGCCGCGTAGAACGTCGGCGCGCTGAACAGGACCGTCGGCCGTTCGCTCGTGATGAGCCCGTAGACGAGGTCGGGCGTCGCGCGTTCCGGCTTGTACACGGCCGACGCACCGGCATAGAAGGGCGTGAACACTCCGTTCCCGAGGCCGTATGCGTGGAAGAGCGGCGAGACCGTGAAGTACCGATCGTTCTCGGTGGTCTTCAGGATGTTCGCGCCGAAGGTCTCGCACGAATAGAGCATGTCGTGCTGCAGGTGGACCGCGCCTTTCGGGAAGCCGGTGGTGCCGGAGCTGTACAGCCAGAAGCACGGGTCATCGCGGGTGGTGTCCACCGGGTCGAGCTCGGGGCCGGCCGCAGCAAGGACGTCCTCGAACGACAGCACGCCGTCCTGGGCCTCGAGTGGGGCTGGTGCTCCGGTGACCAGCACGTGGCGCAGGTGCGGCAGCTCCGCGCGGATCTCCAGCACCTTCGGCAGCAGCGGCGCGGATATGACGACCGCCACCGCGCGGGTGTCTTCGAGGATGTATCGCAGATCGCGTGACGGGAGCAGCGTGTTCGTGGGGACCGGGATGGCGCCGATCTTGATGGCGCCGAAGAACGCGTAGACGAATGCCGGCGTATCGAGGACCTGCATGACCACGCGCTGCTCCATTTGGACGCCGAGGTCGCGCAGCGCGTTGCCGGCGCGGTCGACGTTCGCGGCGAGCTCCCCGTACGTGACCGACGTGCCCTGGCACCGGATCGCGACGCGATCTTGCCGCACGCCGCGGTGGGCGTCGATGAACGTCTCCGCCGCGTTGTACCGCCGCCCCGGCTCCACGCGGGGATTATGGAGCGGTCGACCCCGCGCTCCCCCGAGCCGGCGGAATGCGCGCCAAGACCGCGAGGACGGCGGCCTCCCCCTCGATCAGGACGCGACCGTCCCAGAGCGCCGGGGTCGGGCCGCCGCCCAGCCGCGCCAGCTCCGCGGCACCGTCGGTCTCGGCGTTCTGGAAGTCGATGCGGGGCTTCAGTCCGAGCGCCAGGATCCTCGATCGGACCCGGGCGCACGCTGGCTCGGCGATGCGGTGGAACAAGGTGTACGGGGGCTCGGGCACCGGCCGGAGGATATCCATCCCCCACCGCGACTACTCGCTCGCCCGTTCGACACACAAGGCAAGCGGCAGTTCGTGACGATCGCAACGTCGGGGCGCATTGACACCGGCACGATCCGTAACGCCCGCAGTGAAGTGCGACGCGGGGCGTTCCTCCTGTGTGCACCGGTGGTTCGCGCGCGGCCTGAACGTGTCCATCGCGCTTCTTACCAGCACCATCGCTGTCGCGATGATCGCGTGTACGCCCGCTGCCCAACCGACCGTTAGCTCGTCTCTCTCCCTGCCTGACGACCGACCAAGCGCACCGACGGTCCTGTCGGATCCGCTGAACTGCACCGATCGCGCGACCCTCCCGTCGATCCAGAACGTCACGGTGACGGCCTGGGCTCCGGACTCCAAGACCATCGCGCTGGTGCACACCGTGAACATCCCGAACGCGCAGTCCATCGTCGGCTACGAGGAGGACCAGCGGGTCGCGCTGTTCGACGTCGAGACCGGAGCGCTGCGCGATATCGGACGCGGCAACCGTCCGACCTGGTCACCCACGGGCGCGTACCTCGCCTTCTGGTCCAACGACGGCATGGTCCACGTCACCCAAGCCGGCCGGCTGGTCGCGAAGATCGACTCGACCCAACCCGGCATCGGCTGGAACGGGGACCGGCTGCTCTATTGGCTCGGCGATGAGATCCGCGTCTGGGACGCCGGCACGAGCTGGATCCTGTCGCGCGTCGCGCCGGACCTGGAGCCGCAGTATCCGTACGACGACGCGTACTTCAGCGCTGACGGCAGGCAGTTCACCGTCGCCCGGTACACGTACGACGGCAACAGCCTCCGCTACGTCGGGCTGACCGGGACCGGGGCGATGGCGCCGGTCGGCGACGGCAACACGACCTTCATCGAGTGGTCGCCCCGCGGCGCCACGCTGCTCCTCCGCTCCGCGACGCAGGTGTTCCTCCGCGCGGCGGACGGGACGACCGAGACGATGGCCCCCGGGACCTTCCGCGGGCGTGTGCACGGCTGGACCGCTGATGGCCGGCTGTACGTGGGGACACTGTCGCCGACGATCCCCGGCGGCAACGCGTTCGACCGCTTCCCGATCGTCGGGGGCGGCGAAGATGAGATCGCGACGATCCCGAATCTTCTTGGGTCGCGGGTCTTCAGCCCGGACAGCCGCTGGTTCGCCGGTGTGAGCCGGACGGGGCTGTACACGAGCCAGCTCGAGCTCTTCCGCTGCGGTGTCGCAGGCGAAGGCATGGACCTGCGCTCCGACACGGCATCACGCTCGCGCGCGCAGAAGATCGCGACTGATTCCAACCGCTTCGTGCGCCCGGTCGCCGGCGCGTTCACGCAGTACCTCCAGGGCAGCCACACCGGCGTCGACGTGGCGGCACCTCTGGGATCGCTCCTGGTCGCCGTCGATGACGGCGTCGTAAACGCCGTGGGCTGGGTCCCGGTCGGTGGGTACCGCGTGTGTGTGCTGCACGCCGCTGGACTCGAGAGCTGTGACTACCACACCTCGCTGCCGCTCGTGGCGATCGGCGACCGCGTCGTTCGGGGCCAGCCGGTCGCGCTCATCGGCATGACCGGCCTCACGACAGGCCCGCACGTGCATTGGGAAGTCAAGCTGAACGGCAGGATCGTCAACCCGCTCGACCAGTAGCCGCCAGAAATCCAGCCACCAGCGCCGTCGCTCGCGCGGCCGTGGCCTTCGCGGTGTGCGGGCTGTGGCCGCCGCCCGCGATCATCTCGATCCGGGCCGCCGGCACCTCGCGGCGGATGCGGTCGAGCTCGCCCGGTTCGGTGCGCGGATCGTCGGCGCCGTGGATCACCAGCATCGGCAGGCGCAGCTCGCGGAGCCGCCCGGCGTAGAGGTCGTCCTCGGGTGTCGCAGCGATGTCGAGCCACGCACGCCCGTCCGCGCCGATGATCGTGCGCCAGTAGTCCGCGCCGTGCTCGTCTGCGAGCTTGCGCGTCACGCGCTCTCCGAACGCGTCGGGGTGGTCGGCCATCTGCAGGAAGAAGTCCCGCGAGCGGGGCTTCGCGCGATCGAGGTGGATGGCCTCGACGATGACTCCGCTGTACCGGTCAGGCTGGCGAAGCGCGAGGAGCGTTGCGATGATCGCGCCGTCACTGTGACCCCACAGCGCCGCGCGCTCGATCCCGATGGCGTCGAGCAATCGCTCCGTCTCGATGGCCGCGGCGTCATGGAACCGCGGCGGCAGGGCCGCGATCCGGGGTGACCGGCCGTAGCCCGTGCGATCGGGGATCACGAATCGGCGGTCGAGCGTCGCGACCGCGTGATCGAACGGGTAATAGCCGTAGCCCCACCCGCCATGCAGGATGACGAGCGGCTCGCCCACCCCGCACTCGCGGTAGTGCAGGGTGATCGGGCTCGTGCCGGGTAGGAGCGGCGACTCCGCGATCGTCTCCATGCGGGAGACGAGCGTCATTTGCCTTTGTAGTTCGGCTTGCGCTTCTCGGTGAAGGCGGTCACGCCTTCGCGCGCATCCTCCGAGGCGAACAGGCGACCGACCGCGGCGTGCTCGAAGAGCATCCCGTTCTGGAACGGCATGCCGCCGCCCAGCACCGTCGCGAGCTTGATCTGCCCGATCGCGAGCGTCGGTCCGGTCGAGAAGGAGGACGCCATCTCATGCGCCCGCTCCTGCATGGCCGCGGCAGGCACGACCTCATCAACGATGCCGAGCGTCCTCGCCTCGGCCGGCTGCACGGTGCTCCCTCGGATCATGAGCTCGAGGGCCTTCTGCCGGCCGATCAGCCGAGGCAGGCGCTGCGTGCCACCGGTCCCCGGGAGGACGCCGAGCGTCACCTCGGGCAGGCCGATGTTGTACGTGCCTTCGGCGGCGATGCGAATGTCCGCGCACATCGCGATCTCGAGCCCGCCACCGAGACAGTGCCCATTGATCGCGCAGACCACGATCTTTGGCGTGCGCTCGAACTTGCCCATGATCTCGTTCGCGTGGATGACGAACGCGAACTGATATTCGCTGTCCGTCGAAGCGAACATCTTCACATCGGCGCCTGCGGAGAAGAACTTCTCCGACGCGCTGCGCACCACGATCGCCTTGACCTCCGCGTCGAAGCGCGCTTGGTCGATCGCGAGCGACAGCTCGTCAAGGAAGGCCTTGTCGTATGAGTTGGCGGGCGGCCGGTCCAGCACGATGTGGCCCACGGCCTCGCGTTTCTCCAGCCGAACGACGGACATCTGACCTCCTCGGGCACGCGATCGGATTTCCGGCACAATCTAATCACCGGAGCCGCGCGATGCGCTCGCTCCCAGCTGAGAGGTGTTTCCCATGGCACGCATGTTCATCAACGGTGAGCTCGTCGACGCCCAGGCGGGCAGGACCATGGACGTGAAGAACCCGTCGACGGGCGCGGTCGTCGACTCGATCCCGCGCGGAACGGTCGCCGATGTCAACGCGGCGGTCGAGGCCGCGGCCAAGGCATTCCCGGCCTGGGCCGCGCTGCCGCCGACCAAGCGTGCGGCGATCTTGCATGCCGCCGCGGAGAAAATGAAGGCTGCGGTCCCCGAGCTCGCGAAGCTGCTCTCCCAGGAGCAGGGCAAGCCGCTGGCGCACGCGATCCTCGAGGCATCGCGGGTCCAGGAGAACCTCGAGTACTACGCCGGGCTCGCGGACAAGATCCGCGGCGACTACGTGCCGCTGGACGATCCGGCAAAGTTCGGGCTCACGATCCGCCGGCCGATCGGTGTGGTCGCGGCCATCACGCCCTGGAACTTCCCGCTGACGCTCATGGCGAACAAGATCTGTCCCGCGCTCGCGACGGGCTGCACGGTCGTGCTGAAGCCGGCGTCGACGACGCCGCTCGCCACGCAGAAGGCCGTCGAGATCATCAACTCGGCCGGCCTGCCGCCGGGCGTGCTGAACATCGTGCACGGGTCGGGCAGCGAGATCGGCGACGCTCTCGTGTCGCACAAGAAGGTGAACAAGGTGGCCTTCACCGGCCAGACCGAGACCGGCAAGCGGATCATGAAGCTCGCGGCCGAGAACGTGACTCGTGTCACGCTCGAGCTGGGCGGCAGCGACCCAATGATCGTCTGCGACGACGCCGACATCCGGCGCGCGTCGGCGGCGACGGCCATCGGCCGCTTCTTCAATGCGGGTCAGGCCTGCCTCGCCGTCAAACGGGTCTACGTCTTCGCGTCGGTCGCCGAAGAGTTCATGACCAAGATCGCCGATCGGGCGAAGAAGGAATGGAAGGTCGGGGACGGGCTCGCGGACGGCGTGAAGATGGGGCCGCTCCACACCGAGCACCAGCGTGCCGAGGTCGAAGCCCAGGTCGCCGACGCCGTTAAGAAGGGCGCGAAGGTGCTTGCCGGTGGGACGCGTCCCCAGGGGGACGAGTACTCGAACGGCTGGTTCATGGAGGCGACCGTGCTAACCGATGTCGCCGACGATTCCCGCATGCTCACCGAAGAGGTGTTCGGGCCTGCGCTGCCGATCGTGATCGTGAACGACCTCGACGAGGCGATCGCGAAGGCGAACTCCAGCGTGTACGGACTCGGTTCGTCCATCTGGACGAAGGATCTGGCGAAGGCCCGCAAGGCCATCGAGCTCCTGCAGGCCGGCTACACGTGGGTCAACGACATCCAGGTCGCCTACGACCAGCTGCCGTTCGGCGGGTCCAAGCAGTCCGGGTTCGGCAAGGAGCACGGCCTCGAGGCCCTCGATGGGTACCTCGAGAAGAAGTCCGTCGTGCTGTCGGCGGGCTAGTCGTGGCCGACATCGGAGCGCTCGTTACCGAAGCGAAGGGCCTGGATCTGTTCCGGCCGCACGGGGCCTTCGAGGTGCACTGCGCGCATTGCCACGCCCGGCTCGACGGCAACGGCGACTGCGCGACGTGCGGCCTCATCGGACGCCCCGCGGCCGAGCTCGAGCGGCGCGGCACGACCGATCCAGAGCGGGTCACGAAGCTGCTGACCGCGGCGATCGCCAAGCGGCGCGCGTACACGCCCGCGGGAAAAGGCTAGCCGGCCCGACCGAGCGCGGCCTCGGCAGCGCTCACCACCTCGGTGTCGTCGATCTCGAGGATGGCGCCGTTGCGATCGGTCGCCGGTAGACAGAGATACGCGACGACCCGCGCCGGATCATGCGGGTCTTTCGTGAGGCCCTGGCGGTGCGCCTCGCGGTACTCCTCGACGCGCGGAAACTCCGCCGCCGACGCCTGACGGATGCGCTCCTGCATCGGCGTGTCCATGAATCCCGGGTGGAACGCCGATACGGAGACGCCGCTGCCGTCCATCTCGAGCGCGAGCACGCGCGTCAGCTGGATCACGGCAGCCTTCGCCGCGCAGTAGGCGCTCCAGCCGGCGCTGGCGCGGTCCGCAGCGCCGCTCGAGATGTTGACGATCCGGCCGTAATCGCGGTCGAGCATCCCCGGGAGGACCGCTCGCGTCACGAGGTAGGTCCCGCCGACGTTGATCGAGATGTTCCGCAGCCAGGACGCCGCACTCGTCTCCGCGAGCGGCCCGATCGGATCGAGCACACCGGCATTGTTCACGAGGATCGTCGGCGGGCCGACCCATCGCTCGGCGGCGAGGACCAGCTCCTGGACCTGCCGGTCGTCCGCGACGTCAGCCGTCTGCGCGAGGGCCTTGCCCCCCTGCTTCTTGATCGTGTTCGCGACGACGTCGAGCTCGGGTGCGTTGCGCGACGCGATCACGACATTCGCTCCCAGGCTGGCGAGCGTCTCCGCGATGGCGCGACCGAACCCCCGGCCGCCGCCGGTCACGATCGCCACTTGCTTCGCGAGGAGCGCGTCGGTCATACCGGGACCGAGAGCTGCTTCGCCAGCACCACGCCGAGCCGATCGACGTCCACGTCGGCGTGCAGAGCCCAGAACGAGATGCGGATCGCGTCCATCGACTGGTCGCCGACGTGCTTGATCACGATCCGGTCCTCATTCCAGGCGCGCGAGACGACCTCCTCCGCACCACCCCCGCGGGGCTGCACGACGACGATGCCGGTCGGGTCGTCCGCCCGGCCGAGCAGATCGAGCGGGAGCTCGTTCACGAGCCGGAGCATGCGTCCGCGAAGCTCCTCGACCCGGTCCTCGACCCGGGTACCGAGGGCGCGGTGGACGGCGAGCGCCTGCCTCAGGCCCACGAACGCCGCCACGTCCACGGTGCCGATCTCGAACCGCGTGGCGTCGTCGTTCAGCTTCATATGCCCTTCAAGATCGTGGTCCGCGCGTGACCGCCAGCCCACCCGGCTCGGCGTCCACTGTCCCGGGTCAGCCACCCACGTCGCGCCGGTGGCCAACGGTCCGTGGAGCCACTTGTGCCCGAGGAAGACCACCGCGTCGGCGCCGAGGCGGCGCACATCGACCGGGATCTGGCCCAGCGCCTGGGCGCAATCGACGATGCTGATGGCGCCGGCGGCGCGAGCCAGCCGGCACGCCGCCTCGACGGGCAGACGCCGGCCGGTGCGGCATGACACGAGCGACAGCACGATCGCCCGCGCCCCATCCTCGAACGCCTGCCCCACGTCGGCCAGGAACCGCTCGTCCTCGTGCAGTGCGACGACCCGTACCCGATCGCCCCGGTCCTGCCGCCGGTAGACCGGAAGGAGCGCCGCCGGATGCTCTTCCGCCGTCGTGACGATGAGCGCGTTCGGCGCGAGCGGCATCGACGCGATGAGCGTGTTGAGGCCGTCGGTCGCCGACTGCGTGAGGGCGATCCGCGACGCGCCGTCCGTGTCGCCGATGAACGCCGCGAGCGCGGCCCGGGTCGCGGACAGCTCCGCGTTGTACGAGTCGTATCCGACGTGCGAGAACATGCCCACGCCGTTCATCCAGGTGCGGTACGCCTCCGCGGCGCGCTGGGCGATCGGGAACGTGGGCCCGGAGCCCGCGACATTGAAATAGAGGAAGTCGTCGTTCAACGCCTGGAGCGCCTCGATCGACGTTTCCGGACGGTCGTCGACGAAATTCATGCGGTCGTGATCCCACGGATCGCGAGGCCCGCGGCGAACAGCGCGGCCAGACCGAAGGTCAATGACGCCGTGCGGCGCTCCCGCTTACGCACGATCGTCGCGGCGAGCGGAAGGGCCAGCGCGAGCGCGAATCCGTACAGCACATGCAGCGATTGCGCGGGTGGCCGGGTGAAGAGCAACGCGATGCCGAGGAGGCCCTGGACGACGGCGGCGATCTCGAAGATCACGAGCGCACCGACGAAGTTCGGCGTCGGCCCGGACCCGCGGATCCCAAGGACGGTCCCCCAGAGCCCGACGAGCGACAGGTACAACACGATCGCGTATGCGACGCGGCCGTGCAGTGAGAGCACGACATCCACGAAGGTGAGGCTAACCCATATCCTCGACCGCACCGAGGTGAGGAGTAGCGATATGTCGCGCATATGGCGGTGAAGCCCGGGCCGGGCCCGGCGAACGAGATCCCCGAGGCAGGCACCGCGTACCTCGACGGGGCATTCGTCCCGTTCGCGGACGCGAAGGTGAGCATCGCGACGCACGCGCTGCAGTACGGCACCGGGGTCTTCGAGGGGATCCGCGCGTACTGGAATGCCGGCGAAGAGCAGCTCTACGTGTTCCGGCTGCGCG
>JBBQZK010000070.1:0-14023 GCA_038207785.1 Candidatus Limnocylindria bacterium | reverse complement strand
CGTACGGAACACCCGCGTCGCGTTCGCGAGGATGGTCGCCGAGAAGCACAGGGCGAAGTTCATGCCCGGCATCATCACGTTGAGCTCGAGCTGTCCGGCCTGAGCGCCGAGCATGACAGCGGTGTCGTTGCCGATCACCTGGTAGCAGACCTGGTCCACCATCTCGGCGATCGACGGGTTCACCTTCCCGGGCATGATCGATGAGCCGGGTTGGACCGCGGGGATGATCAGCTCGCCGAACCCGGTGCGCGGACCTGAGACCATGAGGCGAACGTCGTTGGCGATGCTCGACAGCTCGATCGCGGCGGTGCGCATGCCGCTAGAGGTCCGAACGAACGCGGCGGTCGACTGCATCGACGCGAAGAGGTCGGAGGCGGGCACGATGGGATCGCCGGTCCATTCCGCAAGAGCGCGGCAGACGCGCGCCCGGTACTCAGGATCGGCGTTGAGGCCGGTGCCCGCGGCGGTGCCGCCGATGCCGAGCTCGCACAGCTCCGCGCGAGCCGCCGTCAGACCTGCGGCGGCGCTCTTCATCCGTACGGCCCACCCCCCGAACTCCTGACCGAACGTGATCGGGACCGCGTCCTGGAGGTGGGTGCGCCCCGGCTTCACGGTGCTTGCGTACTGCGTCGCCTTGGCCGCGAACGCACCGCCGAGCGCCTCGAGCTCCGCGCTCACCGTCTTCGTCAGGTCGAGCAGCGCGAGCCGGATGGCCGTCGGGGTGACGTCGTTGGTGGATTGGGCCATGTTGACGTGATCGTTGGGGTTGACCTTCGCGTACTCGCCACGCATGCCGGCTCCGAGGATCTCGTTCGCCCGGTTGGCGATGACCTCATTGGCGTTCATGTTGTGCGAGGTCCCGGCGCCGGCCTGGAAAACGTCCACGACGAACTGGTCGAGGTGCTGTCCGCCGAGGATCTCGTCGCATGCGGCGACGATCGCGCGGCAGAGGTCCTGCGGAAGGCGACCCGATGCCGCATTCGCCATGGCCGCGGCCTTCTTGACGAGCACCGTCGCTCGGATGAACGCCGGGAACGGGCGTAGGCCGGAGATCGGGAAGTTTTCGACCGCTCGGACGGTCTGGGCTCCATAGAGGGCGTCGGCAGGGACCGTGACGTCGCCCATCGTGTCGCGTTCGCGACGTGTGGTCATGCGCAGGTAGAATAGGACTTCCGAATGCAGAAGAACCGGCTTTCCTGGATGATCGGTGGACCCCAGGGAAGCGGCATCAACGCCTCCGCCGAAGTCTTCGCGAAAGCCTGCAGCCGCGCGGGACTGAGGGTCTTCGCGAATATCGAGTACCACTCGAACATCATGGGGAAGCACAGCTTCTACCGCGTGCGCGTGGACGAGGATCCGATCCACTCCTACCGCGACAAGGCGGACATCCTGGTCGCGCTGGACCACGAGACGCTCGCGGGCGATGGTGATCATCGCCGCTGGCCGACCCACTACGGGCACATCGGGGATCTCTCCGACGGCGCAGGCGTCATCTACGACAGCGCGATCGACTTCGATCCAGCGAGCTGCGGCCGCACCGACCTGCAGTTCTTTCCCGTGCCGTTCATGGACATCATCAAGGAGGCGCTCGACCAGATCGGCAAGGGCGACCAGGCCCGCCGCTACGAGGTCATGAAGAACACCGTCGGCCTCGGCGCGTCGCTCGCCCTCTGCAACTACCCGTTCGATCTGGTGGCCGACGTGATCATGGGACAGTTCAAGGGGAAACGGACCGAGGTCGGCGAGCTGAACGTGCGCGCCGCGCGCATCGCGATGGAGTTCGTCAAGAAGGACGTCGCCGGCTTCCCGTACACCCTGCAGCCGCACCGCAAGCCCGAGGCGCGCCTGATGGCGAAGGGCTATGAGGTCCACGCGATCGCGAAGCTGAAGGCCGGCTGCCACTTCCAGACCTACTACCCCATCTCGCCCGCGACGGACGAGTCCGTGTACCTCGAGAAGCACCAGCGCGAGTTCAACCTCCTCGTGGTGCAGTGCGAAGACGAGATCAGCTCCATCAACATGGCGATCGGCGCCGCCCACATGGGCGTGCGCAGCGCGACAGCGACGTCTGGACCCGGAATGGCTCTGATGGCCGAAGGCATCGGCTTCGCGTCGATCACCGAGGCACCCGGTCCGGTGCTCGTGATGTACCAGCGCGGCGGTCCGTCGACCGGCCTCCCGACGCGGCAGGAGCAGGGCGACCTGCAGTTCGTGCTGCATCCGGCGCAGGGCGACTTCCCGCACGTCGTGATCGCGCCGGGCGATCTGAACGACGCGTACCAGGACACTTTCTCGGCATTCAATTGGGCCGAGCGCTACCAGATGCCGGTCATCGTCCTCTCGGACAAGAAGCTCGCCGCCGCGTATGTGACGCTGGACGACCTCGAGCTGACGTACCCCGAGATCGATCGGGGCAAGACCTTCACCGGCAGCGAGTGGACACCGGTCGCGACGAACGGCGAAGGCCTCGTGCGCATGCACGCGAACGGGCACGACGGCAACGGCCACGGTGACGCGAAGGAGTACCTCCGCTACGCCCTCGCCGAGGACGGCATCTCGCCCCGCTCGCGGCCCGGCGTCGCCGGCGGCCGGTTCTGGTCCACGACGGACGAGCACGACCCCGACGGACACATCACCGAAGGCGTCGAGATGCGCATGGCCATGATGCACAAGCGGATGGGCAAGCTGGCGCTCCTGCTCAAGGCCATCCCCGCGGAGCAGCGCTGCAAGCTCTGGGGTCCCGAGGTCGCGGATCTCACCGTCGTCGGCTGGGGCTCGACGAAGGGCACGATCCAGGACGCGATGGCCGTCCTCGCGGAGCAGGGGAAGACGGTGAACTTCCTGCAGGTGCGGCTGATGAAGCCGTTCCCGGTCGCCGATGTCGCCGCGGTGCTCGCGAAGGCGAAGCGGCTGGTGCTGGTGGAGGAGAACTACTCCGGCCAGCTCGGCGCGCTCATCCGCGAGCAGACCGGCGTGCAGATCGAGCAGCGCATCCTGAAGTTCGACGGCCGTCCGTTCAGCGAGGACGAGCTCGTACGCGAGCTATCGAAGGTGCTCGCGGGCGGGACCGCCGAGCCGGTGGTGACCAGTGTCCGTTGAGATGAAGCCCTCGGTCCCGGTGAAATTCACGATCAAGGACTACAAGTCCGACCTCCACAACGATTGGTGCCCGGGATGCGTCGCGCCGGACACCCGGATCGTCATGGCTGATGGGTCGAGCCGCGCGATCGCGGAGGTCATCTCGGGCGACCGCGTGCTCGGTCACGATGGCGCGCCTCACTCAGTGCTCGCCGTGACGTCGCATCGGCACAACGACACGCTTCGCCGCGTCGAGGTGCGCGGTCACGGCGCTCTCCTCATCACCCGCGACCACCCGATGTACGTCGTCCGCCGGGAGACTGCATTCGAGCTCGGTGCCTCCCAGAGAGGCGAATGGATCCCCGCCGGCGAGGTCCAGGTCGGCGATTATGTCGCCTATCCTCGCCCGGCCCTCGTCCCCGCTGGCACGCACCTCGACCACAGCCCGTACGCGTTCCGGGCGATCGTCGCGAATGACGAGAGCGACTACGACGGAATGGTCCACAACCTTGAAGTGGCGGAGGCGAACTCGTACCTGACCGTCGGCGCGACGCTTCACAACTGCGGCGATTTCGGCATCCTCACCGGCGTGCAGATGGCCCTCGCGCAGCTCAACCTCGACCCGGACAAGGTCGCGTGCTTCTCCGGGATCGGGTGCTCCGGTAAGACGCCGCACTACGTGAAGGCCTACGGCTTCCACACCCTGCACGGCCGCGTCCTTCCGGTCGCGACGGGTGGCCGCCTCGTGAACAGCGCGGTCACCGTCCTCGCGATGGGCGGCGACGGAGACGGCTACGGCATCGGCGCCGGGTACTTCGTGAACTCCGGCCGCCGCAACCTCAACTTCACGTACATCGTCCACAACAACAACGTGTATGGACTCACGAAAGGCCAGGCCTCGCCGACGCTCGCGAAGGGCAAGAAGACGAAGTCGATGCCCGAGCAGGCGATCCAGGACGGCATCAACCCGATCGCGATGGCGGTCGCCGCGGGCTACACGTTCATCGCCCGCGCGTATGCCCTCGAGCCGAAGTACCTCGCAGGCATCCTGGTGAAAGCCATCCAGCACAAGGGGTCCGCCCTCGTCGACGTGCTCCAGACGTGTCCCACGTACAACGACCTGTACACGAAGGAGTGGTACGAGGGCGCGGACCTGCCGGAGAAGAAGTCACGCCTGTACAAGCTGGAGGAGCAGGGCTTCGATGGCAAGGTGCAGGACGTGACCGACACGACCGAGATCATCACGAAGAAGGCCGCGGCCGTGGCGCGGAGCTACGAGACCGAGCCCATCCCGGTCGGCATCTACTACCAGGCGGAGCTCCCGACGTACGAGGATGGCGTGAACGCCCGCATCCCGGCACTCGCACAGATGCCGCTCGTGGAGATCGATACGTTCCACCGCGACGTCAGCACGCTCCTCGAAGCGATGCGCTAGCGGTTCACGACTCCCAGCGGGATCGCGTTCGCTCCGACGTCGGCCATCGTCTCGAGCAGCCCGGTGGCGAGGTCCACGTGCCGCACGCTCGTGCCGAAGCCGTAGTACGCGAACGGGTAGAGCGCCACGATGCCACCCTGCGGGACGCCGGCCAGCCGCATCGAGAGGCGCTGGGCGATGTTGTTCGTCGCGAAGACCCGAAGCCACGCGCCGTCGTCCGTGCGCTCCGCGATCGCCGCGGTCTGGGCACCCGCCGCGACCGCGATGCCGTCGGGCACGACGGTGCCCGACCACTCGCTCGGCCACGGGAGCGGCGAGAGCCGCGTGCTGTTCGGCGCCACGGCGGCGAGGTGCTGATCCGCGGTGACCACGTAGATGGTCCCGTCGGCCGCCATCGCGGCGCCCGCGAGCTTGGGCAGCGGGGCCTCGATCACGGCCTTGGTGCCACGCAGATTGTCCACGGCGATCTCGCCCGTGGAGAGGCACACGATCGCGACGCGGCTACCGCTCGAGAGGAGCCGATCGCCACAGCCCGCCTTCTCCATGACTGTGCCCTGCGGCCGAAGGGTCAGGTACTCGTAGGCATCGACCCACGCATGCGTCGCATCGTTCCGCAGGACGAGTGCTCGTCCATCGAGGGCGGTGGCGAGCGATCGCTCCGATGCGACCGCGAGGCGATCCGTCCGGCTCGCGCGCTCCGTGCCGGTCGCGACGTCGAAGGTCCGGAGTCGGACACCGAGCTCGGGACTCGCGTCGAGCACGTAGAGCCACTCACCGGGGCTGTCGGCCGCGACCTGCACGCCCTCACGGATTGGGATGCGGTACCGGATGAAATGATTGAGCAGGGTCACCGCGCTCAGCTGGCCGGTCGACGCGACGAACACGGTCTGCTGCGCGTAGAGGCCCATCATGTCGTCAACGTTGATGGGCTGCGTCGCCGAGGGCGACGCCGGTTGCGAGGCGGCGGGCGCCGCCGGTCCGAGGCGACTGGTATCCGCGCCGCCGCCGCAGCCCACGATCGTGGCCGCGGCGACGGCGGCGGTGAGGAGGGCGCGCACTAGATCGCCTGCGCCGGCGCGGCACGCCGCTGGCGGCCGAAGAGGCCGAACGCGAGGAGCGCCCAGAACGCGATCGCCCCGCCCGCGACCAGCGGGAGCTGCGCGGACGACACGAAGGTGACGGGCGGTGCCGATGTGTCGATCGGCTCGGCCGCCGGAAGGTCGCCGGCCGGCGCAGCGCCCGCGACCATCGTGTTCACGTCGAAGGTGACGTCGGAGACGTCATCGCCCACCGAGAGCTTCCCGTCGTAGCGCGCGGCGCGGAACGGGAAGAACAGGCCCGCGTACAGGCCGGACGACCCATCGGAGGACACGAGCTTCAGGGGGACGTCGAGGCACTTCGTTCGATCGCCGTCGGTCTGCATGACGACCGCGACCGCGCTCGCGGGTACCGCACCCGCCGTCTGGCGTTGCACGTGGACCACAAGGGTGACCGGCTTCCCGGCCGACCAGGGCTGGCCGTCCCTCGTCTGGAGCGCGACGGTGTCGACGCAGTTCACGCAATCGGCGAGCGCCGCCGACGCGGTCAGGCCGATCGAGGAGAGGATCAACAGGAGCGCTAGACCGAAACGGACCACTGGAGCACCTCCCGGCCGTATCAGGCCGTGTCAGCTCCCCTACAACGCCGGCCGCCCCGCGGTTCCCTTAGGGGTGGCGGGAGCGGTCCCGGCTGCTTCGAGCATCGCTCGGGAGGTCCACGTCGATCTTCGGCGGCCCACCCAGGTACCAGGGCAGCAGCCCTAGCGGGTGGGTCCCCTTCCGGATCGCCCGGCGGCGGCCACTTCGCGCCACCAGCCCGACGACCAGGACGATGAGCAGCAGCCAGCCGACCAGGACCACCACGCCGAGCGCGCCGGCGAGATCCACGCCTAGTCCGGCTTCACCGCGAGGCAGCGGATCTCGACGAGGAGACCCTCGCGCGGTAGCACCGCCTGCACCGTGGTCCGGGTCGGACCGCTCGCGTCCCAGTGCGTGCTGTAGACGGCGTTGAACGCCGCGAAGTCGCGGCGCACGTCGGCCAGGAAGCAGATGTTCTCGACGGCGTTCGCGAGCGACGTGCCGGCGTTCTCGAGGATGCCCTTGATGTTCGCGATGACCTTCTCTGTCTGCGCGGTGATGTCGCCGGCCATCGCCTGTCCCGTCGCTGGATCGAGGGCCACCTGGCCGGCGACGTAGACGAATTCGCCCACGCGGATCGCCTGCGCGTACGGCAGGCCCGTCGTGGGTACGTTGCTCGTCAAGACTTCGCGCTTCATTGGATCCTCCCCCGCGCCGCGATCGGCCACACGGCCAGGACGACGCCATCTCGAACGCACACGTATTGGTCATAGAGGTTCACCGTCGTGTCGCAGTGGCTCGGGATCAGCTCGATACGCTCGCCGGGCGCCATCCGCGCGCCGCGGACGCCGCCGTGCTCATCCCCCTTGGGCGTGTACTCGAGCTCGGGACGGCCCTTCACGACCGGGATGCCGCTGTCGGTGCTGAGCGCCTTCCATCCGGCGTCGACGACCGCGGTGTCGCCGCGCTGTCGGCTGACCACCGACGAGAGCACCGTGAGCGATGACTCGTATGGCAGACCCTCGACGTTCGCATAGTCGCAGTCCATGAACGGATACGAGCCGGCCTGCACCTCGGTGACCTCCGGCAGCTCGGCGGCGAAGGCGCAGGTCCCGGTGCCCGCGGTGCTCACGATCTCCACCGGCAGACTCCGGCGGTCCAGCTGGTCGAGGGCCTCGAGCATGCGGTCCGCGCATAGGCGCCACTTCGCGCGGCGCTCCTTCTCCCGGTAGACGTGCTGCAGGTGGCCCTCGTACGCCTGGATACCGCGGAGCCGGAGGCCATCGAGCGATGCGATGCACGCGCCGAGCTCGCCCGCGCCGCCGGGGAGCACGCCCGTGCGCTCCTGCCCCACGTTCACGTCCACCAGCACATCGAGCACCAGTCCCGCGCGCCGCATCGCCTCGGAGAGCGCGCGCGCAACGTCCATGTCGTCCACCGCGACCATCACATCGGCGCGCGCCCGCAGCGCCACGAGTCGCGACACCTTCGGCTCGCCCGCGATCTCCGTCGTGATGTGCAGCGGGGCGAGCCCCGCATCCGCCATGACTTCGGCTTCACCGAGCTTCGCGCAGCACAGCCCGATCGCACCGCGATCCAGCTGCATGCGCGCGATCAGCGGCGACTTGTGGGTCTTCGCGTGGGGCCGTACGCGCTTGCCGGTCCGCTGAGCGAACGCGGCCATGCGGTCGAGGTTCCGGTCGAGCGCGTCAAGATCCACGACGAGCGCCGGGGTATCGACGCGGTCGAGCGGCGTGCCGGGCGTCAGCTCGCGGTCACGTTGCGCAGCCACGCGACCAGACTATCGGTGTAGTCGGGCGCGATGCTCGCGAGGTCGCGCTCGCCGCGCAGTGTCGGGGCGTGGCCGGTGCCGCGGAGCCGGTTGATGGTGCGGCCACGGCCAGCCCAGGCGGCGATGCTCTTCTCCGTCGGCTGCCACTCGTCGTCCTCGCCATAGAACAGGAGGACCGGGACGGCGACCCGGGCGAAGACCGGCGCGGGCTCGAAGTCCATGTCGGGCCAGAAGCCGGGCTCGCGCGGCAGCTCGGGCCGGACCCACGCGCGCGGGAACCATGGCGCGTCCTTCGCCGTGTCGACGAGCGCCTGCACCTCCGCACGGGGCCGCCGGCCGCGCGCGTACTCCTCGAAGGCCGCGCGGAGCGAGAGCAGCGCATCGACTTCCATGTCGCTGTGGCCGAACGCGCGCGCCTGCTTCGCCGTGCCGTAGCGCATCTGCGCAGCGGGGCTCACGCCCGTCGAGGCGAGGAGGACGAGGAACGCGATCCGTTGCGAGCGCGTCGCGACGAGGGGCGCGACCCAGGCACCCTGGCTGAAGCCCCAGAGGCCGATCCGCCGGCTGACGATGTCGGCGCGGGCAGCGAGCACGTCTACGACGGCCTCGACGTCGCGAGCCTGATCGAGCAACGGCACGTCGTCGCCCCGCCGGTCGAACCGCGCGACCGCGATCCCGATGGGCGGCAGCACCGACTCCAGATGCCGGAAGAGGTAGTGGTCACGCGACCCGTCATCGGCCGGATGCACGCCGACGATCGCCGGGAAGGGTCCGGCGCCCTTCGGAAGCGAGAGCTTGGCGCTGAACGCGCGGTCGGCGCTCTTCGCGTCGAGCCGCTCGGACCTCACCGGCCGTCGCGGGAGACGGTGAACACGTCGCGGACGCTCTCGAGCTTCGCGAGGACCCGCGACAGCTGCTCGACACTATTGACCTGCAGCGTCACATTGACCGTCGCGGTCTTATCCGGATTCGCGTTGGCGGAGAGGCTGACCATCTGCACCTGGTGCTCGCTGATGACGGACGCGACGTCGCGCAGGAACCCGTCGCGGTCCCAGCCTTCGATCCGGATCGCCACCGGGTACGTGCGCGCAGCACGGTCCTCCCACTCGACGTCGACGATGCGTTCGGGCTCCGCGCTGCCGCGCACATTCGTGCAGTCGGCGCGATGGACGGTCACGCCGCGGCCGCGCGTGATGTAGCCGGTGATCGGGTCGCCGGGCAGCGGGCTGCAGCACACGCCGAACCGGATGAGCAGGTCGCCGACACCTTTCACCCGTACGCCGCCACTTGTCGCGGGCGGCGGCTGTGGCGCGACATCGGGGATGGCGAGCTGGTGATCGTCGACGATCCCGAGCCGCGTGACGACCTGCGCCGCGGTCAGCGCCCCGTAGCCGAGCGACGCGTACAGCGTGTCGATATCGTGCATGTTCAGCAGCTCGGTGGCGCGCTGCAGGTCGGTCTCGCTGATGTCTCCGAGGTCGCGTTGCGCGATCCGCTTGAGCTCGCGGTCGAGGAGCTCGCGGCCATGCGTGATGTTCTCCTCGCGCTGCTGGCGCTTGAACCACTGTCGGATCTTCTCGCGCGCGCCGGGAGTCCGCACCATCGTGATCCAGTCGCGCGACGGGCCACGGGCGGCTTTGCTCGTGACGATCTCCACGATGTCGCCCGATTGCAGCTTGTGGTCGAGCGGCACGATGCGGCCGTTCACCTTCGCGCCGATGGTGCGATGTCCGATGTCGGTGTGGATGCGGTAGGCGAAGTCGATCGGCGTCGCGCCCGTCGGCAGGTCTTTCACCTCGCCCTTGGGCGTGAAGACGAACACCTGGTCCTGGAACACGTCGACCTTGAGCGATTCGACGAACTCGGTCGCGTCCGCCACGTCGTGCTGCCACTCCATGAGCTGCCGCACCCAGGCGAGCTTCGACTCGTAATTCGGGTCGCCCTTCCCGCCCTCCTTGTATCGCCAGTGCGCGGCGATGCCGTACTCGGACAGGGTGTGCATGTCGTGGGTCCGGACCTGGATCTCGATCGGCTGCCCGTCGGGGCCCATCACCGCCGTATGCAGCGATTGGTACATGTTGTTCTTAGGCACGGCGATGTAGTCGTCGAACTGTCCCGGGATCGGCGGCCACAGCGTGTGGACGACGCCGAGGACCGCGTAGCAAGCCGGCACGTCGTTCACGATCACGCGAATGGCCAGCAGGTCGTAGACCTGATCGACGCTGACGTTCTTCCGCTTCATCTTCTGGGCGATCGACCACAGGTGCTTCGGCCGGCCGGACATCTCGGCCTTGATCCCGGCCTTCTCGAGCTCGCTCGTCAGGACCTTCATCGTGCGGTCGATGTAGCGCTCGCGCACCGCGCGCCGCGAGGCGAGCATCTCGGCGAGCTCCTTGTAGTGCTCAGGCTCGACGTACTTGAACGAGAGATCCTCGAGCTCCCACTTGATCTGCCAGATGCCCAGGCGGTGCGCGAGGGGCGCGTAGATCTCCATCGTCTGCCGGGCGATGCGGGTCTGCTTGTCCGGCGGCAGCGCGCCGAGGGTCCGCATGTTGTGCAGCCGGTCAGCGAGCTTGATGACGACGACCCGCAGGTCATCGGCCATCGCCAGGAACATCTTTCGGATGTTCTCGGCCTGCCGTTCGTCCGAGGATTTCCCCGAGAACTGCGAGAGCTTCGTGACCCCTTCGACCAGCCGCGCGATCTCGTCGCCGAACTCGCGACGGATGTCGTCGTTGGTGCGGGCGGTGTCCTCCGGGACGTCGTGCAGCATCGCGGCGGCGATCGTCGCGGGATCCATCCCGAGCTGGGCCAGCAGGAGCGCGACGGCGGCCGGATGCTCGATGTACGGCCCGCCCGAGACCCGGCGCTGGCCCTCGTGGGCCTCCGCCGCGTACGTGTACGCCCGGCGGACGAGCTCGGCGTCCCCATCCGGGTAATGCCGGAGCATCTCTTCGATCGCGGACTCGGCGTCGATCTGCTTCCGGTTCGGCCGCAGCTTGTCGGCGACGCCGACGATCCGCGCCGCAAAGCCCGCGTGATCCGATGCGGCCGGCTGCGCCATTACGCGACGACCAGCTCGTCGGCGAACTTCGCCGCTGTGCCGACGGGACCGAAGTCGCGGAGCTCGAGCTCCACGAAGCCGGTGCGTCCGGCGCCCACGGTGACGACCGCGTCGACGCGGCCGGCATCGGTCATCGCGTCCGCGCGGTCGCCGCGCCGGAAGGCCATCGCGTCGAACGTGAACTTGCCCACCGTGATCTTGCAGCGCAGATGGTCCGCGTCCGCGCCGACCTGACGGATGCCGTACACCCGCGCGTCGCGGAGCAGCAGGTGCGGCCGCGGGTTCAAGGCGCCGCAGGGCTCGAGCATCGCGAGCTCGAGGGCGAGCCGCGGCGTCAGCACCTCGGGATCGATGCCCGCGTCGACATGTAGCGTCGCGACGGGCCGCACATCCCCGAGCATCTCGCGCACGATACCGTCGAGCCGTTCGCGGAAGTGGTCGATGTCGCTCGCCTTGATCGAGAAGCCGGCCGCCATCGCGTGGCCGCCGTGCTTGATGAGGAGATCGCCGCAGCGCGCCAAGGCCTCGGCGATGTGCACGCTCGCGATGCTGCGGCAGGACCCCTTGCCCTCGTCGCCGTCGACAGCGATGACGCACGCGGGTCGCCCGTGATCCTCGACGAGCCGGGACGCCGCAAGCCCGACGATGCCGGCCTGCCACCCGGGATCCGCCACCACCGTCGCCCACGCGTCCGGATACGCCGCAGCGGCCTCGCGGGCGCCGCGGACGACGTCGCCCGTCAAGCGCTGACGCTCGAGGTTGCGCTCCTCGAGGGTGTTCGCGAGGGCCTTCGCTTCGTCCGCATCCTCCGTGAGGAGCAAGCGCAGAGCGTCGGTGGCGTCGGTGATGCGTCCGGCGGCGTTGAGCCGCGGACCGAGACCGAATCCGATGTCCGACGCCCCGACCCGGCCGAGCTTCACGCCCGCGCGTTCGGCGAGCGCGCGCACGCCGGTGAGCGGTGCGCGGTTGAGCGCCCGGAGTCCGGCCGCGACGATCGCGCGATTCTCCGCGCGGAGCGGGACGACGTCCGCGACGGTGGCGAGGGCGCAGAGCTGGAGCAGCTCGTCCTCCTTCACGGCGTACGCGAGATCGCCGAGGAGCGCGCGCGCGAGCCGCAGGGCGACGCCCGCGCCGGCCAGCTCTTTGTCGTCCGACACGTCGCCCGGACGGCGTGGATTCACGAGCGCGTACGCGTCCGGCAGGACCGGCGGGGGATGGTGGTGGTCGGTGATGATGAGATCGATGCCGAGCTCACGCGCGAGCTGCGCTTCGGCGACCGCCGTGACGCCGCAGTCGACCGAAATGACGAGGGTGGTGCCGTCCGCGGCCAGCTCGCGCAGCGCCGCGGCGTTGAGTCCGTAGCCCTCCTCGTAGCGGTTGGGGATGTACGCGGCCACCGCGACCCCGAAGTGCCGAAAGGCGCGCACCAGGATCGCCGAGCCCGCGATGCCGTCCACGTCGTAGTCCCCATAGACGACGATGCGCTCGCGGGCGGCGAGCGCACGGCGGATCCGGTCCACGGCCCGGTCGAGATCGAGCATCGGCGGACCGTCGCCCGCGAGCTTCGGCGTGAGGAACGCGGGCATGTCCGCGTCGGCGAGGCCGCGCGTGCGAAGGATCTGCGCGACGAGGCCGGGGATACCATCGGGCACATCGCCAGCCGACGCGCCGACCGACCGCGGGATGATCCACCGACGCTGCGGGGCCAGAGTCATGACCTCTAAGTATCGGATACGGCTGTGCTCCCTGGCCCTCGTACTAGCGGCATGCGCGCCGCAGACGGTCGCGCCGAGCCAAAACCCGTCCGCCCCACCGGCAGCGACGGCTTCGCCGACCGCCACGGGACTTACCGCCCAGATCGACGCGAAGGTCACGACGGATCGCCGCTGGTACACGATGCCCGACGGCCTGGCCCAGACCCGCGTGAGCGTGGCGGCGGTCTTCGATGGAGACCCGACCGCCGGGCGGCCGATGGTCGCGATCGCCGGTGCCGAGGTGAGGCTCACCCAGCGGTCCGGCAACGAATGGGCGGCGACGGTCGCCCTCGACGGGACCATCCCGGGTGGGCTGACCCCGGGCGAGATCGCGGTGAACGTCTGGGAGCGCGTGTCCGGCCGCACCGAGGCGGCGCTCGCGGGGAGAACGACGCTTCTCCTCACGCAGCCCGAGTACGTCGTCTGGACGCTTGATTTCGAAGGAGACGCGTCGGGCGATGCCGAGATGGCGAACACGGCCGCGATCGCCGACGGCTTGAAGATCCCGATGAGCGTGTTCTGGAACCCCCGGGCATGGACGACCACGCAGGTGTCGGTGGAGCGGCAGGACGCGATGCTCGCATGGACGAAGGGCCGTCTCGCCAAGGGCGATGAGGTGGCGCTGCACCTGCACATGTGGACGGACTACGTGCGCGCCGCCGGCCTGATCCCCCGCCTCGAGCCGAGCTGGGCCGGGCGGGGCGACGGGTATGACGTCCCCATGACCGCGTATCCCGAGAACGAGCAGCAGGCGATGGTCGGCTACGGGGTGAAGCTGATGGTCCAGCACGGCCTCCCGACGCCGACCTCGTTCCGCGCCGGTGGCGACATTGGCGATGCCGCGACGCTCCGCGCCGTCGCGGCGTCGGGCTTCACCGTCGACTGCACCGCGGTCGCGCGCGATTACCCTCCCATCGGCCGGGTGCGGTACCCGTGGGACCTGCCGGCCGGCGCGCAGCCGTACATGCCGTCGCGGACGGACGCGAACGCGGCGGGCGACCTGCCGCTGCTCGAGGCGCCGACGATCGGCGGCAACACATACGCCTTCACCGTGTCGTCGATCCAACCGCAGATCCGCGCGAACCTAGCGCTCTTCGCGGCCGCCGGTGTCGTCGCCATGGCGCGGAAGACCATCACGGTCGTGAGCCATCCGGGCACGATCGTCCCAGCCGAGCGCGCTGCGATCGAAGCGCTGCTCGGCGCATTCGGTCCGCTTCGCTACGACGCGGACGCGGGACCGGTGCGCTTCGTGACGCTCGCCCAGCTCGCGAAGGCCTACGCGCG
>JBBQZK010000069.1:0-14119 GCA_038207785.1 Candidatus Limnocylindria bacterium | reverse complement strand
AGGTCACGGACCGCGAGCATGGCCGGCGCGATCGCGAGCCGGTAGGAGCCGCGCGGTGCGCGGAGCAGCCACCGGACCTCGCCGTCCGCACCGGCCACCCGAAGCGCGACGATCCCATCGCGCGCGCCAAGGAGCCGCGTGAGCCGGACGCCGACCGGCGCGGCGAGCCATAGCGCGATACGCAGCGGGCGGGCCCGGGCGGCGAGCGCGAGCAGCGGCGCGAACCCGCGGGTGTGCGGGTCGACCCAGAACGCGGCGCGCTCGAGCGACGGCCAGATCGCCGGCAGCTGGACGCGTAGCGCGCTGTCTACGGGAAAGCCGCGGACCGGCGCGAAATCGCAGCGAGCGCGCGGCCCCGGTCGGATGGACGCGAGCATCGCGCGCGCGGTCGCGACGTGCGCCGTCTCGCGCGACGCGGGTGCGAGCCAGAGGTCCACCTGGCGCGGCGCGGCGATGCCGGACGCGCGGACGAGCGTCGCGGCGACGGCTGAGATCGCGCTGCATCCGGTGAGGACCGCGATCGACCCGGCCGCGATCCGCTCGCGCTCCGCGGCGACGATGGTCGCGTACGCCGCGCTGTCCGAGAGGTCCACGAGATCCGCGCCGAGCTCGAGCGCGACATCGAGGAGCGCGGCCGTGCGCAGATGGAACGGACCGGCCGCGTCGAGCACGACATCCCCGCGGCGGAGGAACTCCCGCAGCGACGCGCGATCCTCGACGTCCACGCCGTCGCGACGGGACGCGCCGATAGCCCGGATGCCGTGCGCGGCGAGCGCCCGCACCGCCTGTCGCCCGAAGAACCCCGACGCGCCGATGACGACGGTGCGCCTCACGCCAGGCGCCGCGCGAACACGACGAGCCACGGGATCAGGAGCGCGAACAGCGTCGCGGTGAAGAGCCGGCTCAGGGGGTCGCTGTTGAGCCCGACGGCGATCGCGAGCCCGACACCGAGGAGCCACACGACCCACGACCACCGGGCCAGCCAGGATGGGAGACCGCGGGTGCGGGCGGTCAGGATGAGGCCGGCCACGCTGTACAGGCCGTTCGCGCCGACGCCGGTGAGCCGAAACGCGAACGGTGCGACGTCGATGTAGCGGTCCGGCGCGCCGACGATGAGCAACGACTCGGCGACGACGTCGCAGCCGAGCCCGGCGCAGGCGATGCCCACCGCGAGCCGGACCTGCGCCGCTCGCGGCAGCCGCACCGCCCACCAGACGAAGAACGCGACGAGCGAGACGGCCGCGGCGATCCAGAGCGCCCAGCCCGCGCGCCACTCGAACAGGTGCGCCGCGACGTACGCGGCACCCGGCGCGCCCGGCGCGTTCGCGACACCGGGCGCGAGCACGCTCGCGAGCGCGAGCGCGGCCAGCGCGTTGACTGCTGCGCACACGTAGGGGACGGCGTGCCCGCTCAGCGGGCCTTCTCGAACACCTGCACCCGGTACCCGTCGAGGTCGGCGAACGATGTCACCAGGCGAAGTGTGACGGCGACCGTCACCGAACGGCAACGTGGGCGCACCTGACCCGCCACCGCGCCGCTCCTTAGCGTCCCTCCATGGACGAACGCGACGCCTGCGCGTTGGTGGCCATCGCCGCCAAGGACGGAATGCCGGCGCGCGAGGTCCTCGCCGAGACGATCCGCGGACTCGAATGTCTCGCGCATCGCAGTGGATCCATCGATGGCGAGGGCGACGGCTCCGGCATCCTGACCGACATCCCACGTGAGCTGTGGGCCGATGCACTCGGCACGGCGCGGCTGGACCCCGCGCTGGCGCTCGACCGGCGGTTCGCGGTCGCGCACCTCTTCGTCCCGCCGCGCGACGATGAGATCGTCGAAGCGGAGGTCCGCCGGATCCTCGCGCGCCATCGGATCCGCATCCTCCTCGAGCGACATGGCACGACGCGCCGGGCGGCCCTCGGGCCGCGGGCCAGGGTCGGCGAGCCACGGTTCTGGCAGCTCGCGCTGCAGGTGCAGGGACCGGCGCGGCGTGCCGGCCGCCGCCTGTATGGCGTCGGCGTCGAGATCGAGCGGATGACGGCGGCGACTGTCGTGAGCCTCTCGCGCAGCACCGCCGTGTACAAGCTGCGCGGGCATCCACAACAGCTCGCGGCGTACTTCCGCGATCTCGCCGATCCGCGGTTCCACACGTCGATGGCGTTCGGGCACAACCGCTACGCGACGAATACGACCACGAGCTTCGAACGCGTGCAGCCATTCGCCGCCTTCGCGCACAACGGCGAGATCAACACGATCGGCCGGCTCCGCGAGGAGGCAACGTCGCTTGGCATTGCGCTCTCGCGGGACGGCAGCGACTCGCAGGACGTGGACGCGACCATGCGCGGCCTGGTACTCGGACGCGGCCTCGATCCGGTGGAGGCGCTCGAGCTGCTCTTCCCGCCCATCGTGAATGAGGTCCGCCGGATGGATCCGCAGGCGCAGGACGCCTTCACGCGCGCGCGAGCGTCGTTCGGCCCGTTCGCGCAAGGACCCGCGGCGTTCCTCGCGCGCATGGGCGACCGGTGTGTGGTCGGCGTCGACGCGATGGGCCTGCGGCCGCTGTGGCACGTGGAGACCGATGAGTCACATATTTTCGCGAGCGAGCGCGGTTTCATCCCGCTCGAGCGCTACAGCACCGACCCGCGGCCGCTCGCGCCGGGCGAGCACGCGGGCCTGGAGCGCACCGCGCGCGGCTGGCGGTACCTGGACGAGCGCGCGCTGCGCGCGCGGTTCGTCGCGTTGCGCGTGAACCGTGGCTGCGCGCCGGCCGATGACCGCCGCCGGCTCGAGACAGGCGGACCGGCCGTCGCTCCCAATGACGCGGCGGGGCCGCGTCCCGGGCGCGATCGCCGGATCGAGCTCAGCGTCATGCCCGACGAGGTCGAGGATCTGGCTGTCCGCCGGGAGCAGCAGCTGGCCGCCCTCGGCTACGAGCCCGAGGATCTGAAGCAAGCGGCGTTCATGGAAGAGACCGCGAACGAGCTCATCGGGTCGCTCGGCTACGACGGCCCGCTCGCTGCCCTCGCGACGAAGCGCGCGAACCTCGCGGACTTCCTCCAGGAGACCGTCGCTGTCGTCACAAATCCGGCGATCGATCGCGAGCGCGAGATCGAGCACTTCTCCACGCGCGTGCTCGTCGGGCCGCGCCCGTCGATCGACGGGACCGGTCGGGCACGGCCGTGGATCGAGCTGCGCCTGCCGCTGCTGCTGGGCGGGCACGCGCCCGAAAGCGCGATCCCGCTCGATGATCTCCGCCCGGTCGCCCGCGCCGCCGGCACCTGGCTCATCGAGGATCTCGTCGCGGAGCTCGGCGCGCAGGGCCGCCGCAATGCCGTGGTCCTCGAGGCGGACCGGGACTGGGAAGCGGATCCGCGCGAAGCGCTGGCCCGGCTTGCGACCGCGGCCGTGCGGGCCGTACGTGCCGGTACCCGCGTCGTGCTCGTCCGCGACCGCGGCGTTCCGGCAGAGGGCCGCGCCTGGATCGATCCGCTCCTGGTCGTCGCGGCCGCGCATCGGGCCCTCCTTGCCGAGCCCGCGCGCAACGGATCGCTCCGACGCGAGTGCGCGCTGCTCCTTTCTGCTGGCAGCGTCCGGAACCTGCACGACACGGTCGTCGCGCTCGGGCTCGGGGCCGACGCGGTCAATCCGTACCTCCTCTTCGAGCACGCGCTCGCGAGCGGTGATCCGGACGCCCTCCCGAACCTGGTCGAGGCGCTGCGCAAGGGGATCGAGAAGGTCTGCTCGACGCTGGGCATCCACGAGCTTCGCGGCTACGGCCGCGCGTTCTCGGCCGTCGGACTGGCGCCCGACGTGGCGGCAGTTCTCGGCGTCCGCACGTTCGGCGCGAGCAGCACCGGCGGCACCGGGTGGGACGCGCTGGCGCGCGACGGATTCGACCGCGCGACGATGCTCCGCGAGCGCACACCGGGCCGGCTCGAGCCGGCGTACCGGATCTATCCGCGCGTGTGGAAGGCGGCGCTCGGCGTCGCCCGCGGCGAGACGGCCTACAGCGTCTACGCGGAGAAGCTCGCCACGATCGAGGCCGAGCATCCGGTCTCGCTGCGCCATGTCCTCGACGTGCGTCCCGCGGGTCCGCCCGCGGACGAAGCGTCGACGACGGCCGGAGAGCACAGCGCGCCGTTCTACATCTCGTCGATGTCCTTCGGTTCGCAGGGCGAGACCGCGTACCGCGCGTATGCGGAGGCGGCGAAGCGCCTCGACATCCTGTGCATCAACGGCGAAGGCGGCGAGCTGCCCGATCTGCTGGGCAAGTACCCGAAGTGGCGCGGCCAGCAGATCGCCTCGGGCCGCTTCGGCGTGTCCGCGCTGCTCGCGAACTCATCCCGCTACCTCGAGATCAAGATCGGTCAGGGCGCGAAGCCCGGCGAAGGCGGGCACCTCCCGGCGCGCAAGGTCTCGCTCAAGGTCGCGCTGGCGCGGAACGCGACGCCTGGCGTCGACCTCATCTCGCCCTCGAACAACCACGACATCTACTCGATCGAGGATCTCGCGCAGGTCGTGCGCGAGCTGAAGACCGTCAACCCCGAGGCGAAGGTGTCGGTCAAAGTACCCGCGGTGCCCGACATCGGCATCATCGCCGCGGGCATCGCGAAGTCCGGAGCGGACATCGTGACCGTCTCCGGCTACGACGGTGGCACCGGCGCCGCGCGGCAGCACGCGTTGCGGCGCGCCGGCCTGCCCGTGGAGATCGGCGTGGTCGAAGCGCACCGCGCGCTCGTGCAGAGCGGGCTGCGCGATCGGGTGGAGATCTGGTGCGACGGAGGCATGAAGAGCGCCATCGACGTCGTGAAGATGCTGTGCCTGGGCGCGGACCGCGTGGGCTTCGGCACGCTCGCGATGGTCGCGATCGGTTGCACCATCTGCCGTGGCTGCCAGCTCGACACGTGCCACGTCGGCATCGCGACGCAGATGGAGACCGCGGCGGAGGCGCTCGACCGTGGACTGAAGCGGTTCGAGCCACAGGAGCTCGACCGCGCGGTCGCGCAGCTCGAGTGCTTCTTCGGTGCGTTGCGCGACGACCTGGCTCGGATCGTCGCATCGCTCGGAGTCGCGAGCGTGCGGGACCTGGTCGGCCGCACGGACCTCCTCCATCAAGTCAGGGCGCATGAGCGGCTTGACCTCGCGGCACTCCTCGAGCGCGCGGGCGAGCAGGTGACCGCCGGGGCCCTCGTGGCCGCCGGCGCGACCCTGGCCGTCGCCGGAGAGCCGCTGTCGAGCGCCCACCGGTTCTTCGGCACCGCGGGCTCGGGCTCACTCGCGCGCGCGCGCATCGGCGGCGGAGCTCCCGTCCCGCAGCCGACGCCCATCCGCACCGGCTCCGTCGCGGGCAACGGCTTCGGCGCGTATCTGACCGACGGCCTCTCCCTCGATCTCGGCGGTGGCGCGCAGGACGGGGCAGCCAAGACCGCGCTTGGCGGGAGGATCACGATCCTCAAGGCGCCCAACGCCGCCGGGACGTTCGTCGACGGCGGCGTGGGGAAGTGCTTCGCATATGGCGCGCAGCGCGGGCGGTTCTTCGTGCAGGGCTGCGCGGACGCGCGGGCCTGCATCCGGCTGTCGGGCGCCGACGTCGTTCTGGGCGGCGACCTTGGCGGCTTCGCCTTCGAGTACATGACCGCGGGCACGGCGATCGTGCTCGGCGATCCGGGGCGGTGGATCTGCTCGGGGATGTCCGGCGGCGTGGTGTTCGTGCGCGTGGACGCGGCACGCGGCATCGACGCCGCTGGGATCCGGACGCGGCTTGCGAAGGGCGCGAAAGTCCATGTGGGCGCGCCCCGTGAGAGCGAGCTCCCGTGGCTCCGCGAGCTCCTCGCCGGCTACCGTCGCGCGCTGGTCGGCTCAGGTCAGGATGACAGCGCCCACGCCGTGCGACGCCTGTCGGATGACGCCCAGACCGCGTTCCTCGCGATCCGTCCCGGTGGCGAGGTCGTTGACCAGACCGTTTCGACGGAGTAGCGGCACCTCACCGTAGCGGGCACCATTCCGCGACCAACCCCACGCCCGTGCGGCACTGATGCGCGCCTCGCTCCCGCATAGCGTCCGCCCATGCAGATCGACACCGGTGACACCGCGTGGATCCTCATCGCGACGGCGCTCGTCATGCTCATGACCCCGGCACTCGGCTTCTTCTACGGCGGGCTCGTCGGCAAGAAGAACGTGCTCTCGACCCTGACCCACTCGTTCTTCATCCTGTGCCTCATCTCGGTGCAATGGGTCCTCTGGGGGTACTCGCTCTCGTTCTCGCCGGACACCGGCGCCGGGCTCATCGGCGGCCTCGGCTGGGTCGCGCTCAAGGGCGTCGGCTTCGCCCCGAACCCCGAGTACGCGAGCACGGTCCCGCACCAGGCGTTCATGGCCTTCCAGATGATGTTCGCGGTGATCACGCCCGCGCTCATCACCGGCGCGTTCGCGGAGCGCGTGAGCTTCAAGGCGTACGTGGTCTTCGCTCTCCTGTGGTCGACCCTCGTGTACGACCCGATCGCGCACTGGGTCTGGGGGACCGGCGGCTGGCTGCACGTCCTTGGCGCGCTCGACTTCGCGGGCGGCACCGTCGTCCATGTCTCGAGCGGCGTGTCGGCCCTCGTGGCGGCCATCCTCATTGGTCGCCGCCTGAAGACGAGCGAGCCCCACGACGCGACCATGACCGTCCTCGGCGCATCGCTGCTCTGGTTCGGCTGGTTCGGCTTCAACGCCGGCAGCGCGCTCACGTCCGGCGGACTCGCGACGAGCGCCTTCGTCGTGACGAACACCGCGGCCGCGATGGCCGGCCTCACCTGGCTCACCGTGTCGTGGATCCACCGGGGTCGCCCGAGCGTCCTCGGGATGGCTGCGGGCGCGGTCGCCGGGCTCGTCGCCATCACGCCGGCATCGGGCTTCGTGGACGTGTCGGGGTCGATCATCATCGGCCTCGGCGCCGGCGTCCTCTGCTATCTCGCGATGCAGCTGCGCCCCCAGCTCCGCGTCGACGACGCCCTCGACGTGTGGGCCGTGCACGGCATCGGCGGCACGTGGGGGGCCATCGCGACCGGGCTGTTCGCCACGGTCGCCATCAATGCCGCGGGCCAGGACGGGCTCTTCTATGGCAACCCGCAGCAGCTGCTCAACCAGGCCATCGCGGTCGGCGCGACGTGGCTCTACGCCGCGGTCGTCACGGCCGTCATCGTGAAGGCGATCGACCTGACCATCGGGATGCGCGTCAAGGAGACCGACGAGTCGCTCGGTCTCGATGCCTCGCAGCACGGCGAGATCGCGTACCAGCTGGACTGAAGGAGGACGCCATGGAACTCATCGCCCTCGCCTCGTTCGCCATCCTCGTGGCCGCCTGGGTCATCCTGCCCCTGCGGTCGCCGGCGGGGATCGAACACCCGGCCGTGGAGCTCGAAGAAGCCGCGTAAGGAGCACCGAACCGGAGCCGATCCAGCACCCGCCACGCACCTCGCCGGCAGGCGATCTGCGTGATGCTGTGGCGGGAGACCCACGAACAAGGGAGACGTCGTCGATGATCTACGCCGCACAGCCTGGCACCCATAGCGTGCCGCGGCCGCTTCCAGAGCCGGCGCGCGTACGTCGAGGGCCGGAGCCGCAAGGCGACCGGCTCACGAGGGCGCTCGAGGAATGGCTCGCCGAGATAAAGCTGCGCTACACCATCGGTGGCGAGTAGCTCCTAGCCCAACACCTTTGC
Organism: Candidatus Limnocylindria bacterium; assembly: GCA_038207785.1. Taxonomy (GTDB): domain Bacteria; phylum Chloroflexota; class Limnocylindria; order P2-11E; family P2-11E; genus UBA4735. Next base: position 6,420 of record JBBQZK010000069.1, on the reverse strand, counting down.
GAAGGCCTCCACGAGGACCCCGGGCACCTGCACCCCGGGGTCTTTCCGTGCGTCGTAGCCGCAGATCTCGATGCCGCGCACGTCCGCGACCTGCGCGATCGATCCGAGGAGCTCGCCAAGGGCGCTGAGGGTCGGTCCGCCGGCGACGGGAAGGGCCACGGCCGGCAGCTCGCGGGGGTCGACGATGTCGAGGTCCACATGGACCCAGACGCGTTTGCGCCGCGTCGCGGACAAGAGGAACGCTGCATCTACCCCATCCCGATCGAACGGGACCCGATGCACCTTCGAGTGCGAAAGGTTGCTGATCTCGCCGGGATCGAGCTCACGGGCACCGATCAGGTAGACGCGGTCCTCCGCCATCTTCTTCACCCCGGGCCAGAGGAGCGGCGCGACCTGCCTGCCGCACACGTGGGCCAGACACATCCCGCCGACGAAATGCGACGGGGTCGTCGCCATGGTGTTGAAGTCGCCATGCGCATCGAAATAGAGCAGCAGGAGCTCGGGCTCGTCGAGGAGCGCCCCGGAGATCGAGCCGGCGACCAGGGTGCACTCGCCGCCGAGAATGGCGACCCGGGCGCCGGCCCCGAGCGACGTGCACACGGCGTCCGACAACAGGACACATGCCTCGCGGGCGGCCGTGAGCCAGCGGTCACGCGGGTTGAACGGGACGCGGACCCGCTTCTCGGGCTTGAACCGATCCGCGAATGCGGGTCCCAGAGCGGCGGGCGCTTCCGCCACCCCCATGAAACGCTGCTCGGTCACGATGCCCGACTCGAGCAGATGGACCGGGCGATGCGCCATCAGATGGCCCGAGTCTACCCGCGGCTTGTGCCGCGGCCGGCTAGATGCGGCCCGAGAGCAATCCGCTCTGGTTGATCGCGAGGCAGATGATGGCGATCGCCGCGAGCGGCCACTTGGACCAGCGACCCGCGACGAGCATCAGGATCCCGCAGATGAGCGCGACCAGGGCAAGGATCACCGCAAGGCTCATGTCTTCCTCCGTGCGCTAACGCGCCGACCAGCAGTTTATGCGGGCGGGCCGCATCAGTCCGCGAGGGCCACGAGGGCCCGATCGATGGCCTCGAGGCCCCCGCGGAGCGTGTGAGTCGGCATGCCGAACCCGATGCGCAGGTGGCGCTCGGCGTTGAAGTGCGCGCCTGGCACGACCATCGTGCTCCAGTCCTTGATGAGCCGGTCGACAAGCTCGGTCGACTCGATGGGGAAGCTGTAGCCGAAGAAGCAGATCGCCCCGGCCGCGGGGGCCGCCCAGTGGAGGTCCTGCGCGTGTGCGGCGGCCCAGGATTCCAGGATGGGCCAGCGCTCGCTCAGCAGGTAGCGCGCCCGCTTCAGCAGCTGGTCGCGCCGCGCGAGGGCGACCTCGGCAAGCAGCTCGGACAGCGTCGCCGGCGCGATCGTCGTGTAATCCTTCATCGCCCACGCTGCCGCGATGCGCTCACGCGGAGCGACCATCCAGCCGACGCGCAGACCCGGAAGTCCGTAGGCCTTCGACAGACCACCGGTGACGATGACGCGGTCGTGATGGCCGTAGAACGTCGCGGTCTCCTGCGCCGAGCGCTCGGCTCCGCGGTACACCTCGTCCGCGAGCAGCCAGCCGCCCTGCGCTTCAACGAGCGTCGCGACGTCTAGCACCTCGGCCGCGCTGAGGATCTGCCCCGTCGGGTTATTCGGATTGCACACGCACACGACCTTCGTCCGCTTCGTGACAGCGGCCCGGAGCGCATCCATGTCGATGCGCCAGCCCCACTCCTCGCGCAGCCAGACTTCCTTCACCTTCGCGCCGAGGCCCCGCGCGATGCCATGCAGCTGCATGTAGTTCGGCATGACGATCACGACCTCGTCACCCGGCTCGATGAGCGTCGCAAGGGCGAGGAAGTTCGCCTCGCTGGTGCCGGTGGTGATGAGCACGTTGTCTTTCGTCGCGTCCGGATGGAACGCCGCGACCAGCGAGCGCGTGGCATCGCGGCCCATGCCGTTCGCGTAGCCGAGGCGCTCCTTGCCCAGCGCGCCCAGATCCCGGACGGCATCCTCGAGCGTGAGCGCCTCGAGGCCGGACTCCGACAGGTCGTAGGTGACCTGGTGCTCCCAGGTCGACTGCATCCGCTCCATCGAGAACTCGGGCAACCGCATCGCGAGGAACGGTAGCGCCACGTAGACTGGAGGCAGTAGAAGACGCGACCGCCAAGGACCCGGGCCGCTTCGGCCAGGGCCCTCTTTCGGCGTCCGGCAATGGAGGTGCATGAGGAGACTCTTCGGGGGCAGGGCGCCGCGGGTGGACAAGCTTGTGGTCGGGCTCGGGAATCCGGGGGACGGCTACGCGAATACCCGCCATAACGTCGGCTTCGCGGTCGCGAACCGGCTGGGCAAGCGCGCCCGCGCGGAGTTCGGGATCAAGGCCGCGCAGTCGCGCATCGCCGAAGGGACCCTCGGCGGCATCAAGATCGCGATCGCGCGGCCGCAGACGTTCATGAATGACAGCGGCACGGCGGTGAAGAAGCTTCTCGACCGCTATCGCCTCGATCCCGCCGACATGCTTGTGATCCTCGATGAGGTCGATCTGCCCCTCGGCGCGATCCGGGTCCGCCAGTCGGGTGGGCCGGGCACGCATAACGGGATGCGCTCGATCGTGAGCGCGGTCGGTCAGGGATTCCCTCGCATTCGCGTCGGGGTCGCGCCGGCGGAGATGCGCGAGGTGCCCGACCTCGCCGAGTACGTCCTGTCGCCATTCGACGCCGATGAAAAGCCCGTCGCCGACGAAGCGATCGACCGCGCCGCTCTGGCCGCCGAGGTGGCGCTCCGCGATCTTCCGAGAGCGATGAATCAGTTCAATGGCTGACGCCGTCCGCGCCGCGCTTTCCGTCGCGCGACTCGCAGGACTGCTCGCCCGCGCCGAGGAGAGTCGGGCGTACCAGGCGCTTGCTGATCGCGTGAGCTCCGGCGGCACGGTCGCCGTCGCCGACGCGTCAGCTGGTGCGCGCGCGTTCGCGTGGTCGGCGCTCGTGGCGACGCAGGCGCGGACCGTGCTCGTGGTCGCGCCGAGCGAGGATCGCGCGCGTCGCTGGCGCGCGGAGATCGCCGGGTGGCTCGGCGAGGACCGCGTGGTCGCGTTCCCGGAGCGGGAGTCGATGCCATACGAGGCTGGATCCCCTTCGGCCGCGTCCGTCCATCAGCGTTTGCTCACACTATGGCGGCTACGCGACCGCGAGCCCATCGCGGTCGTCGCGTCGCTGCGTGCCGCGATGCAATGGACGATCCCCGCTGCGACCCTGGCAGAGCGCGGCCGCGCCCTGCGCATCGGCACGACGCTGCCGTGGCAGCGGACCGCGGCGTGGCTGCTCTCCCTGGGCTACGAACCCGTGCCCGAGGTCAGCGAGCCAGGAACCTTCTCTCGCCGCGGCGGGATCATCGACGTTTACCCCGCATCCGCGACGGAGCCCGCCCGCATCGAGCTGCTCGGCGACGACATCGAGTCCATCCGCTCGTTCGATCCGGTGACCCAACGCTCGCAGGCGACGCTCGAGGAGCTCGTCGTCCTGCCGGCGCGCGAGATCTCGTTGGAGCACGCGCCGGAGGTCGCCGAACGCGTCGCGGCCGCGGGATGGGAGGGGCTGCGGGACGACTTTGCCGAGTACACCGCGCTCCTCGAGGGATTACGGCAGGGTCAGTACGCCCCGGGCGTCGATGCCTTCGCGCCGTTGTTGGGCGCCACCGCATCGCTCCTTTCTCATCTGCCACCGGACCGCGCGACGGTCGTCTTCGAGGATTCGGTCGAGCTTGCCCTCGCGTGGGATTCGTACGAAGCGATGGCCGACGAGCGCCGCGAGGAGCTCCGCAGCGATGGTCTTGCGGTCACGGCGTTCCCCGCGCCGTACGTGCCGCGCACGCAGCTCGAGCGCGAGGCGGGGGAGCACGGCGCGGTGCGCGTCGCACCGGCCGACAACGCCCTGCGGCTGGGGTGGACCGGCTCACCGAACTACGCCGGCCGGCTCGACCAGTTCCTTCGCGAGGTCGCGGCCGCGGGGACCGGGACGCGGGTCATCGCGACGCCGCAGGCCGCGCGCCTGGCGGAGCTCCTTGCGGAACGCGAGGTCACCGTCACCCCGCAGGAGGCGGTCGCGGATCCGCCGGTGGCCGGCGCGCTCCTCCTGCTCCACGTCGCACTCGCGGAAGGCTTCAGCATCCCGGAGCTCGACCTGCGCGTGTTCACCGACGCGGAGGTCTTCGGCTTTCGCAAGCCGAGGCATCCGGAGCGCCGCCGCCGGCGGGTCGCGGTCGGCTCGTTCCTCCAGGATCTGAAGCCCGGCGACAACGTCGTCCACGAGGATTCAGGCATCGCGCGGTTCGAAGGCTTCGAGACGAGACAGGTCCTTGGCGTCGAGCGCGAGTACCTCATCCTCACCTTCGCCGACGGCACGCGGTGGCTGCCGACGGACCGGATCGACAAGATCACGCGGTACGTCGGCGGGCAGGCGCCCGCGCTCTCGGTCATGGGCGGCCGCGATTGGCTGAAGACGAAGGGCAAGGCCAAGCGTGCAGCGGCGGAGATCGCGAAGGAGCTGTTGCGCCTGTATGCAGCGCGCGAGGCGACGCCCGGGCACGCGTTCGGGAAGGACACGCCGTGGCAGATCGAGATGGAGAACGCATTCCCATTCACCGAGACGCCGGACCAGCTCCTCGCGATCGAGGAGGCGAAGAAGGACATGGAGCGCGGGCGCCCGATGGACCGCCTCATTGTCGGCGACGTCGGCTATGGCAAGACCGAGGTCGCGTTGCGGGCTGCGTTCAAAGCGGTCATGGATGGCAAGCAGGTCGCGGTCCTCGTGCCGACGACGGTCCTGGCGCAGCAGCACTACGAGACGTTCAGCGAACGCCTCGCCACGTTCCCGGTGAAGATCGAGATGCTCTCGCGATTCCGGCTGCCGGCCGAGCAGAAGGAGACGGTCGGGCGGATCGCGATCGGCGACGTCGACATCGTCGTCGGCACGCACCGGATCCTGCAGAAGGACGTGCGCTTCCGCGATCTGGGTCTGGTCGTCATCGATGAGGAGCATCGCTTCGGCGTGCGGCACAAAGAGCGACTGAAATCGATGCGCACCGAGGTCGATGTCCTCTCCATGACCGCCACGCCGATCCCGCGCACGCTGCACATGGCGCTTTCGGGCGTGCGCGACATCAGCGTGATCGAGACGCCGCCGGAGGATCGCCAGCCGATCGAGACCCACGTCGTCGAGCGGTCCGACGATGTCATTCGCGACGCGATCGTGCGCGAGATCGATCGGGGCGGGCAGGTCTACTACGTGCACAACCGCGTCATGGGCATCGAGCAGGAGACCGAACGGCTGCGGCAGCTCGTGCCGCAGGCCAAGTTCATCGTCGGCCACGGCCAGATGGACGAACGGAAGCTCGAGCGCGTGATGGTCGACTTCGCCGACCAGGACCACGACGTCCTGGTCTGCACGACGATCATCGAATCCGGCCTCGACATCCCGAACGTGAACACGATCGTCATCGACCGCGCCGGCACGCTCGGGCTCGCGCAGCTGTACCAGCTGCGTGGGCGCGTGGGTCGCAGCGCGGACAAGGCGTACGCGTACCTCCTCTACAACAAGGAGGCCAGCCTCACGGAGCAGGCGCGCATGCGGCTACAAGCGGTGTTCGAGGCGAGCGAGCTCGGCGCCGGCTTCAAGATCGCGATGCACGACCTCGAGATCCGCGGCGCCGGCAACATCCTGGGCGCGGAGCAGCACGGCCACGTCGCCGCGGTCGGCTTCGAGCTGTACGCCCAGCTGTTGGAGGAAGCCGTCAACGAGCAGCGGGGCCTGCGGCCGCAGGTACCTGCGGCGTCCGATGTGGTCGTGGAGCTCTCGCTCTCGACCGCGATCCCGGACGAGTACATCCCGGCTCGCGCCCGCAAGCTCGAGATGTACCGCCGCATCGCCGAGCTGCGCGAGCTCGACGAGCTCATCGCGCTGCGCGAGGAGCTGCAGGACCGGTACGGCGCCCCGCCGGAGCCGATGCGCAACCTGCTCTACGGGGTCGAGGTGAAGCTGCGCGCGATGAAAGCCGGCGCGACCGAGGTCCGCGTGCGTGGCGCGGAGCTGCGCATCGTCATGGGCCGCGACCTCGGCGACGCCCAACGGCGCGTCCTGCTTTCGGTCTTCCCGAAGGCCCAGCACGGGCAGCGGCAGGTGCGCGCGTCGATCGTCGAGACCCGGGGCGACTGGCGCGACGCGCTCACCCGGGTGCTCGAGGGCCTCGCGGCATGAGGATCGGCATCGACCTTGACGACGTCGTCGCGGAGTGCGCGGTCCCGTACCTGCGTGCGTTCGCGGAGCGCTACCGGCTCGAGCTGCCGGAGGAGGACCTCGGCTGGCAGACCCTTGCGGCCATCGAGGAAGTGAG
>JBBQZK010000068.1:0-14142 GCA_038207785.1 Candidatus Limnocylindria bacterium | reverse complement strand
TCCAGGAGCGGTACCACTGCGTTGAGTACTGGGTCGATGAGGCCGGTCCGGTGCTCGCATCACATGCCGGACCGGGAGCGGTGGCGCTCGGCTGGTACCAAGAGGAACATGGTGCGTAATGAGGCTTCGGATGCCGTTCGGGCGGCAGCGCAAGGAGTTCCCGTCGCAGCTCTGGACCCAGTGTCCGACCTGCGGCGAGATGCTCTTCAACAAGCAGCTTGCCCGGAATCACAACGTGTGCACGAAGTGCGATCACCACTTCCGGCTCGGCGCGCGCGAGCGCATCGAGCTGCTGGTCGATAAGGCCAGCTTCACCGAGCACGACACCGATCTGGTGAGCGGCGATCCGCTCGGCTTCGCCGACCAGAAGCCGTACCCGCAGCGCGTCCTGCAGTCCCAGGCGAAGAGCGGCGAGAAGGACGCGGCCATCTGCGGCACCGCGCACATCGACGAGAACCAGATCGAGCTCGCCGTCATGGACTTCGACTTCATGGGCGGCTCGATGGGCAGCGTGGTCGGGGAGAAGCTCACCCGTGCCGCCGAGCGCGCGCTCGCGAACCGCACGTCGCTCCTTATCGTGTCCGCCTCAGGCGGTGCGCGGATGCAGGAGGGCACGCTGTCGCTCATGCAGATGGCGAAGATCCTCGGCGCGCTTCATCGCCTCGACGAGGCGGACCTGCCCTACTTCAGCCTCATCACGGATCCGACGACCGGAGGCGTGCTCGCGTCGTTCGCGTCTCTCGGCGACATCATCTTCGCGGAGCCGAACGCCCTCATCGGATTCAGTGGCGCGCGCGTGACGAGCGAAACCATCGGCGAGAAGCTGCCCAAGGGCTTCCAGCGCGCGGAGTTCGTCCTCGAGCACGGCTTCGTCGACCAGGTCGTGTCGCGCGCGCAGCTGCGCGAGCGCATCGCGTTCTTCCTGAACGCGTTCCGCCCTGGCGCACGCGACCCGCGGTGGAGCCTCTAATGGACGTGGTCGACCGGCTCCTCGGGAACAAGAAGACCACGGAGGGCAACGGCCATCTGCCCGAGGACGCCGGGCTCATCACCGACGCGGCGCTCCTCACGCAGCGCACCCCGTGGCAATCGGTGCAGCTCGCGCGGGAGCTGAAGCGCCCGCACTCGATCGAGGTCATCGACGGGCTGTTCGAGAAGTTCCAGGAGCTCCATGGCGACCGTGGCTACCGTGACGACCCCGCGATCGTCGGCGGCATTGCCGAGCTCGACGGGGTCGGGCCGGTCGTCGTGGTCACGCAGCAGCGGGGCGCGACCACGGAGGAGAACATCGAGCGCAGCTTCGGGATGCCATATCCAGAGGGCTACCGCAAGGCGATCCGCCTGTACCGGATGGCCGAGAAGTTCCACCTGCCGCTCGTGACGCTCGTCGACACGCCCGGCGCGTACCCCGGCCCGGAGGCCGAGGAGCGCGGGCAGGCCGAGGCGATCGCGAAGTCGATCCTCGTGATGACGGGGCTCCAGACGCCGATCGTCGCGATCATCCTCGGCGAGGGCGGCTCCGGCGGTGCACTCGCGCTGGCGGTCGGCGACGTCGTGCTCGCGCTGCAGAACGCGATCTACTCCGTCATCTCACCCGAGGGTGCGGCCGCGATCCTCTGGCGGAGCGCGACAGAGGCCGAGAAGGCCGCGAACGCGCTGAAGCTCGCCGCGAGCGACCTCCTGAAGCTCGGCATCGTCGATGGCCTGATCCCCGAGCCCGCCGGCGGTGCGCACACGGACCCGCAGGCGACGATCACCGCCATCAAGTCCGCGCTCATCGTCCAGCTCGACCGGCTCGGCCGCGTGCCCATCGCCGACCTGCTGTCGGCGCGCTACGAGCGGTACCGTCACATCGGCGTCGTCGTCGAGCCCCTGCCCGGCACGGTGCCGGTCGCGAAGAAGCAGCCGTTCTGGCGCAAGATGCTGCGCCCCACATGACCGGCGACACGGACGAGGTACTCGCGCTGCTAGACGACCTCCTCCGCCTCGCGGAAGGCTCAGGCGCGAGCGTGATCGAGGTCGAAGCCGAGGGAATGTCCGCCGCGATCGTGCGCGTCCCGTCCGCCGTCGCGGTGCCCGCGTCCGTCGCGGCGCGAGCGTCGGCGCCGCGCGCACCCGAGCCCGCGCGCGTGCACTCCGCCGGCGTCGGTATCTTCAGCGCGTCCAAGGAATGGATCGCCGGCGACGCGGTGAAGAAGGGGACTGTGCTCGGCGCCGTTCAATCGCTCGGCGCGATGACTGACGTGCTTGCCCCGATCGACGGCGTGCTGCGCGACGTGCTCGTCGCCGGGGGCGCTCCGGTTGAGTATGGCCAGGCCCTCTTCGCGATCGAGAAGCAGTAGCAGGCCGAGTCGGGCGCCAGGCCGCTCGGAGGGTCGCGAACGGACGCGTTCAGACGGTCTGGGCGTATTGGGCGAAGAGCGTGGTCGTGTCGCGGACCTTGTCGGGCGTGTCTTCACCGGCCAGGATGGCCGACCAGTCGATCATCGCGGCCAGCGCGTCACCGACCCGCCGCAACTCGCGGATGCCACGGACATCGTCGAGAGCGATGTCCGCGGCCAGCTTCGCGTCGATCCGGTACAGGCCCAGGGACCGCGCGCCGTAGTGGCGGTAGCTGATCTCGGTCTGCTGCTCTCCCGGCGAGCGCGTCAGCTGCGCCAGGATCCAACGCAGCCACGAAAGTATGTGGGTCGGACGTTTCTGATCGAGGAATCGACCGGTGCCGAGCGAGACGATCACCGTCGATGCCGGCTCGTACCCGGGGCTATAGACAAATGCTTCGACGCAGGCCACGTACACCGGGTTGCCGGCGATCGCCGCCCCGCCGTCGACCAGCCAGTCCGTTGCCGGATCGATCGCCTTCGCGCCGCCGCCGATCGGTCGCGGCATCGGCCACGGGTCGAAGTACGTGGGCGCCGCGGCCGACGCGGCGACGCAGTCCAGCAGCGGAAAGCCGCCGGTGGTCCGGGCGTTGGTCGGGTGGTCCTTGACGAAGTACCACGGCTTGCCGTCCCGCAGCCGTGTCGCGGTGATCAGGATGTCGTTCGGTACGTCATTCAGCACCCACCCGCGGGCAGCCGCCGGGAATCGTCGTTCGATCGCGTCGCGCAGCTTCTGCGTCGAGTACATCTGTCCGAACAGTGCGCGCCGAAAGAGACTCGTCCAGCTTCGTGCGAAGACCATCCGCGCGTCTTGCTCGTAGAAGTCGAGGATCTCCGTTGCCGGCACCCCCGCCGCGAGCGCGGACACGATGATCGCTCCGGTGGACGTGCCGGCCAGGAATGCGAACAGATCGCGCGCCCCGCGGTTCGTCTGCCGTTCGAGTGCCGCTAGCAGGCAGACCGGAATGATCCCGCCAAGGCCGCCGCCATCGATCGTTAGCAACCGCCGCGGCGCCGCCGCTCCTGTGTGCATGGTCATCGAACCTTCCGAGTCATTCGCGGGTCTTATCAGATGTGATCAGGCGACACTTTGCGCTGCTCTCGGTCGCGCTGCTGCTGTCGGCTGCGTGCGAGGCGCAAAGCATCCCCATCCCGGCGGACAGTAGGGCGCTCGGCAGCACGCCTGCTCCGACGCCGGCTGGCTCTTTTCATTCCGTCGCGGGCTTTGATCTGACCGTCCCGCCTGGCTGGACCGCATCTGATCGGACCGAGCTGTTCAATCGTCGCAACGCACGCCTGCTGGTCATCAGCAACGGCGCACCGCCGATCGCCAGCGTCCAGACCGGTCTTCTCAACTGGAACGACATTCCCGAGGATCATGTTGTTCTGGAACTGACCGAGTTCTCTTTCCCGGGCGGGCCCGGGCCGGGGACGGAGACAGCCTTCCCGCTTGACTGGCATGCCGCCCAACTGGGCATGAGTCCGGACGGTCGGGCGCCGATGCTCCATCTCCAGCACCTGTTGCGGCAGCTGACCCTCACCGCTCATGTCGGACCACGGGCGAGCCAGGCGGATCAAGACGCGCTGTACGCGCTGGTCGCGAGCATCCGCCCGGAGCCGATCCCGACGACCGGGGTATACGGCCGATGGGACGTGCTCGGCCCACTGTCGGCGTTCCCGGTCGGGACGATTCGCCATTTCGATACGCTGCAGTCCTCGGTCGGCGGCTTCTTCTTGGCCCGAGGCGCGCACACGCTCTTCGCGCTTATCGACGGCGCATACCAGTTCATGGGCGCGATGAAGCCGTGCCCGATCCGTTACGACGCGTCATCTCTTACGTTCGTGTGCGATGCGACCGGCGATCGATGGAGCCGGACGGGCGCGCAGCTCACCGGCGGTGGCCTGTTCGGTCTCGCGTACCACACCGCACTTGTGAAAGACGGCCTCGTGCTCGTCGGTGGGTCGAGCATGGGTGGTGGCGAGCGGCCACCGGCGGAGGCGGATGAGTTCGCGGATGCGATCGGCTCACTGCCGGCGTCGATCGCGCCCACGAGACAGCAGGTGCTCGATCGCTATGCGCTGATCACGACGACCACGCCGATCCAGCGGGCGGCGGCGAAGCTGGTGACCCGCGAGGTGGCCCTCGCGAGCGGCGTCATCCGTGGCGCCTCGATCAGGACGGAGCTCGAGCGGGTCTGGGTCGTCGCGTACCGGGGCGACGTGCTCCTGCCTGGGAAGAGTGAGGTGCATGGCCGCTGGGCGGCCTTCTACGTCGATGCGGCGACCGGGGGCGTGATCACCATGGCTTGCTGCGGCGACGGAGACTGGCCGCCGGGATTCGATGCGTTGCCGGATCTCGCCACGAACTGACGGAGTCCGCTCGTAGACTGCCGCGCGTGTCTCGGATCGCGTGGCTGTTCCCCGGCCAGGGGTCGCAGAGCGTCGGGATGGGGAAGACGCTCGGTGCGTCGTTCCCTAACGCGGCGGGCACGTATGACGAGGCGAACGACGCAGTCGGCTTTGATCTGCGAGCGCTCTCCTGGGACGGACCGGCTGCCGAGCTCGAGCGGACCGCGAATGCGCAACCGGCGATCCTCGCGACATCGATCGCGGCGCTGAGAGCTGCGCAGACGGAGGGCCTGTTCGTCGACGATCCGATCCTGCTCGGTCATTCGCTCGGTGAGTTCACCGCGCTGGTCGCGGGCGGTGCGCTCGACTTCGGTGATGCGCTCCGGCTCGTGCGCAAGCGCGGCGAGCTGATGCAGGCCACGGACGCATCCGGTGGGATGGCCGCGGTCATCGGGCTCGATGCCGACGCGGTCGCGAAGGCCATCGAGGACACGGGCATTGTCGTCGCGAACGACAACGCGCCGGGGCAGGTCGTGATCACCGGGCCGCTCGCGAACATGCCGGCGGCGACCGAGAAGCTCAAGGCCGCGGGCGCGAAGCGCGTCCTCCCATTGAAGGTGTCGGGGGCGTTCCACTCGCCCGCGATGAAAGCGGTCGCCCCACAGCTTGCGGAGGCGATCCGCGCGACTCCATTCCATGAGCTCAGGCACCGCGTGATCGCGAACGTCGATGCGCAGGTGCATGAACATTCCAGCGATTTCCCAGCATTGCTCGAAAAGCAGGTGCACTCTCCCGTACAGTGGGTCGCCTCAGTGAGGCGCGCCGCTGCGGAGGGCGCGACGACATTCATCGAGTTCGGCGCGGGCAACGTGCTCACCGGTCTCGTGAAGCGGATCCTCCCCGAGGCACGGACCGCGAACGTCTCGAACCCCGAAACGTTGAAGGAGGCCCTCGCTCTTGTTCGACAAGATCCTCATCGCGAACCGCGGTGAGATCGCGGTGCGCGTCATTCGCGCGTGTCGCGAGCTCGGGATCCAGAGCGTCGTCGTGTACAGCGAGGCCGACGTGCACAGCCTTCCGGTGCACTCGGCCGACGAGGCCATCTGCATCGGCCCGGCGAACTCCCGCGACTCGTATCTGAACATCCCGGCGATCATCTCGGCGGCGCTCATCTCAGGCGCGCAGGCCATTCACCCGGGCTACGGCTTCCTCTCCGAGAACGCGGACTTCTCCGAGGTCTGCAAGGAGCACGGCCTGGTGTTCATCGGCCCGCCGCCGGAAGTCCTCGCGCGCTTCCACGACAAGTCCGCGACCCGCGCCGCGATGAAGCGCGCCGGCCTCCCGGTGATCCCCGGCTCCGAGGGTCCGGTGAAAACGTCATCCGAGGCGCTGCGCGTCGCGGAGGAGATCGGCTACCCGGTCATGTTGAAGGCGCGCTCCGGCGGCGGTGGCCGCGGGATGCGCAAGGCGGAGTCGGCGAAGGATCTGCAGCGGCTCTGGGAGCAGGCCCGCAGCGAGGCGAAGGCGAGCTTCGGCGACGACGGCATCTATCTCGAGCGCAACCTCGAAGGCGTGCGCCACATCGAGGCGCAGATCCTCGTCGACGATCGCGGTGAGGGCATCTGTGTCGGCGAGCGCGAGTGCTCGATCCAGCGCCGCAACCAGAAGATGCTCGAAGAAGCGCCGTCGATCTCGATCAACGAGGAGCTCCGCCGTCGCATCAAGCGGTACGCGGTCGACGCAGCGACGCGCTTTGGCTACCGCGGCGTCGGCACGTTCGAGTTCCTCGTCGATGCAGCGGGCCAGCCGTACTTCATCGAGGTGAACGCGCGCATTCAGGTGGAGCACACCATCACCGAGGCCGTCACGGGCATCGACCTTGTGAAGGAGCAGATCGCGCTCGCCACCGGCGAGCCGCTCAGCTTCTCCGAAGAGCAGATCTACGTGAACGGCCACGCCATCGAGTGCCGGATCAACGCCGAGGACGCGGACCAGAACTTCGCGCCGTCGACCGGCACGCTCACGACGTGGCTCCCGCCGGCCGGGCCCGGCATCCGCCTCGACTCGCACTGCTTCCAGGGCTACGAGGTCCCGCCGTTCTACGACTCGCTCCTGGCCAAGGTCATCGCGTGGGGCCGCGACCGCACCGAGGCCGTCGCGCGCATGCAACGGGCGCTCGACGAGTTCACGGTCGTCGGCGTCACGACCAACATCGATGCGCACAAGAAGATCCTCGCGTCCGAGCTGTTCAAGACCGGCCAGGTGACGACGCACCTCATCGACACCGTCGGTATCGAAGCGCTCAGCGCGTGAGCGCAGTCCTCGACCGGACGGGCATCGAGGCCCTCATCCCGCATCGTGACCCGTTCCTGCTCATCGACCGCATCGTCGAGCTCGAGCCGCTGGTCCGAGCCGTCGGCGAGCACGACTTCACCGGCGAGGAGTTCTACCTGAAGGGGCATTTCCCCGGGAATCCGATCGTGCCGGGCGTCATCCTCACCGAGTCGATGGCGCAGGTGGCGACGGTCTGCGCGATGGCCCATCCCGACTACCGCGAGGGCCTCGGCTTGTTCGCCGGTATCGAGGAGATGCGGTTCAAGCGCATCGTCCGGCCCGGCGAGACGGGCCGCTTCACCGCGACGTTCGAGAAGATGCGTAGGGGCTTCGGCCGGGCCCGCGTCACGACCCACGTTGGCGACGAGCTTGCGGCCGAGGGCGTGATCCTCGCGATCTTCCAGCCGGTCGCGAAGGCGACGTAGTGACGAAGGCCGCGGACATCGTCGGTGTTCCCATGGACCTCGGCGGCTTCCGCCGCGGGGTCGATATGGGTCCGTCGGCCATCCGGTACGCCGGTCTTCGCGCGCGCATCACCGGGCTTGGGTATCGCGTGCGCGACCGAGGGAACATCCGGGTGCAGGACCGCGATCAGGACGTCGAGATCGAGTACGCGCACGGCGCCCGGCAGGCGCACCACGCCGAGGAGATCGTCCGCGCGGCCGAGGAGCTCGCGACCGTCATCGTCGAGATCGCGAAGAGCGGGTCTATCCCGATCGTGCTCGGCGGCGACCACTCGATCGGGATGGGGACGATCGCTGGGCTCGCGCGGGCCGGACATCGGGTCGGCGTCATCTGGGTCGACGCGCACGGCGACATCAACACTCCGGAGACGACGCCGTCCGGCAACGTGCACGGCATGCCGTTCGCGGTCGCGCTGGGCCTCGCCGACGATCCGTTCCCAAAGGGCCTGCGCGGAAACACCGACGGCAGCGCGGGCGTGCTGTTGGGCATCCGCGATATCGATCCCGGTGAGCGCGCGAACATCAAGCGCTCCGGTGTGACGCCGATCACGATGTCGGACATCGACCGGGTCGGCATCGCGGCCTCGATGGAGAAGTCGATCGCCGTCGCGTCGAAGGGTGACGGCATCCATCTCTCGCTCGATATGGATGCGATCGATCCGGATGAGGCGCCCGGGGTCGGCACGCCGGTCCGCGGAGGCCTCACGTACCGGGAGGCGCAGCTCGCGATGGAGATGCTCGCGGCCTGCGGGAAGCTCCGCTCGATCGAGGTGTGCGAGGTGAACCCGATCCTCGACCGCGAGAACCGCACCGCGATGCTCGCGGTCGAGCTCATCGCGAGCGCGCTCGGGCAGACGATCCTGTAGCGGCACCCATCTTGCGGCCACTGCAAGCGTGAGGACTGTGGCATTCGTGGCTGCGACCGCGTTAGCGACCGTTCTGTTCCTCGGCGGGCTGTACCTCGTGCGTGGTCAGACGCCCGGGTCGACCGCGCTCGCGTCGCCTGTGGGCATCGCGACCGCCACGCCGACGACGACTCCGGCACCGAGCGCGATCAGCTCCACCGCGGCTTCCGCCGCCGCGGCACCCGCATCACCCACGCCGGTACCGACGCCGACCGGAACGTTCGCCGACCAGACGTACAAGTTCAGCGTGGTCCTGCCGGCGCCGTACCGGAAGTCGGTGACGCTGTCCTTCGACGGCCAGCCGAGCGGGCATCCTGCCGCGCAGGATGCGTTCACCGCGCGCACGACGGCGGACGAGGCGACGCTCGCCGCGGTGCGGTGCGAGACGGCGTGCGAGATCTGGAACTACGTGGCGTTCATCGCGGTGTACACGGACGCTGCGGGACAGACACCGCGGCAATGGTTCGACTCGGGTGGCGCAGGACACGCGACGGCGGAGAAGGTCGACGATGTCACGATTGACGGGCGGGCGGCGCTCAAGGTGACGAACGGCTCGCGGTTGCTTCAGTACATCGTCGCGGATCGCGGCCGGATGTATCTCATGGCCTACGAGGTCCACAGCCAGCAACCCGTCCCGGCCGGCGCCTCGACGGACAAGCTGGACCAGATCCTGGCCTCTTTTCGCTTCCTTCCGTAGGCCTGCAGCAAATCCCCCCAGCCGTGACTCTTCCTCTATGAAGCCGTGCATGCAATGACCGCCCGCCCGACCGCCGACACGCTCGATTGGGAGCGGGTCTTCGATACGCAGTACCGGTCCCTGTATCGCGCCCTCGTCGGCGCGACGGGCCGGACGGAGGGCGTCGACGACGCCATCCAGGACGCCTTCGCCGAAGGACTTCGCGGCAAGCTGCCGAACGACGCGCGTTCGGTCGAGGGCTGGCTGTTCGTCGTCGCGCTCAACCGGATCAAGCGGAGCCGCCGGCGCGGGCTGCGGTTCGTGCCGCTCCGCCAGCAGGAAAGCTCGGCTGATCCGCTCGATGCGGCGGTCACGCGTGCCGACGTGCTCGCGCGGCTCGCGACGCTATCGGAGCGCGAGCGCGAGCTCCTCGTCGCGAAGTTCTATGTGGGCTTGACGCAGGACGAGCTCGCGAAAGCCCTCGGCATGTCCCGAGGCACGGTGTCATCCGCGATCAGTCGCGCAGCGGCACGGTTCCGCGCAGGGGGTACGCAATGAGCGACACCGAACGATTCGACGACGTCACGCACCAGCTCGTCACCGGGCTGGATGAGATCCAGGTGCCACCGGCGGTGCTGCGCGCATCGGCCGCGCCACGACGGAGCTTCCCGCTGCTCGCGATCCCGGCGATGGCCGTGGTCGTCGTGCTCGCGCTCGCGATCGGTGCGGCGCTCCGGCCGGCGAACAACGGTGCGGCCGGGCCTGGCGCCGTCGCCAGTCCGAGTCCGACCGCGGTGCCATCGGCGACCCGAACGGCGATCCCGACTCCGACGTCGGCACCGACCACGACCGCGACCGCGACGGCGACGGCGACGCCGAAGCCCACCCCGACCGACATCCGCGCTGCGCGATCGCTGCCGGAGGCGGAGGCCAAGCGGCAGGTCGAGTCGACGGCCCTCGCGGTGATCAACGCCCTCAAGGCGAAGGACGGCGCGAAGCTCGCGACGTTCGCCCACCCGGAAAAGGGCGTCCGGTTCTCGATGTACCCGTTCGTGCATGTGGACACCGATCAGGTGCTGAAGGCAGCGGATCTCGCCGCGGCCTTCACCGACCCGAGGGTCCGCCTGTGGGGGATCAGTGACGGCCAGGGGGCCGAGGTGCGGCTGACATTCGCCAACTACTACCCGAAGTACATCTACGACGTCGACTTCGCGAAGGCCCCGCAGGTCTCATACAACCGGGCGATCGGCAGCGGGACCGTGCCGGATAACAGCGCCACCGTCTATCCCGACGCGGTCATGGCCGAGTTCCACTACCCGGGCTTCGACCCGCAGTACGGCGGCATGGACTGGCGCAGCCTGCGCCTCTTCTTCGAGCAGAAGAACGGGACCTGGGTCCTCGTGGGGATCGTGCACGGGCAGTGGACGACCTGAGCTAGGGCGTCGTCCCTGCGAGCCACGCTTTGAACGCGCGAAGGTCGCCCGGCCGGCCGAGGAAGTCCTCGACCAGCCGGGCGGCCGGCTTCGTGCCACCGGGAGCGAGGACCTGATCGCGATAGCGGCGTGACACCGTCGTGTCCATGAGGTCGCCGCCGAAAGCGGTGTGCAGGTCCTTCGCGATCGCGCTCGACCAGAGGTACGTGTAGTACGCCGCTGAGTAGTGGTCGGTGTTCATGTGTTCCCAGCTCGCCGGATGCGCGGTCCCTTCGATGCGCTCGAACGGCGAGTACGCGTCGAACACTGCGGCGGCGAGCTCGCGTGGATCGTCGCCGGTCCGGGTGCCGTCGTGCATCAGCAGCGACAACCGCGAGAGCGCGATCGATGCCGTCAAGACCCGCAGCGCCTTCCCAAAGTCCCGTGCGCCGCGGAGGCGCTGGACGAGGTCCTCGGAGATCGGCGTCCCGCTCTCGATGTGCTTCGCGAAGCGCGTGAGCACGCTGTGGTCGGAGATCCACTCTTCGAGGAACTGCGACGGCGCTTCCATGAAGTCGCCCTCGCTCACCCGCGAGAGGCGCACGTACTTGATGTTCGCCCGCGCGAGCCCGTGCACGAGGTGGCCGAACTCGTGGAAGTACGTCACCACCTGGGCGTGCTCCATGAGCGCGGGACCCTGCACGGTCGCGGGGTCGGGGAAATTGCAGTTGAGCACGCCATGGCCGTCCTGCACGCCGGGGACCGAGACCCGGAGCGGCGCGTTGAAGAACCACTTGTTCTTGCCCTCGCGCGGATGCATGTCCAGCGAGATGCGGCCCGCGGGCGCGCCGTCGATCGTGACCTCGAAGCTCTCCACCGCGGGGTGCCAGCGCTCCTCGTGGACCACCGGCGTGAAGGTCATGTTGAACAGCTCCGCGTTCAGGTCGAGGATCGCCTGCCGGATCTGCCGGTACTCGAGGTACGGGCGCACCTCCTGCGCGTCGAAGCGGAAGCGCTTCGTCTTCACCCGATTCGTGTAGTACAGCTGCTCCCACTCGCCCACGGTCGTCGCGCTCGGGTCGTCGAACCGCTTCTCTTCCAGCAGCAGGGCGAACTCGGCCATCGCGGCGGGCCGCGCGACCGCTTCGATCTCCACCAGGAAGCGCTCGAGCTGCTCGGGCGTCCCGACCATGCGCTCCTCGAGGTTGTAGTGGGCCCACGTCGGATAGCCGAGGACGCGCGCGAGCGCATCGCGGGTCCTGGCGAGCGTCCGGAGGACATCGATGTTCGGCTTGGCGCGGTCGAGGCTCTCGCGCTGCAGCGCCTTTCGGGCGCGATCGCTCTTCGCGTAGGTCATGAATGGCGTCATGTCCGGCGGGTTCGTGGTGATCTTGATCGTGCCGTCCGGACCAGGACCGTGCGCCTTCAGGTAGTCGGCGGGCAGGCCGTCGAGCTCGTGCGGGCCTTCGAGCGTGATGGATCTGGTGTCGTCCCGGATATTGCGGGCGTGATCCTGGCCGAGCTTCGTGAGCGTCGCGCGGAGCTCGCGGGCCTTTGCCCGATCGGCGTCAGGGAGCGCGACGCCCGCGCGCTTCATGTCCTGGCCAACGAGCTCGATGAACCGCAGATCCAGCGGGTCGCTGGCCCGCACCTTCCGGAGCGCGCTGTAGAGCGGCTTGCTCTGCAGGGTCTGCTGGCCAAGGTCGATCGCTTCGCGCTGCAGGCGCTCGGCCGTCTCGCGCACGGCCTTGTCCGGATGCATCGCGGTGTAGATGCCGGCCTCCGCCGACACGTTCGAGAGCTCCACATGCAGCGCGTTCAACGGCTCGAGGATCGACTGCACCGTGAACGGCCCGCGTGCGGATTCGAGCTGCGCCAGCAGGGCCGTTGCGCGCTCGAGCCGGGATCGGTCGCGCGTGTCGAGCTGCCCGCTGGTGATCGGAGCGGGGGAGGCGGTGTGCGGCACCGCGCTCGAGCCTAGCCCGAGGTGGCCGCCTGCTCCAGAAGCTGCGCCAGCTCGGTGTGCCCGGCCTCGCGCGCCAGCTCGGTGGCCCGCTTGCCACCGTCGTGTGGCACGGCCGGATCCGCTCCGGCGGCGAGGAGTGCCTCGACCACGCGCCGATCTCCGGTCTGCGCGGCCGCGTGCAGCGGGGTGCAGCCGTGCCGCTGCTTCGCGTTCGGGTCAGCGCCGGCCGCGACCAGCGCGAGCGCGCTCTCGCTATCGCCCTCATCCGCGACAGCGCTGTGCAGCGCGGTCACGCGCATCGCGTTCTGTGACGGCGCGCGCACGTCGGCACCGGCCTGGATGAGGAAGCGCACCACCTCTGGATGATGGAAGAACGCCGCGAGACCGAGCGCGTGAAAGCCGTCGGGCGCGAAGGCGTTCGCGAGCGCTGGCTCGTCGTCCACGAGGGCGCGGACGCGCCCGACGTCGCCCACGGCCGCGGCTTCAAAGATCGTGAGCTCCGTCGCGTCCGCGCGGAGCGACGCGACCGCCTCGGCGTCGCCTCGATAGAGCGCCGCCAACAGCGCGGATCCCGGCTCATCCATCGATCAGACCCTCCGGCCGCCGATGCTATCCGCCGTCCCGGGCGAACACGACCGACTCGATAGACTCGGTCCAGTGAACCCGCAGCAACGGCGCGTCGTGGTGACCGGTCTTGGCCTGATCACACCGCTCGGAGCCACCCTCGACAAGTCCTGGGCCGGCCTCAGCGCAGGCAAGAGCGGCATTGGCCCGATCACGCGCTTCGACCCGGCGGACCTCGAGACGAAGATCGCCGGAGAGGTCCACGACTTCGATCCGCTCGACTACATGGAACGCAAGGAGATCAAGCGCGCCGACCGCTTCGCGCAGTTCGCCGTCGCGACCGCCGGTCAGGCGCTGAAGGACGCGAAGCTCGAGATCACCAAAGATCTCGCCCCGCGGATCGGCGTCACCTTCGGGTCCGGCATCGGCGGCGTCGAGACGCTCGTCGACAACATCCTTGTGCACGAGAAGGATCCGCGGCGGGTGTCGCCGTTCATGATCCCGATGATGATCATGGACATGGCCGCCGGCGAGATCGCGATGAAGTACGGCGCGAAGGGTCCCAACTTGGCGACCGTGTCCGCGTGCGCATCGAGCGCGCATGCGATCGGCGAGGCGACCGACACGATCCGCCGCGGCCAGGCGGACGTCATGCTCGCGGGCGGGAGCGAGGCCGGGATCATCAAGGTGGCCATCGGCGCGTTCAACGCGATGCACGCGCTGTCGCGCCGGAACGACGAGCCCGAGAAGGCGTCTCGACCGTTCGACAAGGAGCGCGACGGGTTCGTGTTCAGCGAGGCCGCCGCGTGCCTCATCCTCGAGGAGGAAGAGTTCGCGAAGGCCCGCGGCGCGCACATCATCGGCGAGATCGCCGGGTACGGAGCGACCGCGGACGCCTATCACGTCACCGCGCCGCCGGAGGGCGCCGAGGGCGCCGTCCGCGCGATGCGTATGGCCATGGACGACGCGGGTATCACGCCGTCGCAGATCGGCTACGTGAACGCGCACGGCACGTCGACGCAGGCGAACGACGGAGCCGAGACCGCCGCGCTCAAGACCGTCTTCGGAGCGACCGTGCCGCCCGTTTCGTC
>JBBQZK010000067.1:0-14213 GCA_038207785.1 Candidatus Limnocylindria bacterium | reverse complement strand
CTCCTCGATGTCGCGCTCGAGCTCGGCGCGGATCTCGTGGACCTCTCGGACAGCGCGGCGTACGCGACCATCGTCGCCGCGGAGCGCGAGCGGATCGCGGCCGGGTCGATCGCGGTCCTCACCGGATGCAGCGCGATCTCGGCCGTCGCCGCGACGCTCGTCCGCGCGTCCGGCATCGCCGCGCCGCGCCAGGTGGACCTCTGGCTCGCACCCGCGTCGCGCGAGACGGCGCACGTCGCGACCGCGCGCGCGATGCTCGCGTCCATCCGACCGGGGCCCCGCGTCCGCTGCGACTTCGCGCCGGTCCGCGGCTTTCCCGTCGACAGCGCGCTACGCGTCCAGCTGCCGGCGATCTGGCCGTCGCTCGAGCGTGCCGCGTTCTGGGTCGACCCGCACGCCCGCGGGTTCGCGCCGCTACTCGCGCTCGCCGCGCGGGCCCGCCCGCTGCGCATCGCGCTCTGGCTCGCCGCGCCGGTCGGCGTCCGGCTGACGCGGCTCCTCGGCGCGCGCGATGGGATCGTCGCGCTGCGGGTGGCCGGTGCGGACGGCGAGGCCCGGTGGCTGCTCCGCGCGCCGCGCGGGTCCTACCGGCTCGCGATCGCGCCGGCCATGCTCGCGGTCCGTGACCTCGCGAGCGGCAACAGTGCGCTGCGCGGGCTCGTGCCCGCGGATCGGATGGTCGGCGCCCTGGACCTGCTCGCGTATGTGCAGCGGCTCGGCATCGGCATCACGCGAAGCTAACCGAGCTTGTAGCCGACCCCGCGCACATTCGCCGGCACCGGGGCGCCGGCCTCCTCCAGCTTCGATCGCAGCCGCGCGAGGTGGGCTTTCAACCATTCGGGATCCGGATCTCGTTCGTCCGGCCAGCCCGCCCGGAGCAGCGCCTTGCGATCGACGAGGTCGCCCGGGCGCGCCGCGAGCGCGGCGAGCAGGCGGAACTCCGTCGGCGTGAGTGGCAGCTCCTGTCCGGCCATCTGCGCGCTGTGGGCTCGGGCATCGATGACCAGACCGCCGATCTCGGTGGCCGACGCCGGCCCGACGTTCCGCGGTGCCCGGCGCAGGAGGGCCCGCACGCGGGCGAGCAGCTCCTTGCGGCCGAACGGCTTCTCGAGGTAATCGTCGGCGCCCAGGTCGAGGAGCTTCACGCGCTCCTCCTCGCCCCTCTCGCCGGTGAGCATGAGGATCGGTGTCGCTGCGACCGCGCGGATGCGCCGGCAGGTCTCGTCGCCGCTCATCTGCGGCAGGCGGCGATCCAGGATCACGAGGTCGGGCAGCTCCTCGGCGTGGCGCCGGAGCGCGGTCTCACCGTCGTACGCCGTGAGCAGGTCATAGCCCTCGGCCCCGAGCAGCGACGCGACCATCCCGACGAGCGCGCGATCGTCATCGACGATGAGAACGCTGGTCATCGATCGTCACCGCGCGCAAGGGGAACGCTGAACACGAACACGCTCCCCCGCTCGCCATCGGGCCGGTCCTCGTACCAGAGCGAGCCGCCCTGGGCCTCCGCCACGCGGCGGCACGAGAACAGGCCAATGCCCGCGCCGGAGATCTCGTCCGAGCCGAGCCGGACGAACGGCTCGAAGATCCGCCGCCGGTCCTCGGGCGGCACGCCCGGTCCCTCATCTGCGACGCGAACGATCGCGCGATCCTTGTCCTTCGCGACGGACACGGTGATGGCGGTCCCGCCTGACGCGTACTTCGTCGCGTTGTGCACGAGCCCGGCGACGACCTCCGCGGTGCGGCGCTTGTCTCCGCGGGCCCACAGCGGCGCACCCGCGCGCGGCCCCCGGAGGGTGTGCTTGCGGGCCATCGGCGCCATCTCGCGGACAGCGGAGCCGAGCCCGGCGCGCAGGTCGAACCGGGTTCGGCGCACGGTGACGTCCGGACGGTCGTCCTTGACCGACGCGAGGATCCGATCGACGAGCTGATCGAGGCGTTCGACCTGCGCGGTCGCTTCGGCCAGCGGGAGACGGTGGCCGTTCTTGCCGGCGCGGGTCTGCTCCGAGAAGAGGTCGAGGTACCCGCGCACGACGGAGAGCGGCGTGCGCAGGTCATGCGTGACCACCGCGACGAAATCGGAGCGCGCGCGATCGAGCTCGCGGAGCCGCTCCGAGGTACGCCTCTCGAGCGCGTAGAGAGAGGCCTTGTCGATGGCGAGCGCGGCCTGGTTGGCCAGCGCGCCGACGAACGACACCTCGGTCTCCGCGAAGTCCGTCTGCCCGGGCACATGAAGGGCGACGGCGCCGACAAGACGGTCCCCGGCGATGAGCGGCAGGGCGAGACCATCGGGGGTGACGACGGGCCGCGTCTCGGCGAGCGCGGTGCGAGCGGCAACGAGGGCGGAGCGCGGCAGTGCGCCGGAGCTCGCGCGCAGCACGGCGTCCCCGGACTCATCGCGCAGCAGGATCCCACCGGAGGCCCCGGGGTAGACGCGGACGAGCCGGTCGACGACGAGACCGAGCACCTCATCGAGCTCGAGCGTCGACGTGAGCACGTTGGATACTTCGAACAGGGCCGAGACCTCGCGGAGCTTGCGCTCGGCGTCCCGCTGGAGGCGGCTCTTCTCGATGATGCCTGCGACCTGGTTGGCGATCGTCTGGAGGAAGTCGATCTCGCCGCGCTCGAACTCGCGCAGCTCGACGGTCTGGACGTTCATGACCCCGATCACCTCGTCGCGGATGACGAGGGGGACGCTGAGCATGGAGGTGAACCGGTCGACATCCACCGACGGCACGACCTTCCAGCGCGGCTCGGCGTGGACGTCGCGCACCGTCAACGGCACGCGCGCATTCGCGACCCAGCCGGTGATGCCTTCACCCAAGCGGAGCGTCGCCTTGCCGATGGCGCGCGGATTCAATCCATTGCTCGCGACGAGCCGCAGCAGCCCATCGCGCCGCTCGACCAGATAGAGCGAGGACACCTCGGCGCGCATCGCATCGGTGGTGCGATCGATCACGATGCGCAGCATTTCGTCCCAGTCGCGCGTCGACGAAGCCAGCTGCGCGATCTCACGGAGGAACGACAGCTCGGAGAGTTTCCGCTCGGTATCGGTGTCTGCTGCTGTCGTCATCAGCGAATTCTAGGTACGCACGCGAAATAGACTCCACATATGGGCGTGATCCTTCGCACGGAGCGACTGACGAAGCGATTCGAGCGTCTCGTCGCGGTGCAGGACCTCGATCTCGAGGTCCGCGAGGGCGAAGTGTTCGGATTCCTCGGGCCGAACGGTGCGGGCAAGACGACGACGCTGCGCCTCTTGTGCGCGCTCATCAAGCCGACGAGCGGCACCGCGGAGGTCGCCGGATTCAGGCTCGGCTCGCAGGATGAGCAGATCCGCGCATCCGTCGGCATCCTCACCGAGCAGCCCGGCTTGTACGAGCGGCAGTCCGCGGAAGACAACCTGCTCTTCTTCGCAGCTCTGTTCGGGCTGCGACCGCCGGTCGCGCGCGCACAGACCGAGCGGTACCTGCGCCTCATGGGCCTCTGGGATCGCCGCAGCGAGGCGGTCGCGACCTTCTCACGAGGGATGAAGCAGAAGATGGCCATCGCGCGAGCGGCCATCCACGAGCCGCGGATCATCTTCCTCGACGAGCCGACGACGGGCCTGGACCCCGACGCCGCGCGCACCGTGCGCGAGTTCATCGCGCGGATCCGGGGCGAGGGGCGCACGGTGTTCCTCTGCACCCACAACCTCGATGAAGCGGACCGCCTGTGCGACCGCATTGCGTTCTTCCGGCGCAGCGTGATCCGCATCGACACGCCGGCGCATCTCCGGGCCGAGCTCTACGGCCACGCGACGGAATTTCGCATCGTTCCCTCGCCGCAGGCCGGTCTCCTTGCAACGGTCCAGGCGGTCGCCGGCGTGCAGAATGCGCATCTTGAGAATGGATCGATCGTCGTCTCGAGCGGTGATCCGCTCCTGGTGAACCCGATGATCGTCCGCGCGCTGGTCGGCGCGGGCGCGGAGGTCGCGTATGTAAGCGAGCGCAAGGTGTCGCTCGAGGACGTGTACCTGCGAGTCGTGGAGGGCACGTGAGCGCGCTCGGGACGACCGCCGAGTGGCAAACGATCGTGCGCACGGTTTGCGTGCGCGAGTGGCGCGAGTCCCTTGGGAACCGCTTGCTCGTGGGCATGACCGTATTCCCGCCGCTGGTCATCCTCGGGGCCGGCATCGCGGCCGTGGCCACCGCTGCGCTCGTCCCGCCGAGCGAGAAGGACGTCGCCGCTCTGTACGCCGCATCACCGGCAGTCATCGGGCTCGATCCGAAGGAAGCGGTGCAGGGCCTGATCGCGACGTATTTCCTCATCCTGTTCATGCTCATCCCCACCGTCGTCCCGCTGACGATCGCGATCTACTCGGTCATCGGGGAGAAGTCCGCGCGCACGCTCGAGCCCCTGCTCGCGGCGCCGGTCCGCGTCGGGGAGCTGCTGCTCGCGAAGAGCCTGGCCTCCGCGATCCCCGCGGTCATCGTCACCTGGATCGCGTACGGGATCTACCTGGGTGCGGTGAGCGTGCTCGGCAGCGGGGCCGCCGTGCGCGCGGTGACCGCGCCGCGATGGATCCTCGCGATCGTCATCATGGTGCCGCTGCTCACCCTGCTTTCCGTGAACCTCGGCATCCTCATCTCCACGCGCGTGAATGACGTCCGGGTCGCGCAGCAGATCGGCGGCCTCGTCGTCGTGCCCGTCGTCGGCATCGGTATCCTGCAGGTGACCGGCCGCGTCGTGCTGAACAACGAGTCGTTCCTCGGGACCGCGATCTTCCTGCTGGTCTGCGACGCGCTCGTCTTCTTTCTCGCCCGGCTGGCGTTCCGGCGGGAGAACATCCTCAGCCGCTGGCGCTGATCAGGGCCGCGGGGTCGGCGACGGGCGCCCGCGCGGTGTCTCGCTGGGCGATGGCCGCGGTTGCGCCGTCGCGCCACTCGGCCGCGGGATCGGACTGCCCCGGGGCGCCGGCTGGGCCGCGCCGCCACGATCATCCGGATACGAGCGGGGGCCCGCGATCTCCACGGTCACGGACTGGGTCTCACCGACGGTGGCACCGCCTTCGCGCAGCTCCATCGCGATCTTGTAGGTGCCGCGCACCGCTGGAGCGTTGAACAGCGAGTAGAACGTGCCGCCCCCCGGACCCGCGGCCGCGCCGAGCGGGGAGGTGCCGGAGGCGACGGCCTTGCTCGTCGTCGGATCGATCGCCTGCCAGAACAGGCTGTACGTGTGCGGTGCGCCCCCCGCGCTGGGCAGATTCGAGTACTGGACGATCAGCATCGAGGCCTCGCTCCGGTGGAGGAGCTGCGGCAGCCGCGCGATCGACGACACGAGGTACTGCGGGTGCACGTGGAAGTCGAAGGAGCCCGTCGCCGCGCCGGCGGCCGCCAGCGGGTCGCCGTTCGCATCGGCGAGGCCGACCGTCAACGTGTACTCACCGACCCTCGTCGGCGCGGCGAACGCGAGGGTCAGGCTCGTTGATGCCGCGGGTGCCAGCGCGGGCAGCGGGATCGGCGCCGGCGACGCCGTGATGCGTTTGCCCGTGGTGTCCTTGATCTCCCACAGCAGCTTCACGCTCGTCGGTCCGGCCGCGCCCCAGCTCCTCGTACCGGAATTCGTGATCTGGATGGCCTGGGTCTGCGGCGCGCCTGCGTCGTACGCGAGGGCCGCGATCGGCAGGCGATACCGCGCGGTTGCCGGTGGCTCGAGGACAGCCGAGTACACCAGGGCGCCGAGTCCGCTCAGGAACTGCACGGCCTCCTCTTCGTTCGTGTTCGCGGTCAGCCCGACGACGATCCGCGCGCCCATCTTCGTGTAGATGATCCCGGCATCGTGCGTCGCGAAGCCAAGGTTGCCGGTCT
Organism: Candidatus Limnocylindria bacterium; assembly: GCA_038207785.1. Taxonomy (GTDB): domain Bacteria; phylum Chloroflexota; class Limnocylindria; order P2-11E; family P2-11E; genus UBA4735. The sequence continues at coordinate 8,367 of JBBQZK010000067.1, read as the reverse complement.
TGTGCGCGAGCCGCGTGCCCGCGGGTAGCTCCGCCGGCAGGCGATCGTTGATCGTCTGGCGCGCGAGCCGCGCGAGCATCCGGTCTGATGCCGCGGCAGAGACGAGCTTCCGCTGCGCGAGGAGCGTGAAGTACCGCCCGATCACGCGCGCGGTCGCGGTGTGGTCGTCGTTGTCGTCGCTCGCGATGTGAAAGTCGCCCAGCCCGAGCTTCTGGAGCGTCGCGTTGATGTGGTCCGGACCGAGCTGATGCCAGAACGCGAGCGCCGTGCCGTTGTCAGAGAGCGTGATCATCGCCTCCAGCGCCTCGTCGATCGTCAGCACCGTCCCGCCGATCTCATAGGAGCCGTCGTCCGTGATGTCCTCGGGCTGGATCTCGATGGTGTCGGTGTAGGCAAGCGTGCGCATGTCGACGAGCGTCTCGACGTGCGCGAGGATCCCGAGCTTGTACAGCGACGCGGCGATGAAGGAGACGTCCGGCTCGTGGGCGTAGAGCGGCTGAGGAACGAGCGGGTCGGCGATGTACACGCCGCTGTCGCCGGGGAAGCTCTTCACCAGGCCGTCGACTTGGACGATGAGGTCGGCCGTCGAGGCGGCGGCCGGGGCCGCGATCGTCCCCACGAGCACGAGTGCGGCGAGCGCGACGGCGAGGCGGCGCATATCAGGCTGTAACGCCGGACCGGTCCAGGTGTTGCACGGGGTGTTCCAAGGGAGGGTTCATCGGCGCGCTCCTGTCGCCGCGGCCGCTGTCGCAGCAGTGCCGAGCGCGACCATCTCGCGGTAGCCCGCGGGCGTTTCGTCCTCGAAGCCCAGCAAATGGAGAGCGCCGTGCGCCGCGAGAAACGCGACCTCACGCTCGAGTGGATGCTTCCGCCGGCTGGCCTGCCGCGCCGCCTGGGCGGGGCTGATGACGATGTCGCCGACGTCGAGCCCGCCATCGGGGTCCCGCTCGAGCTTGCGAACGGCCCGCTCCCCCTTCGCGCGGCCGACGGCCTGGCCGAATGAGAGGACATCGGTCGTGCGGCGCTTCTTCCGGTATCGCGAATTCAGCGCGCGCATCTCCGGGTCACCGACGAACGCGACGGTGATCCGACCGTCTGCGGGCAGGTCGTATGGCTTCACCGCGGCGCGGATCGCGCGGCGCACCGGTGCGAGATCGCACGGCGGCGCGCCACGGAAGGCGAGCTTCAGGTGCCGGACGCGCTCGTCGGCGGCGGCGTTGCGGCGGGCAGCCGCGCGATACGGTCCTCGGGGTACGGGATCCGCTCGTGATATACGCCCGCCAACAGCTCACGGAACGCCCCCTTCACGCGCTGCACATCACGCAGGGTCAGATCGCAATCGTCGAGCTGCCCATCGGCCACCTTCTCCGTGACGATCCGCTCGACCATGGCGGCGATCTGATCGGGGGTCTTCTCCTCGAGGGACCGCACCGCGGCCTCGGTGCCGTCCGCGAGCATCACGATGCCGGCCTCCTTGCTGCGCGGCTTCGGGCCCGGATGGCGGAAATCAGCTTCGTCGACGACCATGCCGCGCGATTGGGCGAGGCTGTGGAAGAACCGGATCAGGCTCGTCCCGTGATGGCCCGGGATGATCTCGCGGATCTGGGGCGGCAGGCGGTACCGGTCCGCGAGGGCAAGGCCGTCGCGCACATGAGCGGACACGATGCTCGCGGACACGGCCGGATCGAGCTCGTCGTGCGGATTCGTTCCGGTCTGGTTCTCGATGAAGGCGAGCGGGTTCCGCATCTTCCCGATGTCGTGGTAGTACGCGCCGACCCGGGCGACGAGCGGATCCGCGCCGATGACCTCAGCCGCGCGCTCCGCGAGGTTCGCTACGAGGAGCGAGTGGTGATACGTGCCGGGGGTGCGCAGCAGCAGCTGGCGGAGGAGCGGATGGTTCGGATCGGCCAGCTCGCGCAGCTCGAACACGGTCGTGATGCGGAAGAGGTGGCCCAGCATGACGATCCCGCCGAACGCGAGCACCCCCGAGGCGACGCCGCTGATGAGGGCCGCGGCGGCGAGCTGGAGGGCGCCGAGCGTATCGGCCGAGCGGCCCACGAGCAGGAACGTGCCGATGACGCCGAGGTCCCCGAGGGCCACGTACAAGGCGGCCGCGACGAACTCGCGGGCCGTCGTGGCCCGCCGCACCGCGGCCATTCCCAGGAGCGCGGGCACCAGAACGTACGCAACGAGCTCGACCTGTCCGGACATGATCCCGACGTGCAGCGCTCCGGCGATCTGCGTGGCGAGCGCGGTCCGCCCGCCGACGAGGATCGTCAGCATCATCGCGACCGCGGCGAAGGGCACGAAGTACACGGCGACGGTGTGACCGGGGATGAGCGCGCGGGCGGCGGCCGTGATCGCAACGAGGGAGAGCCCGACGACCATGAGCTTGCGATCGTCGGTCCAGGCCTCGGGCGCGTATCGCTCGACGAAGAGAGCGAGCACGCCGGCGATGAGCAGGGCCCAGCTCAGTAGTCCGACCGCGCTCTTCCAGTCGATGCCGGGGTTCACGAGGCCGAGGGCCCGGAGCTTCTCGAGATCCAGCCCGCTCACGACCTGGCCCTCGCGCACCACGACCTCTCCGGCGGTCACCTGGACCTGCACCGGTGCGACGTTGTTGCGCGCAGCCTGCTGGGCGGCGGCAGTCGCGTTGGCGTCGAACGCCAGGTTCGACTGCAGGCTCTGCTTGAGCAGCTCCGCGCCGACGCGCTTCTGACGGTCGGTCCAGACCTGGGGAAGGGCCTTCGGCGCGAGATCGGCGCGCGCGGTGTCGAGCTGCTCCGGCCGGATGCCCTGGCCGTACAACGTCTTCAGGGCCGGATCGAGCTCCTTGGTCAGCTGGTCGAATTCGGCCGCGGTCATGTCCAGCGCGTCCGTCGCGAGCGGCACGCTGAGGGAGGCCTCCGAAAGCTTCGTCAGCGCGGCGATCCGCTGATCGCGCGGCTGCGTCGCGTCACTGCGGATCCGGGCGATGCCCGTCAGAGCGGCCTGCAGATGCGAGGCGGCCGTGACGGCCACGGCCGGATCCGCGATGTAGACGCGCTGCACGGCGACGGCGGCCTTGTCGCGTTCCGCTTGGGTCAACGCCTCCGATGAGAAGGCCGTCGAGTGCGGGGCGCGGACCTCGCGGTCGGCCACGACGCCCGCCGTGCCGTACGACACGACCGCGGGCGGCGAGAACAGCAGCGCGACCGCGCTGATGAGGCCCGTGGCGATGATGAACGCGACGATCCGAGTCCGGGGGTCGCGCTGCATGAGGGCGCGCAGCTCCGCGATCGAACGGTTGCGAGGCGCGAACCGGATCATTCCGACGACCTCTCGAACCGATCGTACGCGCGCACGATGCGCTGGACGAGCTCGTGCCGGACCACGTCCGTGTCGTCGAAGTCGACGAACCCGATGCCCTCGACCTCGCGCAGGATCTCGCGCGCCACGACCATGCCCGATTTCGAGCCCGCGGGAAGGTCGATTTGGGTGACGTCGCCGTTCACGACCGCCTGCGATCCGAATCCGAGCCGGGTCAGGAACATCTTCATCTGCGCCGGGGTCGTGTTCTGCGCTTCATCCAGGATGATGAACGCTTCGGCAAGGGTGCGACCCCTCATGAACGCGAGTGGCGCGACCTCGATCTCACCCCGCTCCTGCGCGCGGGCCATCCGATCCGCGGGCATGAGCTCGTACAGGGCGTCGTACAGCGGGCGGAGATACGGGTCGATCTTCTCGGCCATGTCACCGGGGAGGAATCCGAGATTCTCCCCGGCCTCGACCGCCGGTCGGGTCAGGATCAGCCGCGTCACCTTGCGCTCTCGTAGCGCATTGACACCCATCGCGACCGCGAGAAACGACTTGCCGGTACCAGCCGGACCCGTCGCGAACACGAGATCCCGCGCGCGCATCGCCTCGATGTACCGACGCTGATTGTCCGATTGCGGCGCGATGCGTTTCCCGGTGACGGTGGTGGCGATGTGCTCGCGCAGCTGCTGCGGCGTGCTCACCGGAGCCTCCTTAGCCTGGCCGATGAGCCGCTCCAGTGCCGGCTTGCGAAGATTCTCGTCGCGTCCCGACAGCGAGCGCATCGCGCCGACGAGGTCGCCGACGCGAGTCACCGTTGACGGCTCGCCGCTGATCCGGAGCTCGGCCCCGCGCGCGACGATCTTCACCGCGAACTCGCGCTCGATGCGATCGATGTTCGTCTCATTCGGACCAGCGACGAACATCATCTCTTCCGGATCGGGGATCAGGATCGTGATCTGCTGCGCCTGCGCCATCAGGCCTTCGGCTTGAGCAGCTCGCTCACAACGCGCGAGACCATGCCGCCGTCGGCCTGTCCCTTGAGCTCGGGCATGAGCTTCTGCATCACCTTGCTCTGCTCCTTGGGTCCGGTGGCGCCGGTCTCGGCGATCGCCTTTGCCGCCGCGGCACGGACGGTCTCTTCGTCGAGCTGCTTGGGAAGGTACGACTCCAGGATCTCGAGCTCCTTTGTCTCCTTCGCCGCGAGCTCGGCGCGCGCTCCCTTGGTGAATGCCTCGATCGATTCGCGACGCATCTTGGTCTGCTTGCGGAGGACGGCTTCGATCGCGGGGTCGTCGAGGGCTCCGCGCTTGGCGACCTCCTCGTTGTGGATGGCCGCCAACACGAAGCGGACGGTATCCCGGCGCGCGGTGTCCTGGGCCTTCATGGCATCGCGAAGGTCCTGCTCGAGCCGGGCTTTCAATTCACGTTCGCGACGACGCCGCTAGCGCTTGCGACGCTTGGCTTCCTTGCGCTTGCGCCGCGCGGCCGGTCGTTCGTAGTACTCGCGCCGGCGGGCCTCCGCGAGGATCCCGGCCTGCTGGATCTTCTTGTTGAAACGGCGCAGGGCAGCCTCGAAGGACTCCCCTTCGCCGATGATCACTTCGGACATGCGATTTTTAGGGTCACCCCGCCTTCGGTCATACAAGACGATGCCGGCGTACCCCGAAGGGCCGCCGACTTCCTGAATGATACGTGGTCCCGCGGGTGCCCGTCGGTAAAGGTATGCACTTCTTTATAGCCAGCAGAATGACGCCGTGCCGCTCCTCGCCGTCCTCTTTTCCTATCTGGGCGGCTCCGTGTCGTTCCCGTTCTGGGTCGCCCGCCTGCGGGGCGTCGACCTCCGGACCGTCGGCTCGCGGAAGCTGGGCGGCAGCAATCTCTGGAAGAGCGTCGGGCCGGGAGCGGCGGTGGTCGGGGGGCTGCTCGACGCGGCCAAGGGCGTCACGGCGGTGGTCGTGGCCCGCGGCCTTGAACTGCCGCTGGAGGTGCAGCTCGGGTGTGGGGTCGCGGCGGTCGCGGGCCAGATGTGGCCCGTCTTCCACCGCTTCGACGGCGGACGGGCGAACTCCGCCGGCTGGGGTTTCGCGCTCGCGGTCGATCCGGTCGCCTTCGTGATCATGATGCTGCCGGTGCTCGCGGCGATCGCGATGCGCCTCGCGGTCCGGCCGCGGCCGAGCAGGGTGCTGCCACTCGCGTCGCTCCTGTCCTTCGCGGTGTTCCCGGCGATCATCTGGGAGCAGGACGGCGTGACCCCCGCGGTCGTGGCTGGTCTCGCCGTGCTCGCGCTCATCGTGGTTCGGCGCGTCACCGCGGGACTCGGCGATGACCTCGCGACCGGCGCGCCGACCGCGCGGGTGCTCGCGAATCGCGCGCTGTTCGATCGAAGCGAGCTACAGCAGCGGGGCGTGATCGGGATCTAGCGCGGGTCGCGCGCCGCGACCAGCACCGCGACCGCGGCGATCGCCGCGGTCTCGGCACGCAGGATCCGGCGACCGAGGGATGTGATGGTCGCGTCGTGCGCGCGGGCCGTCTCGATCTCATCGTGCGAGAAGCCGCCTTCAGGCCCAATGACGACGGACACGTCACCGGCCCGTGCGGCATCGACCAGCTGCGGTCCAGTCGCCTCTTCCCAGCACACCACGACCGTGCCGTCGAGCCGCACGAACAGCGCGCCCCACGGAGCCAGCTCGTCGATGCGCGGGATGGCGCCCCGATGGGCGGTCTCAGCGGCCTCTCGGGCGATCTTCTGCCAGCGATCGTGCTTCGCCGCGGAAAGCTCGCGCACGACGGAGCGCCCGGACGTGAACGGCACGAACCGCACGACCCCCAGCTGGCTTGCGCTCTCGATGATCTCCTCCGTCCGGTCTCCCTTGAGCACCGGCACCGCGAGCGTGAGGCGGAACGGCAGCTCCGTCGCGACGGGTCTGCGGGCGACGACCTTGCCGGTGACCCGCGCCGGCGCGACCGCCTGCAGCTCGACCTCGTGCTCGACGAGATCGCAGATGAGGACCACGTGTTCGCCGGGCTGCAGCCGCAGCACGGTCGCGATCTGCCGGGCCTGGTCCCCGGAGAGGAACGCGCGTTCGGCCGGAGCGGTCTCGACGAAGAACCGGTGCATCCGCTTGTTCTAGCGGGTCAGCTCGAGCGAGACCCAATCGCCGTCCTGGTCGCGTGCGGCCGCGCGCAGCCCGTGCGCCTCGAACGCCGAGCGGGTGTCGCTCTCCTCCGTGGCGATGATCCCCGCGACGAGCAGGGTGCCGCCCGGTACCAGGTGGACCGCCAGCTCGGGAGCGATCGTCTGCAGGACGGCCGCGACGATGTTCGCGAGGATCAGGTCGAACTGGCCGTCCAGGTCGGCCGCGCTGCCGTTCGCGAAGGCGATCCCGACACCGTTGCGTGCCGCGTTCTCGCGGGCCTCCTTCAGCGCGACCGCATCGATGTCCACGGCCACGACCTCGCGTGCGGCGCGCTTGGCACACGCGATCGCGAGGATCGCCGAGCCGGTCCCGACGTCGGCGACGCGCTTCCCGGCGACGTCGATGTGCGAGAGCGCCCGCAGGCACGCCTGGGTCGTCGGATGCAGGCCGGTTCCGAACGCCATCCCCGGGTCGAGCGACAGCACGATCGCGGTGCCCGGATCCGCGTCCGACCACGTGGGCCGCACCAGGAAGGCGCCGACGGCGATCGGCCGGAACGATGCTTTCCATGTTTCGAGCCAGGCCTCTTCCTGGATCTCCTTCACGCCGAGCTCTCCGATGGGGCCGAGGCCGAAGGCCTGCAGATGGCCGAGCGCGTCGCGAACTCGGCGCACGCGGATGCGCGCGACGCGATCGTGAATGAGGTACGCCTTCACGATGTGCAGGCCGTCCGGCTCGAGCGGCTCCTCGACGGCCACGCCGTTGTAGCCGACGCGGGCGAGGATCTCGCTGACTGCTTCCACTGCCTCGGCGTGCGCGGGGACCGCGATCTCGAGCCAGCGGATGGGCTCGGTGGATGCGCCCGCGGCGGAGGCGGCCGAAGGCCGCGGCGATGATGCGCCTGCGGCGGGCGCGGCCGAGGGCCGCGGTGATGATGCGCCTGCGGCGGACGCGGCCGAAGGCCGCGGTGATGAACTAGATGAGGGCGTCTTTGATCCTGTCGAACACGCCACGGTCGTCATCGGACTGCTCCGGCGCGCCGGAGGCGGCGTGCAGCTTCTGATACAGGGCCTTCTGGTCCTTCGTGAGCGACCGGGGGATCACGACGTCGAGATACACGAGCTGGTCGCCACGCGCTGACGAGCCGAGCCGCGGCACGCCCTTTGCCTTGAGGCGCACGATCTGCCCATGCTGTGAGCCCGCCGGAACGCGGACGCCGGCGCGCGCCCCGTCGATCGTCGGGACCTCGAGCTCGTCCCCCAATGCCGCCTGAGCGGGCGAGACGCGGAGCACGAGCACGAGATCGTCGCCCTCGCGCTTGAAGGTCGAGTGCTCCTTGAGCCGGATCAGTACGTACAGGTCGCCCGATGGGCCGCCGCGCATGCCGGCCTCACCCTCGCCGGCAACGCGCAGCTGCTGGCCGTCGTCGATGCCGGCCGGGATGGTGAGCGTGATGTCGCGATCCTTGCGCTCGCGTCCTTCACCCCGGCACCGCGTGCAGACCTTGTCAACGGTCTTCCCCGCGCCGCCGCAGCGCGGGCACGTCGACACATTCACGAACCGGCCGAACACCGACTGCTGGACCTGACGCACTTCACCGCGGCCATTGCACTGCTCGCACGTGGTGACGGTCGAGCCGGGCTCGGCGCCATCGCCGCTGCAGCGCTCGCACGTCTCGAGGCGCGGCACCTTGATCCCGCGATCTCCTCCGCGTACCGCATCGATGAGCTCGATCTCCAGCTGCATCCGCAGATCGGCACCGCGCATCGGCCCGCGCTCGCGGCGGCGCGTCTCGCCGCCGAAGAAAGTGTTGAACAGGTCGTCGATACCGAAGCCGACGGCGCCGTCGGTGCAGCCGAACAGGTCGTACCGCTGACGGCGCTGGGGATCCGTGAGGATCTCGTACGCCTCGGTGACCTCGCGGAAGCGCGCC
>JBBQZK010000066.1:0-14356 GCA_038207785.1 Candidatus Limnocylindria bacterium | reverse complement strand
GGCGCCGACCAAGCCGAGCGACACGATGATCATGGCAGCCATCACGATCGTCGCCAGCCACACCCGGTCGTCGCGATCCAACAGCCGCTTGCGCTCGAGCGCGGGCGCATCGGGTCGCGGATCCTGCGCGCCGTGGAGGCTCATCCGGCGAGGCCCCATCGCTGGGCCGGCGCCACGGTCGTCGCCTTCGAGTTCACCATCGCCGCGGCGACGAGCGCGTCGATGACGTTCGCGTCCGGGTCGCTCCCCATGCGCGTGGACTTCGGACGCTCGAACCGGGTGTTGCCCTTCGGCAGCATCCGCGAGACCGCGTTCATCACGTGCCGGGTGAGTCCGCGGTCGCCGGTGTGATGCAGCACCCCGGTCCGCAGGCCGGTCATGAACTTCTCGTAGTCGATGGTGGCCTGGCCGTCGCTTTGGCTCCACTCGAGGACCTCGACGTCGAGCTCCGCAGCGGCCCAGCTCGCGGTCTCCTCGGCCCGGGTGATGTCCATGACGATCCGCTCGATCGGGTTGCGGGCATGGATCGCGAGCAGCGCACGGTGGATCTCACCAGGATCGAGCGAGCTGCCATCGCGCGGGGGGATGAGGATGGTGGCGGGGCCCAGGACGTGGAACGCGGCGTCGCGGGCCCAAAACGGGACCATCGCGGTCGTGTCGTGCTTCCAGCCGACGTCAAGTCCGAGCCAGATCGGGACGCCCTTCGGGATCCGCACGCCGGTCTTCGCCCGGGCCCACTCCACGTCGGTGATCGCCGACCGGATGGCCCGCGTCGGGATGTTGCACTTGAACCGCGACCAGTGCGGGAGGGTCATCGTCGGTGACTTGAAGTCCGCCGCGAGCGTCTCGACAGTCACGCCGCTGAACGGGTTCGCGCTCTTGACCATCCGCATGTCGGTGATGTCGGCCTTCGGCGGGACCGCCCAGTCGTGGATCACGATCTGCTCGGACGCCGCGCGAGTGAATGTGCCCTTGTGGGTCGCGCCGGGGAGTAGACGGATCCGCTCGCGGGTTTCCTCGAAGTCGCTGTAGGGCTCGCCGGCGGTGGAAATCCCGACGACCTGCGCGCCCGTGCGCTTGCGGATCTTGCCGGTCCAGGTCCGGTAGAGGCTGAGGTCCTTGTGGCGGTGGACCTCCTCGACGATGGCGAGCGTCGGTATGACGCCATCGCCGGTTCTCGAGTCCGCGGCGAAGATCTGGATCCGCGAACGGTTCTTCTTGTGCCGGATCCGGCGGTAGCCATCGAAGCAGCGGAAGATCCGGTTGAGGCGGGGCGTCCGCAACACGAACCCCTCGGCCTGGCGGTAGAGGATCTCGGCCTGGTCGCGCGCGGCCGCGGCGACGGGCACGTACGCGCCGGGCTTGAACTCGGCGTGGTACAGCACGATCCCAGCGACGAGCGTGGTCTTGCCGTTGCCCTCAGGCAGGATGAGCCAGTTCTCCGGCCGGCCGGCGAAGAGGTCGGCGACGAACTCGCACTGGAACGGCTCGAGCCGCCCGTGCTCGCCGTTGTCGAGGACCAGGTCGCGCGACCAGCTGACGAAATGCGGCAGCGTGAACGGCTGACCCTTGAGCGCGGCGCGCTTCAGCGTTACCTTCGCCGGCGCGCGGACAGCCACGCTCACGCGTGCACCGGGTTGCCGAAGCCACCGTCGTAGCGGGCCGTTTTAGCGGAGTGGCACGGGCCACATCGAGACACGAGCTCGGTGCCGCCGTCACGCTCGAGGATCGGCCAGTGGTCGGCCACGGTCGCGAGCACGTACTGGCCGCGCTTCAGGTGGTCGACGCAGTACGGCTCGGACGCGAGCTGCGACGCGCGCGCGAGCTTCCAGGCGCGGGTGTTGTACGGGTTCGCCCGCAGCGGCAACGGCGTGTGCGAGCGATACGGGACGACGCGGCCTCTCAACATGCCATCAGCGTTTTTTTCGCGCCGAGGCGGCACGCTTTAGAAACGACGACCTCCGAAAACATCGCGCCTACCCCCCCCATCCCTCATCGCGGGCGAATCGCACGGTGCGGCATCGCCTTGATGGTGGGCGCGATCGAGCGCGCTTGTTACTCGTGACTACGGATCTGGGGGATCCGGGGCGCGACGAGCTCGTCCGCGTAGCGCCGCAGCTTCGCGCCAGCGGTGAGCTGACCGCATGCGGTGAGCGCATTCGCTGCCTGGCGCACGATCCCCGCGGCGTTCGCAATCGGCACGCAGTCCGGGCACCACTTCGCTGGTCCGCCGGATGGAACGAACGTCTTACCGCAGCGCTGGCACGACTTCGTCTTGAAGGTCATCACCTGAGCGTCAGCTCATTTGATGGCATTGGCCCTCAGACTTTCCGCTCCCCCAGCGTTCTTCGCGCAGCTTCGCGAGCGCGGCCAGACCAATGCACGCCGCGTCGGCCTCATCCTCCGAGATCGTCGCAGGCAGACCGAGGTACATCGCGACCTGCCGGTAGCGGTCTTTGCTATGCGCGCGCCGGGCGAACGCCGATAGCCCGACGGCCGCGCGGGCCTTCGCCGGCGAGATCGTCACGTGCCGCAACTCGAGCCCGAAGATCGAGTCGAAGTGAGCGGTCAGGTAGCCGCGGCACTCCGCGACGGAGATTGCTGTGGACGGGTACGCGCCGACGACCGCGTCTTCCATCGCGATCGCGTCGGGTGGATCCGCGAGCAGGCCGTTCGACTCGAGCACGCCACGGAGCGCCTCGGTGATCCAGCGCATCCGCCGGCGCCACGGCCAGTCCGCCGCGGGGCGCAGCACGTAGGTCCAGGCAGGGCGGTCGGAGCCGTCGAAAAAGGCAAGGCCGGTCGCGGTGGAGCTCTCGTCGACGGCCAGGAGCCTCATGCAAGGGCCTCGCGCAGCGCGGCCAGTTCCGCGGCTGTAAGGCGACGATCGATGAGGATCACGCGAAATGGAGTCGAATGCACGAGCGGATCGACGGTCACCCGACCGACGCCGTGACACGACGGACATGCGGGACGGTCTTCCCATGACCACGGCTGGCCCTCGATGCGCTGGGCCTTATAGGCATCACGATCCACGATCCTGAACGGAAAAACGTGCTTGTTGTCCATGCACTCGGTGCAGCGGAAGAGCCGCAGGTTCTCGCGCGTGACCTCACGCCAGCGCGCAGCCATCTTCAGTTCCTCTTCGGTCTGCGGAATCGGCGCAGCGACGTAGATGCTCATCGCAGCAGCCGATCGAGCCAGAAGAAGCCGCGCGTGCGCCGGGCCCGCTCGGTGTAGAGCGGGATCGGGCGAGCGGGTGACTCGGTCGATACGGTCGGTGGGGATGGGGGCCGCCCACTCGTTTTCGCTGGGATTCGGGGACTCGGCACACGGCGGATGACCGTGTGATTAAGAGTCCCCTGCTCTACCGCTGAGCTACTGGCCCCCATGAATGCTCGGGTTTTTTCGCGCTGAGGTCAACCTAATCACATGGTTCGACTCGGTGATTCTCCGACGTTTTCGCAAGAGTCCTCGCGGCTGCCCGGTGGCGGGAACCCGGACGGCCATGAGGCTGTACTGGCAGATGCGAAGACATCGGACGGTCGTGCCTCTCGTCGTCGTCGCGCTCCTGCTTGCCCTGGCCGCCCGGGCGCACGGAGCGGGCGAGGTCGTGGTCGCCGTCTCGCCTTCAGAGGCGCAGGTCGGCCAGCCCGTGGAGGTGCTCCTCCGAACATTTGTCCCCGTCGGGCCATCGAGCATCAGCCTCCCGCAGCCACGGTCGCCCCACCCGGTCCCTTCCGGTGCCTGGGACGTCCTCTACGCGTGGGATGACTATCCGTTCGACGTCGACGCCGATCCCGAGAGCGGTCCGGCGATCAAGATCGCGCTGACCCGCGATCCGAGCGATGCGACGCTCTGGCGCGGCACGGTAGCTCTGCCGTCCGCCGGCCGCTGGACGATCCGCTGCCGCAACTTCCCCGTCGGCACCGAGGGCGCTAGCGCGATGGTCACCGTGACCGCGCCGAGCCCGTTGCGATCGGTTGATGCGCCAGTTCTGATCGTCGCCGGCGCGGCGCTGCTCGGCGCGTTCGCGGGCTTCGTCGCCGGCCGTCGGATGCCCTGCGCGACTGCGAGGCCGGTAGACGGGTCAGGCTGAAGCTCGATTCGTCAGACGCTGGGCAAACGCGCCGGTCTGCCCACCGAGAGTCGCGGGCTACCGTGCCTCGGTCGGCGTCGTTACGCCAGATCGTCGTCCTCGCCTTCCGGGGTGGCTCGACCGTACTGGTCGGGGATCGAGCCCCACCCGAAGATCGGAACGATTTCCGCCGGCGGTCCGCCGTAGACCGTGTTTGGATCGACGTCCGCCTGCAGAACAGTACAGACGTGCTCCCAGCCGGTGCCGAGGTCAAAGACATACTCGAAGGACGCCCCGACCTTCAGATCGGCCATCCCTAGCGTCTCGGCCCGCTCGTCCAGCTCGTCTTCGCGATCGCCGACTTCGTCGGTGTCGGCCTTGCCGATCCGGCGTCCGTCGGCGAAGCGGAACTCGTGGAGGTGCGAGCGATCCCAGCGCGCGAATGCGCGATCGATCGCGGCCGCGAGCTCCGCGAACGAGTGTGAGGTCCTCATCAGCAGATCCCGTCCGGGGCCATCGGAAGAGTCCACGTCCGCCTGGCTATGGAGCACGACGCGCAGGACCAGCCAGCGCTCGGCGACCTTGGCGCGTCTCGCGGTCGTGCGCCGCGCCCGAGGCGTTGGTGTCACCGGGACTTGCGACCGGCGTTTGACCATTCCCAGAACTCATCGCGCGAGATCTCAAGGTCATGAACGAGCCGGCTGAGCGCCTGAGGCCAGAAGTCTTGCGACGGATGGCAGTGCACCGCGACCTTCTTGCCTGAACGGTTGGTCACCTTGAGCTGCGGTGAGCCTTCGCCGTGGAGGTCGGTCGCGAAGAACTTCAGTAAGTTCACCAGCTCGCGGTACTTGAGCTCAGGAAGCGACGGCAGCTACCCGGCTCCGCTCAGAGCTTGATGAGCTCGACGCGCCGATCCGCCGCACGGCGCGGCTCTTCGAGCAGGTCCGGGTAGCGCTGGAAGAGGGCCCGGAGGTTCGTTTTGGCGTCATCTTCGCTCGATCCCTGAGCGGTAGCCCGAACCTCAGGCGCGAAGGCGATCCAACCCTTGTCGTCCACCCGCTCGGTCGTGATTGCGATGTCCACGGACTCCTCCGACAAGCGCAGTTGCTCGAAAAAGGATAGTGCCAGGTGCGTACGTGAGTCGGGATCAGACGGCAGCTGCCGTCGCGGCCGAGGATCCGGCGTACGCGTTCGACGTAGAGCGGGACAGGACGAGCGTGTGATTCGGGCATTGGAGCGGACGATGTGGCGGGCCGTCCGTCGGTATTTGCGCCAGAAACGCGAGCGCCCCCGCGTTCGGTGGCCGTGTAGTTAAGAGTCCCCTCCTCTACCGCTGAGCTACTGGCCCGTAACAAATGCTGGGGTTTCGCGCGATGAAGGTCAACCGGACGCGAAAGTTGGCCACGACGCGTCCGGCATCGCACATCAGGATGACCCTAACGGAGTTGCCTCCAGGTCTTGCCGCCGTCCGTCGAGGTGAAGAGCGCGCTGGTGACGTTCTCACGCCGGTCGCTCCGCGCCCACACGTTCTCGGGATCAGCCGCGCTCAGTGCGCCGACGTTCGTGGGCTCTGTCGCGCAGGTCCAGCTCGTGCCGCCGTCGTCAGTGCGCATGATCCCCCCAGTGCCGTTCGCGCCGCCGGCGCCGAGCGTGAGTCCAGCCCATCCGCGGCTGCGGCTTGCGAAGAGCGGCCCGGCGATGTGACCGGTGGCGCAGGCCTGACTCTTCGGGTTGCCCAGGCTCGTCCAGCTCGCGCCCGTGTCGGCGCTCGTCAGGAGCTCATACGTCGCGCAGTTACTCGATGTGCAGGTCGCGCCGTCGCGGCTCAGGATCCACACGTCGGCGCCGCTCGCCGCGTCGAGGCCGACCACGTTCGTGACCGCGGTGAAGACCTTCGTCCAGGTCGCGCCCCCATCGCTCGTCGTGAAGACGTCCGAACCGTTCGCGGGCACGCGGGAGTTCGACAGCCATCCGCGCTGCGCCGTGGCCATGCGCAGCGCCTCCATCGACCCGGTTCGCTGGATCGTCCAGGTCGCGCCGCCATCGGTCGTCTTCCGGAGCTCAACGGCGCAGCCATTCCCATCGCACCGTGCCGTCGGGGCGAGGATCCATGCGAGCGAGGCGTCGATCGCCTGAATGACGAGCGGGCCTCGCGTCGGTCCCGGTGGAATGACGACCCGGTCGGTCCACGTGGCCCCGCCGTCCTGCGTCGTGCCGACGATCTGGCAGATGCCCTGGGCCGGGCAGCCTGCATGCGCGGCCTTCCCGAGCGGGGTCGCGAGCACGATCGCCCAGCCGTGCTGCTCGTCGACGAACCGAAGCGCGCCGAACGTCTCCGACGCGTTCACGACCCGCCAGGTCGCGCCGCCGTCGCTCGTCTTCTCGAGGCCTGCCGCCGACCCGACCCACCCGACCTTCGACGTCAGGAGCTGGATCGGTCCCTGGTGGATCTCCGCGAGAGGTGCAGCTGGCGACGCCGACGCGACCGGTGCGACGGTCGCGCTGGCGGTCGCGCTGGCGGTCGGGGCGGGTGTCGTAATCGCTGTCGCAGATGCGACCCCAGTCGAGGGCGCGGGCGTCGCACTCGTCACCGCGGCCACCAGTGGGGCCTGCGACCGCACCGCGTAGAGGAGGCCCACGCCGAGTACGAGGACCAAGACCACGGCCGCGACGGTGACCAGCACGCGCGTGTTCATTACGGCAATTGTCCCAGCCGAGCCGACCGGGCTCATGACGATTTCGTCACGGACGGCGGGGGCGTTCGGACCAGTCCGCTCGGTCTCGTCGGCGGTCCGGCGCGGTCGCAGGCCTGACGACCGCGGACGGCGAAGGCGCAGCCATGCGCGTGCGCTGGTTCGTCTTCAAGCGACCGTCTTCGGCGTAGTGATCGTCACGCTCCTTGTCCAGGGACCACCGTCATGGTCGGCGGGGCGGTGAGCGGACAGACCCGGGACGCCGGTCCATGAGGCGCCGATACCGGCCGCCGTGGCGCCGAAGTGCGAGGACGCCAGGATGCCCGGCCACATCGGGCCGGACATCCACGAGAGTCGCGGGTCGCGACTATTCGGTGCCGTCGAACTGGTGATCGGCGTTTGCATCGCTTGGGTCATCGGCGTGACCGGTGTCCGGCGTGCCAGGCACGTCGGCCGCTTCGGGCGCGTCGGCCCCTTCGGTCGTCTCAGGCGGCTCTGGGGTCTCGGTCGCCTGAGGCGGGTTCGGCGCGGCGAGGGTCGATGCGTTGGTCGTGGGCATCCCGGCGTTGGCCGAGATGGCGCCGAACGCGCCGACCGCGAGGATGGCGCTGATGATGGAGGCGGAGAGGAGGCGCTTCATTGCTTTGCTCCTTTCTGGTGTCATTCGCTATCCGCAGCATGCCGCCGCGGGCTGTCGGGGCGATAAATGGCAGGCCTCGACTCCTTTAGGTATCCGTTAGCCGGCCGTTAGATGATGGCCCGGTGAGAGTGCTCATCGTCGAGGACGACCGCCGCCTGGCGGCGAGCGTTCGTCGGGGCCTGGAAGAGGCTGGGCTCGCCGTCGACGCGGTCTACGACGGCGAAGAGGGTCTGGCCGGCGCGCTGGCCACGCCATTCGACGTGATCGTGCTGGACGTGATGCTGCCACTCCTCGATGGCTTCGAGGTCTGCCGCCAGCTTCGCGAACGCCGCGTACGAACTCCGGTGCTCATGCTGACCGCGCGCGATGCGGTCGAGGACCGGGTTCGCGGCCTGGAGACCGGGGCCGATGACTATCTGGTGAAGCCGTTCGCCCTGCGCGAGCTGATCGCGCGGATCCGCTCGCTCGCGCGGCGGCAGCTGCCGGATCGCGCCGGATCGCTCGTCGCGGGCCCCGTAGCGCTCGACACCGCGGCACACCTCCTGCGTGTGCAGGGGAAGGCTGTCGATCTCACCGCGAAGGAGTTCGCGATCCTCGAACACCTGCTGCTCAACAGGGGACGGGTCGCGACCCGCTCGCAGATCATCGAGAGCGTGTGGGACTACGAATTCGACGGCGGCCGGAATCTCGTCGAGGTATATATCGGCCGGATCCGAAAGAAGATCGGCGACGCCGGCGGCGGGGACCCGATCGTCACCGTGCGTGGCTCGGGCTACCGCTACGCCGGGCCAGACGAGTGAGACGCTTCCTCCGCGGGACGCGCGGCCGGCTCACGCTTGCATCGACCGCCATCCTTGCGCTGGCGCTGCTGGTCGCGGACCTGACGATCATCGGCGCATTGGCCTACACCCAGCGGAACGCAAGCGACGCGCTCCTGGCCGCGCAGGCCGATGTCACGGTCGCCGGGATCGAAGAATCGAACGGCGTCTACAGCCTGGGCGCAGGCGAGGCCACGATCGAGGCACCCGGCGGTGCCGCCATCGAGAGAGCGCTCGTGGGACCGGCGGGGGTGTTGCTGCGGTCGCCCGCCGAGGCCCTCCCCGCGGCGGCTCTGCTGAGCATCGCCGCGGACGCGCGTGCGAAGGGCCGGATCTGGGTCGACATCATCGATACACGTGGATCGAGTCGACGGGTGATCGCACAACCGATCGACACTGCAGCGAATGCTCCCGTTCTCACCCTCAGTCGCTCCGTCGGCGAGCTGAACGCGACCCTCGGCCGGACCGCCCTGCTGCTGGGGCTGGTCTCCGTGGCGCTCGTCCTCGCCGGCGGCGGTCTGGCCTATTGGCTCGCCGGTCAGGCGCTTCGGCCGGTGCGCCAGATCACCTCGCTGGCGCGGACGCTTGGCGGCCACGACCTGCATCGCCGGGTCGCGATCGCGGTCCCCCCGGACGAGCTCGGGGACCTCGTCGACACCTTCAACGAGATGCTCGGTCGACTCGAAGCAAGCTTCGAGAGCCTACGGCGATTCACGGCGGATGCCTCCCATGAGCTCCGCGCACCGCTCGCGCTGCTCCGGAGCGAGCTCGATGTCACGCTGGCGCACGACCGCAGCGGGCCTGAGTATCGGCACACGCTCGAGGGTCTGCGCGACGAGGTGGACCACCTCGGCCGGCTTGCCGATCAGCTCCTTGTGCTCGCTCGCGCCGACGCCGGCGCGCTCGTCCCGCGGCGCGAGGCGGTGGATCTCGACGACCTGCTGCAGGAGACCGCCGCACGCTGGTCGATCGCAGCGTCCGCGGCCGGGGTGCGGATCGATGTCGCGGCGGAAGATGCCGGTGCAGCTGCCGCCGAGCCCGCGCTGTTGCGCCGGATCATCGACAACCTCGTCGAAAACGCGCTGCGCTATGCGCCCGCGGGAACGGCGGTCACGCTCACGGCAGGCCACGGGCCGGGCGTCCACTGGGTCGGAGTCCGCGACCACGGTCCCGGGATCGCCGCCGAGTATCGGCCAATGCTCTTCGCCCGCTTCGCCCGCCCGGACGCGGCGCGGACCGGTGGAGATGGCGGTGCCGGACTCGGCCTTGCTCTTTCGGCGGCGATCGCCGCCGCGCATGGCGGTCGGGTCGAGCTCCGCACCAGCGGCCTCGCGCCCGGAGCGGACTTCCGAGTGACGGTACCGGACGCGTGACTGGCCCTCGTGCCTGACCTCAGCACGCGATCAGATCACGCCGGTCGTCGATCCGCGTTCGCCACGCCGCGGGCTCCTGAGCCGCGTGGCTTTGCACCATGACCACGCCGGCGGCGGTCAGCGATGATCACTGCGCCTGTTGGTGCGCTCATCGCTGCGCCACGAGGAAGCTTGTGATCGCGGCGAGGTCCTCTGGCGTCAACGATTCCGCGTAGGAGGGCATGACCCCACCACCGTTCGCGATGCGGGTGACGATCTGGTCGCGACCGGGGCGAGATGGGGCATGGCTGAGGTCAGGCCCGCGCTGCGCGCCCGCTGCCCGCGAACCCGGTGGCAAGTCCAGCAGCTACAACGGCATCGGAGGTCGCCCGCGTGTCCTCGGTGAGGTCGAGCTGACGGACACCGCCAAGTGGGGTCGGTCTAGATACTGACGCGCCGCGGCCACGCCTTGCCCCTCAGCGGCTCACCCGCGATTCGAGGAACGCCGTCAGCGCCGCGGTCTCATCACCCGAGAGGACGCTCGCGTAAGCGGGCATCGTGCCGCCGCCATTGAGGATGCGCGAAATGATCTGGCTGTCCGAGAGCCGCCCGCCGACCTCGGTGAGGTCCGGTCCGCGGCGGCCACCCGAGCCCGCGATCGCGTGGCAGCTGAAACAGCCTTTAGTGATGAAGAGGCGCTCCCCCCGCTGCTGCGCTGGATCGAGCCCGGCGGTCACCGCCGCAGGGAGCGAGGCGCCTTCCGCGGCGACAGGTGCCCACGGCGCCTGGAAGCCGACGATCGTGAGCGTGGCGTAGGCGATGACGCCCAGCCCGACGGCCGCGACCGAGCCGGGCCGGCGCGAGACGTGGCGTTCGCCGGCTGGGCTGAGGAGCGGCAGTCCGAACAAGAAGAGGAACGCCAGTGCCGGGAGGCCGATGATGATGACGCTCTCGAGCCCGTTCGGGATGATCGCCAGGAGCGCGAAGTATCCGATGAAGTACCAGTCCGGGCGCGGGTCCGCGACGATGTTCGTCGGGTCAGGCGGCCGGCCGAGCATCGGCGCGCCGGCCACCACGGCGAGCGCGACGACGCCAAGAACGCAGACGAACGCGACGACCGCGTCGCGCACCGCGGCATCGGGGTAGAACGGGATGCCTCCGCGGAGCAGCGCGGCGTAGCGCGCGAGGTAGGTGCGCGGATCGACCCGCTCGCCAGGGACCGGCGGCTCACTGATACCGCGCTTCACGACAAGGTAAAGGTGCAGACCGAGCAGGCCGAAGATCAGCGCCGGGATGAGGAACACGTGTGTCGCGTAGAAGCGTGTGAGGGTCGCGGCACCGACGTTCTGCCCTGCGACGACCAGCGAGACGAGGAAACCACCGATCAGCGGCGCCCGCGAGGCCTGCTCGGCCGCGACGACGATCGCCCAGAACGCGTCCTGGTCCCAACGCAGGAGCTGGCCGGTGAAGGCCATCGCGAGCGTCGCCAGCAGAAGGAGCGATCCGCTCATCCAATTCAGCTCGCGCGGGAACTTGTATGACCCGAACAGGAATGTCTGGGTCATGTGGACGAGGACGAGCACGACCATCCCGCCAGCGGCGAAGTAGTGGATGCCGCGGACGATCCGACCGAACCCGGCCTCGTTGGTGATGAACTGGAGCGAGTCGTAGGCGCTGTTGGGCGCAGGTACGTAGGTCATCGCGAGGGCGACGCCGGTCGCGACCAGGACCACGAACATCGCCAGCGTTGCGCTGCCGAAGACATACCACCAGCCGACCGGACGCGCGAGCCCGGCCGGCACCGGGTGGCGGAGCACCGCCAGCACGGAGTCCTCCGGCTCGACCCGCAGCGCCAGCCAACGGCCGATCGCCGCAAGGAGACGGCTCACGCGCCGGGTCGCCCGGGAGTCGGCAGCCGCTCGGCCCGGACGAGCAGCGAGCCGCCTTCGATCCGCCAGGCCCGCTCGAACAGGGCCCGCGGCGGTGGCCCGGCGGCGACGCGGCCGTCCTGGTAGTACACGCCGCCGTGACAAGGGCACAGGAAGAGCCGCGCGTCGGGCTTCCAATCGACCGGACAGCCGAGGTGGCTGCAGTTCACGTTGAAGACCTGGAATGCGCCCGCGCCCTCGACGGCGATCCGCCTGACCCAGAGCGCGGTCGACGCGGTCTGCCCGGCCCAGGCCAGCGGGCTCGGATCCTCGAACTTGACGAGCATGGTCCGCCCCACCGAAAAGTCGGTCAGCTTGCCGACCGCGACGTATGCCTCCTCGGCGCGCGCAACGAGGGGCGCGAGCAGGTAGCCGATGATCGGCAACCCCACGAGGAAGCCGATGCCGGCGGAGAGGAGCACGATCACCCGTCCAAGGAATTGTCGGCGGTCCATCAGTTCTGCTCGTCGAGCGCTTGGCGCACCCACGCCCAAAGCGCGAACGCAGCGACGAGCGCGCCCGAGGCGAGGACGAGCGGGTGCGTGAGGACCCCCGTGCAGGCGAGCAACACGCCGAGCGCCAGCGTCGCCGGCCAGATCGAGGGCCCTGCCGGGCCGCGCGCCTCCTTCATCCGATGGCCGTTCCGACGTAGACGACGCTGAACACGACGACCCACACGGCATCGACGAAGTGCCAGTAGAGGGCGATCGTCTCCCAGACGACCGGCCCCACCCGTGACGGGCGCCGGCGCGAGACCAGCAGCAGCGACGCGAGGAGCACCAGGCCGACGAACACGTGGAGTGCGTGGAGACCGGTGAGCGTGAAGAACGCCGTGCCGAAGAGCGCCGACTCGGGCGTGATCCCTGCGGTGAGCAGGCGGGCGTACTCGAGGCCTTGGCCGACGAGGAACGCCGCGCCCAGGAAAATGGTCGCGCCGAGCCAGCGGCGGTCGCGGCGCGACACGGCCACCGCGATCGTGCCGCTCGAGGCGAAGAGAAGCACGCTGAAGAGAGCCGTCCGTGGCAGGTCGAGCTGCTGCTTCGCCATCGCTAGGCCTTGCTCGCGGAAGACGACGTAGGCGATGATGATCCCCACAAAGAAAAGCGACTCCGAGGCGATGAACAGCGCCATGCCCGCGAGTGGCCGGTCGCGGAAGACGGACGGGCGGGCCGCGCCGTACGCGCTCATGCCTCGCCCGCCCGATCGGGATGCTTGCGGGCCCAGAGCGGCCGACGGCTCGCCACGGTCGGCACGCGGTCGAAGTTCTGCGGCGGCGGGGGGGAGGTCGTCGTCCACTCGAGCGTGAAACCGTCCCACGGATCGTCCCCGGCGAGCGCACCGGCGCGCGCGCTCAGCACGACGTTCACCAGGAGCGCGAGCGTGGCGACGGCGATGACGAAGGCGCCGATCGTCGAGAGCAAGTTGGGGAGGTCCCAACCGAGCCCCGCGGGATACGTCCACACGCGCCGCGGCATCCCTGCAACTCCGAGCCAGTGGAGCGGCAGGAAGGCAAGGGTCAGGCCGAGCAGCGTGAGCCAGAAATGGGCGAGACCGAGGCCCCGGCCGAGCAGCCGGCCGGTGACCTTCGGGAACCAGTAGTAGAGCCCGGCGAAGGCCGCCATGACGGTGCCGCCGAAGAGCACGTAGTGGAAGTGGCCGACCAGGTACTGGGTGTCCTCGACGTACAGGTCGATCGGCACGATCCCGAGCGACACGCCGCTCAGGCCGCCGATGACGAAGGTCACGATGAACCCGACCGCGAAGAGCATGGGCAACTCCAGGCGCAGCCGGCCGCGCCACATCGTGGCGAGCCAGTTAAAGACCTTCACCCCGGTCGGGACGGCAATGAGCATGCTGGTGAGGGAGAAGAAGCCGTTCGTCGCCTCGCCGAGGCCGACCGCGAACATGTGGTGGGCGTAGACGCCGAACGAAAGGAAGGCGATCGCGACGCCGGAGGCCGTCATGAAGCTGTAGCCGAATATCGGCTTGCCACTGAAGACCGGCACGACCTCCGAGATCATCCCGAAGGCCGGCAGCACGACGATGTACACCTCCGGATGGCCGAACAGCCAAAACAGGTGCTGCCACAGCGTGGCGTTCCCACCACCGGCGGGGTCGAAGAAGCGGCCGCCGAGCTGGCGGTCGACGAAGAGCATGACCAGGTCCGCCGCGAGCATTGGGTAGGCGCCCAGGATGACGAGGCTGGTGATGAGCATCATCCAAACGAACTGCGGCATCCGGCCGAAGGTCATGCCCGGGCAGCGCATCAGCAGGATCGTCACCGCAAAGTTGATCGCCGCGAGGATCGTGCCCGCGCTGCCGAGGGCGAGGCCGAGCACGTAGTAGTCCATGCCGGTGCCAAGGGCGTAGGGTCGCTCGGTGAGCGGCGCGTAGGCGAACCATCCAGCATCGGGCGCTCCGCCGGCGACAAAGCTCCAATAGAGGAGCAGCCCGCCGGCCGCGGTGAGCCAGAACGAGAGCGCGTTCAGCCGCGGGAACGCCACGTCCTCGGCGCCAATGAGCAGCGGCACCATGTAGTTGGCGATCCCGATGAGCAGCGGGATCGCCATCAGGAAGATCATCGTCGTGCCGTGCATCGTGAAGAGCTGGTTGTAGGTGCCCGGATCGAGCACGCGGGCGCCGGGCGTCGCGAGCTGGACGCGAATGAGCAGTGCCTCGAGCCCGCCGATGACGAAGAAGACCAGCCCGAGCAGCGTATAGAGAATGCCGATGTCCTTGTGGTCGACGGTCCGCAGCGCGCCCGCCGTCGCGAAGGCGGCTCGGTGGAGCGGCGCGGGGACGGCGCTCACTTCAGGCTCTCGAGGTAGGCGGTGAGCGCGTCGAGGT
>JBBQZK010000065.1:0-14519 GCA_038207785.1 Candidatus Limnocylindria bacterium | reverse complement strand
AGGCGCCGATCTCGCGGTCGACACGGCGATCCTCGCGTTGCGTCTCGACGATGGGCTCGACCTCGCGGCGTACGGCGCGCGGTTCGGCGCGGCCGCGCGCGCCCGGGTGGACGCCGCCCTCACCGGGCTCGACGGCAGCGGGGTCCTCGAACGGCGTGGCGAGCGTGTCGCGCTCACCGAACGTGGACGCTTCGTCGCGAACGCCGTGTTCGTGAGGCTGCTCCCCGACTAAGTGGCCCGGCCGGTGAAAGCGGCCGTCCAGTACCGTTCTACACGTGCACATCCTGGTCATCGAAGACGATCCGCAGACGCTCGAGATGCTGACGGTGATGCTGGAGCGCGACGGCCACAGCGTCGTCGGCGAACGGATGGGCGCGGCCGGCCGGCAGCGGGCCATCGACGAGCAGTGGGATCTCATCCTCGTCGACATCGGCTTGCCCGACATGAACGGCCACACCCTCGCACGGGAGCTTCGCCAGGGCGGGATGACCGTCCCGCTCGTCGCCTTGAGCGGGTACTCGACCGACCAGGATCGCGCGCTCGGACTGGCGAGCGGCTTCGACAGCTACCTGACGAAGCCGATCAAAACGAGCGCGCTCCTGGCCGAGGTCCGGGCCCAGGGATCACGGCCCGTACCGGCATCGCGCCCTGCGGCGCACCCCGTGGGCGGCGCGGGACCGGCGATGCCCGCGGCACCCATCGCGCCGCGCCGGCGCGGCGTGCTCGGCGGACTCGTGGTCGTCGCGCTCGGCGTGCCGTTCGTGCTGCAGCCGCTCGGTGTGCCCAACGCCGCGTCGTACCTGTTCATCGCGATGGGCGGGGCGTTCCTCATCTCATACCTTCGGGGGCGCCAGTACGTGTATCTCATTCCGATGGTCACGCTCGTCTCGTTCGGGATCGCCCTGCTCCTGCCAACGTGGATCGCGATACGTCCTGAGTCGGCCGCCCCGGCCTTCGTGGGAGTCATCGCCATCGGATTCATCGTCGCGTTCGCCCTGTCACCGCAGCACCGCTGGCCGCTCGTGCCGGCAGTGCTTCTCGGCGTCGTGGCCGCGGGACGGTTCGTCACCGGTACGTCCCTCATCCCATCCTCGCTCGAGCCGTACCTCGTCCCGGTCGTGCTCATCGGCGTCGGCGCATACCTCTTGGCCGAGCCGCAGACCTGAGACGCGCGCGGCTCGTCGCCGTCCTGGCCGCACTGGCGGCCGCCGCGCTCCTCATCGTCTTCGGGCCTCGCGTCCCGGTGACCAGCGTTCCGGACTGTGGCGCCGCGCCGATCGCGTTCTGCGCGACGCTGCCGCCGTTCCGCTCGCCCGACGTGGTGTCGGGCCGGCTCGTCGACCAGGCCCGGCCGTGCGACGACCCGGCCGCGCTGGCCTCCTTCTGTCTCGCGCTGCCCTCCGCGGTCGACAGCAGCGACCCGGTGACGCTGCTCGCTCGGCGGAACGATGCATGCGCCCAGCTCGCGCCGGCCGACGCGCCGGGCTTCTGCCTCGCGCCGCCCGGTGCCCCCCTTTCCGCGCGCGCGCTTCAGCGCGAGGTCGCGCTCGTGCTCCTCCGCCAGCGCCTCGGCCCCGGTTTCCGGCGCACGAACAGCGGCCCCGTCGAGCTCTGGACCGAGACCTCGCTGTCCGCGCCGATCGCCGACGGCATCTACGCGACGTTGGTCCAGGACGCCGCGGCGGTCGAGCGGTACTTCGGGCGCCCGTTCGGCGACCCACCCGCCGTCTTCCTGTTCACGTCACGTGCGTCCTTCGCCACCGGGCTCGAACGCCAGTTCGGCATGACCCCGGCCGCATCCGCGCTGCTTGCGCGCGAGACCGGTGGCCTCACCCTCGCCGGCCTCGACGCGGTCGCGATCAACGGCGAGAGCGTGCTCGCCGCCGGCCGGACGACCATCTTCCGCCATGAGCTGACCCACGTCGCGGTGCATCGGATGTCTGGCGACGACCTGCCGCCGTGGCTGGACGAGGGCCTCGCGACCGTCGTCGAGGGTCGGGATCCCTACGGCATCGACCGGGCGTCGGCGCTCTCGCTCCTTGCGAACGACCCCGGAGTGCTCACCATCTTCGGCGAGGGCCGATCCTGGCTGCAGAACAACAGCGCCTATGGCGGCCACGCCTACGCGGTCGCGGCCGAAGCCGTGCGGGTGCTCGAAGACCGCATCGGCGTGGCGGGCGTGGTCGCGCTGCTGCTCCGCATCGGCGCCGGGACTCCCGTGGTGGCGGCGATCGAAGATGCGATCAGGGAACCGCTGTCGCGGTACGTGATCGAGCTCCCCGCACGGGTGCTCGCACGCTGTCCTCAGGGAACCTTCGTCTCGGCGGCACGCGCCGACGGGCTCCGCGTCTGGTACGCGTATGGCTTCAGGCCAAAGCGCAGCATTGCCGTCACCATCGACGGCCAGGGGCAGCACTATGCCTTTCGGGGCGTGACCGATGCCTACGGGGTGTACACGGGCACCGTCGGCACCCCCATGCCCGCCGGCCCGTACGTGCTCCAGGTAACGGCGGACACCGGCGAACGTGCTGAAGCGTCGGTCGCGCTCGGCGATCCGACCTCGGTCGCGCAGGCCGGATGCACTCGATAGTCACGAACATGACACGATCGATCGGTTGCGGCTTGCGACGATGCGAAGAACGCGGTATGCCACACCTCTCGGAGCGCGCATGAATTGATGGAGGTCCCAATGGAACAAGGCAATCGTGGCGATACGTGGTCTGGGTCCCAGCAGGAGCCGGCCTCGAGCTGGCCGTCACCGCTTCCCGGCACGCCGCCGCCCCCCGCGCCGATGCCCGCGTCGAGCGGCACGAGCAGCGGCGGCGGCCGCAAGAAGACGACCCAGAGCGGCACCAGCGGCACCAGCGGCGGCCGCCGCGGCAGCAGCGGCAGCAGCACTGGTGGGCGCGCGTCGGCGGCGAGCGACGGCAAGAAGACGACCGCGCGCAAGAGCACCGGCGCACGGAAGACCACGAAGAAGACGACCGGTCGCAAGAAGACGACCGGACGCAAGAAGACCACGGCGCGGAAGTCGACCGGACGGAAGTCGACCGGACGGAAGAAGACGACCGCCCGTACGTCGACCGGCGGCGCACGCAAGAAGTCAACGGCCCGCAAGAGCACGGGTCGGAAGAAGAGCACCCGCAAGCGCTCGTAGACCCAGGTGCCCGACCAAAAAAAGAGGAGCCGCCCGATCGGGGCGGCTCCTCTTCAGTTCACGGCGGTCCGCGCTAGTTGCGCTTGCCGCGGCCCATCCCGGGCTTACGCCCGTGGTTCGCCTTTTTCGACCGCCAGCCCAGCTTGCCGGTGGTCTTTTGCTTCCGTTGGCCCTTGCTCATGGCTCTCGATACCCGCTTTCTGTGCGTTGGTGAATAGCCGGAGCTGCAGGGCCCGCGTCGGGGGCGCGATGAGCTCCGTCACGAGCCATTGTCCTATGACCGCGAGATCCGCGTCTGCAGCCAGCTGGAGCTTGACCCGGGCCTGCTCCACCCGTCGCCGGATCGCCCGCGGGTCCGCACCGAGCGTGCGGGCGATCTCCGCGAAGGGCCGCTCGAGGATGTCGTGCAGGACGAACGCCGCAAGGTCCGCCCCGCGGAGGGCATGGCGACCGACGAGGTCGCGGAGCCCCGCGCCGAACAGCTTCCCATCCGCGATAGCCCTGCGGACGACGCTGGCCGGCTCGCCATCGAGATCCGCCACCCGCAGCAGCGCCGCGATCTCCGCCTCCGGCAGCCGGCGCGCCGCGCCGAGGCTCCCGAGGAACCGCTGCACGACCGTTTCGGGCGTCTGGTCGGTGACCGACGCCGTCGCGCGCGCGATCGCGTCTCGCAGGGCGAGGCGCAGGGCAGCGAGGTCCGTGAATCGCACGACATCGACCACCGCCGGCGAGCCGAGGAGGATCCGGGACACCATTCGATCGCGCTCGGCAACAAGGATCACCGGGATCCCACGCTCGCGCGCGATCTCGACCTCGATGCCGACATCGAATGAGGGCGTCCCGGCGTACGCGATGATCAGACCGCTGCGCGCGACCCGGGCACGGTCGATCTCGTACCCGCTGCGGGGATCGAGATCCGCTGCGGCCACGCGGTCCGTGGCCTGATGGGGGAGATATGGCCGCAGGCCGCACGAGGCGACGATCTCCGCGAGGAGCTCGTAGAAGACGCGCGTGCGTGGACCGTCGGCGACGGCCATGAGCGCTCCGGAGATATAGGCGGAGCCTCTGCCGCCGTCGACGTCGTGCACCTCATCCATGGACCGCACATGATGCGTTGGCCGTCAAGAGTGCGGTACCGTTCCCGCGATGCCCGACCTGCAGCTCATCCAGTACCTGAAGCGGGTGCCGCTCTTCGCCAAGCTTTCCGACGCGGAGCTCGCGGGGCTCGCCGAGCGCACCCGGCAGAAAGCGTTCAAGCGCGGCGACACGATCTTTCGAAAGGATGACCCCGGCCAGCACTTCTACGTCGTTCTCGAGGGCGCGGTGAAGATCGCCCTACCGGGAGAGTTCGGCCAGGAGGCGCTCGTCGCGCTCCTCCGCGGCGGCGAGTTCTTCGGTGAATTGGCCCTTTTCGACCACAGCCCCCGGTCCGCGACCGCCACCGCGCTCGAGGACACTCGGTGCGCCCTGCTCGCGGGAGACGAGTTCCTGTCCTTCGTGGAAGCGCATCCTGCGGCGACGAAGGTCGTTCTCGAGGCCCTCGCCAGGACGGTCCGGCGGCTGTCCGACCGGGTGGAGGACCTGATCTTCCTGGACGTGCCCAGCCGCGTGGCCAAATATCTGCTGGACTTGGCACAGGTGAACGGATCGGACGGGTCGGGGGAGCTGGAGCTCACCCTGACCCAGGACGAGCTGGCGGCGTTCACCGGCGCATCACGTGTCTCTGTCAACCGGGTCCTCGGCGACCTGGAGCGACGCGACCTGATCAGCATCCGCAGGCGGAAGATCGCGATCCGCGATCCGCAGAAGCTCGCGAAAGAGATCAGGATCTGAGCGTGGCGCGCGCTCGGAAGCCACTGGTGCTCGTCGTCGAGGACGACCCCGACCTCGGTGAGACGATCGTGACGTTCCTCAAGGAAGAAGGGCTGGAGGCGAAGCTCGCGCGCGATGGCGATCAGGCCATGCGCCTGGTGGACCAGCTGAGACCCGCCGCGATGATCCTCGACCTGATGATGCCGCGGCGTGATGGCTTCAGCGTCCTGCGCGAGCTGCGGGCCGACGGCCGGATCGGCGGGCTCCCGGTGATCGTGGTGACCGCGATCTTCGGCCTGTCCGAGCGGCTGTACGCGACCGAGCTCGGTGCGGCGGATTACGTCACGAAGCCGTTCGAGCTTGACGAGCTCCTCGAGCGCGTGCGCAACGTGCTCGCGTCACGCGCGCCCGAGGAGCCCGCGGGGACCCAGCTCCGCTCTCCCTGAGATCTACGCGGTGGCGAGCTGGCTCGTGCAGTGCGGGCAGCGGGTCGCGGCCAGACCGATCGTCATCCCGCAGTACGGGCAGTCCTTCTCCGGCACGGGCTTGATCATCGCCTTCGCGATCAGGAACACGACGAAGGCCACGATGATGAAGCCGATCACGGTCGTGATGAAGATCCCGTAGTTGATGGTCGCGGCACCGGCCTTCTGGGCATCGGCGAGCGACGCGTAGCTGCCACCGGAGAGGTTGATGTACAGATTCGCGAAGTCCACCTTGCCAAAGAGCATGCCGATGGGCGGCATGATGATGTCCTTCACCAACGACGCGACGACCGCCGCGAATGCGAGGCCGATGATGAATGCGAGCGCGAGGGTGAGCACGTTCGACTTGATCAGGAAGGTGCGGAACTCGGTCCACATGGCAGCGCTTCTCCTTGTTGATATTCGGGTTGATATTCGGCCGGGTCCAGGGCGAGGTTGCTGCACGGGCCGTGCCTGTGTGCCTCTTGTTACGTTCGGTCGGCGTGCGTTGACCGGCGGGCCGCGCGCTGATAACCTGTTGGCACTCTCGAGGGGAGAGTGCTAATTGACTGAGAACATCCCGGAGCGCGTGCGACTGCCCGAGCTGGCGGACCGTCAGCGGGACATCCTGCGCGCCGTCATCCGTGAATTCATCTCCACCGCGCAGCCGGTCGCCTCGGGCGCGCTCGTGCGCCGGTACGCGCTGCCGGTCTCTTCGGCGACCGTCCGCAGCGAGCTCGCCGAGCTCGAGGAGCTCGGGCTGCTCACGCATCCGCACACCTCATCCGGCCGCGTCCCGACCGATCTCGGCTACCGCTACTTCATCGAGAGCCTGATGCCGGACACGACGTTGCAGCCGGAGGAGCAGCTCACGGTCAGCCATCAGTTCCAGCAAGCGCAGCGGGACACCGCGCAGTGGCTGCGCCTTGCGGCATCGACCCTCGCCCGACTCAGCGCGGAGGCCTCGATCGTCACCCAGCCGGCCGGCACGAAAAGCACCCTCAAGCACCTCGAGGCCGTGCCGATCCAGGACCGGCGGGTCCTGCTCGTCGCCGTGCTCGAAGGCGGCGCGGTGCGCCAGCAGCTTCTCGATCTCGACCACGCCGCCACGGCGGATGAGCTGCGCGCCCTCGGACAACGGTTCACCGACACGAAGCGGGGCGCCGACGCGGCCACCCTCGCGCACGCGGTGGAGCAGGAGCATGGCATCGCGCGGCAGGTGATTCGCGCGGTCGCGACGATGCTTGCCGAGACCGAGAGCGCCCGCGCCAGTGACGTCTACTACGACGGGATCCAGAACATCCTCGCGCAGCCTGAGTTCGCCGGCAGCGGCGACCCGGCTCGCCTTCGTGAGATGGTCGCTCTGCTCGAGGACCGCACCCGGCTCGCGGAGCTCTTGCCGCCGGTCATCGGCGAGGGCGAGGTGCACATCGCAATCGGTGCGGAGAATCGCGTCGAGCCACTGCTCGACTGCAGCCTCGTGTTCGGCCGCTATGGCGGGACGAACGGCGTGATCGGCTACGTCGGCATCGTCGGGCCTCGGCGCATGGATTACGCGCGGTCCATCGGGGCCGTCAGCTTCGTCGGGCGGCTGATGAGCGATCTCGTGCGCGTCGTCGAGGGGAGCTAGCGATGGACGATCAGCAGCGCAGGGCCGAAGAGCTCCTCGAGGAGCGGATGAAGAGCCGAAAGCCGAATGGCGCGACCGCGACCGAGCCGGAGGCCCGCGACGGATCCGAGGCGTCGGGGGACGCAGGCCCGCAGACCGATCTCACGGCCGACCTGCAGCGGATGGCGGCCGACTTCGCGAACTATCGCAAGCGGAATGAGGCCGAGCGCACCGAGTTCGCGAAGTTCGCGAAGGCCGACCTCATCACGAAGCTCCTCGACGTCCTCGACGGGTACGACCGTGCGCTCGCGAGCGTGCCCGATGACGCGAAGGGCCAGCCCGGCAACAACTGGGTGGAGGGCATGTGGCTCGTCGAGCGCAAGCTGCGCCGCGTCCTCGAGGCCGAAGGGCTCGAAGCGATCGACTCGCTGGGCCAGCCGTTCGATCCCTACCTGCACGAAGCAGTCGCCCACGTCGAGTCCGACGAGCCTGAAGGCACGGTCATCGAAGAACACCAAAAGGCGTATCGCCTGCACGATCGGGTCATCCGGCCCGCACTCGTTTCCGTGGCGAAGGCCAAGAACTAAGGAGAGAAACGCACATGCCAAAAGTCATTGGGATCGACCTCGGGACAACGAACTCGGCCGTCGCATACATGGAAGGTGGCGAGCCGACGATCATCGCCAACGCGGAGGGCGGGCGGATCACGCCGTCGGTCGTCGCATTCACCAAGAACGGGGAGCGCCTGGTGGGCCAGGTGGCGAAGCGCCAGGCCATCACGAACCCCGAGAACACCATTTATTCGATCAAGCGGTTCATGGGCCGTCGTTGGACCGACCCTGAAGTCCAGCGATCCAAGAACCTCGTTTCGTACAAGATCGCCGAAGGCAAGAACGGCGGCGTCGACGTCATCCTGTCGGACGGCAAGCACCTCTCGCCGCCGGAAGTGTCGGCGATGATCCTCGGCAAGCTGAAGACGGACGCGGAGGCGTTCCTCGGCGACAAGGTGACCCAGGCCGTGATCACCGTCCCCGCGTACTTCGACGACGCACAGCGTCAGGCGACCAAGGACGCCGGTCAGGTGGCCGGCCTCGAGGTCCTGCGCATCGTCAACGAACCGACGGCAGCGGCGCTCGCCTACGGGCTCGACAAGAAGAAGGATGAGATCGTCGCGGTCTACGACCTCGGCGGCGGCACATTCGACATCTCGATCCTGCAGCTCGGTGAGGGTGTCTTCGAGGTGAAGGCCACGAACGGTGACACCCACCTCGGCGGCGACGACTTCGACCAGCGGATCATCGATTGGCTCGTCGAGGAGTTCAAGAAGGACCAGGGCATCGACCTGAAGAACGATCGCCAGGCCCTCCAGCGTCTCAAGGAGGCCGCGGAGAAGGCCAAGATCGAGCTGTCAACCACGATGCAGACCGAGGTGAACCTCCCGTTCATCACCGCGGACCAGTCGGGCCCGAAGCACCTCGTCATCTCGATGACCCGGAGCAAGCTCGAGCAGCTCGTCGGCGATCTGATCGAGCAGACCCTCGGTCCCGTCAAGCAGTGCATGCGGGACGCCGAGGTCGACGCGGCCAAGGTCAACGAGGTCATCCTCGTCGGCGGCATGACCCGCATGCCCCTGGTCGTCGAGGCCGTGAAGAAGCTCTTTGGCAAGGAGCCCCACAAGGGCGTGAACCCGGACGAGGTCGTCGCCGTCGGCGCGGCCATCCAGGCCGGCGTCCTCAAGGGCGAGGTCAAGGACATCCTGCTCCTCGACGTGACGCCCCTGTCGCTGGGCATCGAGACCCTCGGCGGAGTCGCGACGAAGCTCATCGAGCGGAACACGACGATCCCGACGTCGAAGTCCCAGGTCTTCACGACCGCGTCCGACGCGCAGACCCAGGTGGAGATCAACGTCGTTCAGGGTGAGCGTGAGCTCGCCGCGGACAACAAGAGCCTCGCCCGGTTCATCCTCGACGGGATCGCACCCGCGCCGCGCGGCGTGCCGCAGGTGGAGGTCTCCTTTGACATCGATGCGAACGGCATCGTGAACGTCCACGCGAAGGACAAGGCCACCGGCAAGGAGCAGCACGTCACGATCACCGCCTCGAGCGGTCTGGCGAAGGACGAGGTCGACAAGCTCGTCCGCGACGCGCAGACCCATGCCGAGGAGGACCGTCGCAATCGCGAGCGGATCGAAACGCGCAACGAGGCCGACAACCTCGCCTACCAGTCCGAGAAGGCGCTTCGAGACGCGGGCGACAAGGTCCCGGCGGACGTGAAGTCCGAGGTCGAGGAGAAGCTCGCGGCGGTCCGCGACGCGCTCAAGACGGACGACACCGAGAAGATCAAGTCCGCAGCGGAAGCGCTCCGGCAGTCATCCACGAAGATCGGCGAGGCCATGTACAAGGCCGACCAGGCCGCGCAGTCCCAGCCCTCAGGTCAGCCCGAGGGCGACCCCACCGGCGAGCCGGCCGGCGCCACGGCGGGTGCCGACGGCAAGAAGGACGACACGATCGAAGGCGAGTTCAAAGAGCAGAGCTAGCCGCTCTCACAGCGCGGCGGGCGGGCGGCGTGAGCCGCCCGCTCTCTCTGTCCGGCGCTCGATCTCCGGAACCGCTTTCCAGGCATGGTTGTATGAGGCTCGATGCGTCTCCATCGCCGCCATGCCCTTGCGCTGCTCCTCGTTCTGGCTGCCTGCGGCGGCCAAGCGGCCGCTCCCCGGAGCGTGAGCCCCAGCGCGCCTGCGGTCGCCGCGGAGCTCCCGCCGGATGTGATCTACGTGCGGCAGTCCGGCAACGGCCAGAGCGCGCTGATCTCCGTGGTCGACGTGCGGACGGGCGCGGTGCTCCGCGCGCTCCCCGATGGCGTCATCACTCCGGACCGGAACACCCTGTTCGTGACCGACTTCGTGAACGGTGGCCGCCAGACGCGCGTGCATGCGATCGACGTCGCCACGGGCACGGAGGCCCGTGCGTTCACGATCGACGGAGCGTTCAGCCGGCTGGCGTTTGGGGGGAACGGTGGTCTCAGCGCGGACGGGCGCTGGCTCGTCCTCGGCCGCGGCCAGATCAAGGTCGATGATCTGTGGATCACCCAGTTCGCGGCCGTCGACACGACGTCCGGCGCGGTCGCCGGTCAGGTCGAGCTCAAGAGCACGTCGACGTTCTCCTTCGTCGCTGTCGCGCCTGATGGGGCATCGTTGGTCCTGAACCAGCAGGGCGACTCCGCCACACGGCTCCGGGTGTGGGACTTCGCCTCGTCCGCCTTCCTGCCCGATGGCGTGATCGGAACACAGTGGGATGGCCGCCAAGCCGGCTTCGCCACCACGCTGGTCGCGATGCGGGACGCGAAGAGCGTGGCGTGGCTCGACACCGGCCGAGCCTCCGCTCCCATCGTGCGAGTGCTCGATCTATCCACGAAGCGGGTGACCAACATCGCGCTGCCGGACGCACAGCGTTCCGATGACTTCGAGAAGTACCTGCTGTGGTCCCTGGCGCTCTCGCGAGATGGCACCACGCTGTATGCGGTGAACCCGGCGCTCGGTTTCATCGACGAGGTGGACCATCGGGCCGGACGCCTGAACAGGACCAATCGCCTGGACGTGACGCACGTGGCTGACGAGAGCGTCTTCGCGGCCATCGTTCGTTGGGCGTTCCCCGTCGCCGAGGCGAAGCGCTACCTCCGGGGTGGTGCGCTTCTCGCAGCTGACGGCCGGACCCTGTACGCGGCCGGCGCTCGGGGGATCGCGGTGATCGATGTGCCGACGCTCGGATCGCGAACGATCTGGGCGCCGGATTCGTCGTTCGACAGCTTCACGCTCTCGCCCGACGGTGGACGCCTGTACGCCATCAGCGATCAGGTGGGCAAGATCAGCGTGGTCAGCACGACCGATGGTGCGATCGTCGGCCAGATCAGACCGGCCGCCTACCCGGGCGAGGTCGTGCGGGTGGATGCGGCGGCTGCAGCGAACGCGGAGTCGAGCCTCGCCGCCATCCAGGCCTGCGGCGCATACGCCGCCCCCGACCCGAGCGTGTCCGCGGAGATCCAGCACCTGAAAACGAGCGCGACGGTGATCGCCGTCGTGAGCCCGTGCACCGTGCAGGTCCGCATCGCCGGTGGCGCCGGCACGCTGGCGCCGTTCACCGGCAAGGTCATCACGCTACGGGCCACCAGCCAGACGACGTTCGTCTCCGCCGATCAGGGTGACCTCGCGGCCATCGGCCGATTCGGCCTCAAGGCCGACGACGCGTTCACCCTGTCATTCGATAGTCGTGCGTTCCCCGATGGCTCGTACCACCTCAACTTCATGAACCGCTAAGTCACTTCGCGACGAGCATCCCGACCATCCCATAGGCCTCGTGGCCCGGCAGGTGACACATGTACGTCAGGGTCATCGCGGTCGGGAACGTGAGCGTCGCGGTGCGGGTGGAAAGGGCTGGGATCGTGAGCTCGTCGGGCCGTGACGCGTGCACGGCCTCGGTGCCGAGGCGGTGGCGTTCGTGCATCGCGAGGTCGCCGATCATCCACTCGTGATCGATCGGGTCGTCGTTGCGGATCGTGAACGTGACCGGCACGCCCGCGGGAACATCGATCTCCCTCGTCGAGTAGTGCGAGTAGTGGATCGTGATCTCGACCTCGTGCGGAGCCGCCGGTGCACACGCCCCGGCGAGCGCGACGAGGACCAGCCCCGCGAGGAGCCGCTTCACGCGAGGACGGTCCGCCGCTGCTCCCGGATCGCGACGAGCGCGAGAGCGGCCATGATCGCCGCGAACATCGTCAGCGCGATCGGCGTGGGATCCGTGGCCCCGGGCGCTTCGAGCCCGGCCGCTACACGCGAGGGGCTGTGGCCCTGCACGTCGACCGCGAGGTCGTAGCTCAGGGTCGACGCGTTCGTGTCGATGCGCAGCTGGCTCAACCAGCCATTCGCAGGGATCCAGCTCATGCCGGCGTCCGAGCGCAGATCGTCGAGCAGCGGCTTCGAGGCCGTCTGGTCGTACGCGAGCGCGAGACCGTTCGCGCCCCTCGCGAGCGGAAGGATCGCCGGCTTGCGGTCGGTGAGGAGATAGACGTCGGCCTGCACCCGTTCGGTCGACTGCTTGCCGAGCGCGAGGATCCGCAGCGGCACCCACGGGTTCGACGTCGGGATGGTGATGTGGACCGGCGTGCCGTCGCCGATCTGCTGGCCCCGCGCGACCGCGGCGTTCCCGTCGAACGCTGCAGCCAGGAAGATCGGGCTTCGCTCCGCGTAGAAATCGAGCACCTCGGGTGCGTCGGCCGGCAGCCGGAAGCCGTGGGCCGTGGCCCACTCGCCGACGGCCGCGCCGCCGCCGCGCAGGACCGTGATGTCGAGGGCGTCGATCTTCGTCTCGAGCAGGATCTCCACCCGCCCAGCGGCATCGCGTTGCGGCGCCGGCACCGCGGCGAGGGCTTTCACGGGTTGCGTCTCGCGGATGAGCCGCTGGAGGGTCCAGCTGCCGCCCTTCTCCACGTTCGACGGCACGCCCGGCAGCGGGGTGAGCGAACCGAATGTGCCACCACCGCCGGCGAACTGGAATGCCGTGATGTAGTGCTCGATGCCGTCGTGATAGCCGACGAATGTCGTCGTCCGGAGCAGGTTGACCGCGCCGTTGGGGCCAATGAGGCCGCCGCACGCCGCGGCGGGCGCCGCGACGATGAGCATGGCGAGGGCGAGGGCGAGGGTGAACACGAGAGCACGCGGCATCGCTGCCTCCTTCACCGGCATTCCGGTGCTGCGGAGGTAGACGACCGCAGGCCTCCGTTAGTTCCGCGCTCCTAGCGGAGGCCGATCCAGCTGAGGACGAGCGCCGGTGTCACGACGAACGCGGGGTAGTGGAAGAGCGGCGGCAGGTCACCGAGCGACAGCGTCACGCCCGCGTCGACGTAGCGCTTGAACAGCAAGGCGAATCCCGCGAGCACGACGAGCCAACACGCGGCGAGCACCGGCAGCGCCCAGGGCTCGCCACGGCGGAGGCCGAACCAGGTCACCGCGATGATCATCAGTCCGAACGCTGCGAGCGAGGCGCCGAGCCACACGAGCAGCACGCGCTGCAGCGCAAGGAGCGGTGGGAACTCTCGGACGAGCGCGTTCGGATCCCCGCCGAACATCGCGGCATCCGTCCGTGGAGAGAGCACGAGGATGTCCGCCACGAGCGGGCCCCGACCGACGATCGGCGCGAGGGTGCCGATGATCGCGTTGATCGCACCCCAGCCCAGGAGCAGCGCAACGCCGGCGCCGAGCGGACTCGCCCAGTTGAACGTCGGCGCTTCCATCAGCCGCTCCGGACGTGCGCCCATTGCACGGCGATCCGGCCCAGATCCTCCATCAGCCCCGATAATCTAGTCATGGCGGCACGCACGGACTACTACACGGTCCTCGGCATCACGCGCGAATCGTCGGAAGACGAGATCCGCAGCGCGTACCGCAAGCTCGCGCGCCAGTACCACCCCGACTACAACAAGTCGGAGGAGGCGCCGGCGCGCTTCCGCGAGGTCACCGAGGCGTACGAGATCCTCACCGATCCCCAGCGGCGTCAGCGGTACGACATGTTCGGCAGCACGGACGGCGCCGTCGGCTTCGGCATCGACGACCTGTTCAACACCTTCTTCGGCGGCGAGACGCGCCGACGCGAGCGCGGGCCGATGCGCGGCGCCGATCTGCGCATGCAGCTCGAGATCGAGCTCATCGACGCGGTGCGCGGCGGCGATCGTGGCATCAAGGTGCCGCGCCTCGAGACCTGCGAGCGCTGCAGCGGCGATGGCGCCGAGCCCGGCTCGACCGTCACGACCTGCGAGCAGTGCAACGGCCGCGGCGAAGTGCGCCAGGTCCAGCAGTCCGTGTTCGGCCGGTTCGTGAACGTGTCGACGTGCCCGCGTTGCGGCGGCGCGGGGAAGACGGTGGACAAGGTCTGCGCTCGGTGCCGTGGTGAAGGACGAGAGCGCAAGGACCGCGACATCACGCTCACCATTCCCGCGGGCATCGACGACGGTCAGCAGCTGCGCGTGGCCGGCGAGGGCGAGGCCGGCATGCGGGGCGGGCCATCGGGCGACCTGTACGTGCTCATCCGCCTGAAGGAGCACGCGCGCTTCAAGCGCGAAGGCGACGATCTGGTGCACGTCCTTCGCATCTCGCCCGCTCAAGCGGCACTCGGCGACGAGCTCGAGGTCCCGACGATCGACGGCGCGCACGCGGGCGTTCGCGTCCCGCCGGGCTCACAGCACGGCCAGACCGTCCGCCTCAAGGGGAAGGGCGTCCCACGGCTCGGCTCGTCGGGCCGCGGCGACCAGCTCGTGTATCTCGACGTCGTGATCCCCCGGTCGCTCACGAAGGAGCAGAAGGCCCTCTACCAAAAGCTGCATGCGGCTTCCGGCGCGCCGGAGCAGGCCGATGAAGACCGCGGCGTGTTCGACCGGATCAAAGACGCCCACATCTAGTTCATCACCGCGGCCTTCGGCCGCGTCCGCC
>JBBQZK010000064.1:0-14728 GCA_038207785.1 Candidatus Limnocylindria bacterium | reverse complement strand
CGCCGAGCTCTTCGACGTATCGCGCCTCGGCGCGATCGTGAACAAGGGCACGACCGTGCTGGCCCGCCCGGGCAACCCGCAGTACCGCATCGCGGAGACGCCGTCGGGGATCCTCAACTCCATCGGCCTCGAGAATCCCGGCGCGGCCGGCGTGGCGAAGAAGTACGCGCGGGCGTGGCGTGAGCTTGGCGTCCCGGTCATCGTGAACGTCGCCGGATACAGCGTGGACGACTACGTGACTGTGGTGAGCGAGTTCGCCGGCATCGCGAGCGTCGTCGCGTACGAGCTCAACATCTCCTGCCCGAACGTGAAAGGCGGGATGCTGTTCGGCTTCGATCCCGACCTCGCGGCCGAAGTGACCGCGGCGGTCAAGCAGGAGACGGACCTGCCCGTCATCGTGAAGCTCACGCCGAACGCGCCGGACGTCGTCGCCGTCGCCCGCGCGATCGAACAGGCCGGGGCCGACGGGATCACCGCCATCAACACGGTGCTCGGCATGCGCATCGACACCAAGAAGCGGCGGCCGATCCTCGGCACGGGTAGCGGCGGCCTCTCCGGTCCCGCGATCCGGCCGATCGCCGTCCACATCACGTATCAGGTCGCCCAGGCCGTTTCGATCCCGATCATCGGGGCCGGCGGCGTGACCAGCGCCGAAGATGCCCTCGAGTTCCTGATGGCCGGCGCGTCCGCCGTGCAGGTCGGGACCGCGACCTTCGCGGATCCGCTCGCGCCGGTGCGCGTCATCGAGAGCCTGGCCGCGTACGTGCGCGCGCACGGTCTGATGTCCATCCGCGACGTCATCGGCGTTGCGCTCCCGCGGAGGCAGCCAGCCGAATAGCTTGCGGCGGCCGTCACACTGAGGCCGTGCGCCACGCCGCAATCGCGATCGCGTTCCTGCTCTCGTGTACCGCGCCCGCGGTGACGCCATCACCGACGGCGAGCGCGTCCGCGGTCCAGAGCGTCGCCAGCCCCGGGTCGCCGACCGCCGCGACCGCGACACCTTCGTCGCCGGACGTCTCTGGCCCGATCGTCACCCATGCCCTCGGTCCCCTTCAGGGAGAGTGGGTGATCTGGTTGGAAGGAACGACCCGAGCCGGGCAACACCAGGGTCAGGGTGGACCTCATGGCCATGCCCCTGGGTGCGGGCTCGCCCCAGGTAGCCGTCTCGTACATCAAGTCGGCCGGCGGCATCGGCGTCGAGCCGCAGAACGCGATCGGCCGCCAGCTCTCGGCCGATGGGCGGCGGATCGTCCTGCACACACCGAAGGGCATCGTGCTCGTCGATCTGGAGAGTGGCGCGCAGCGCATCCTCTCGCCTGATGGTGTGCTGCCGGTGTGGGGCGTCGGCGAAACCGTCGCATACGTGAGGCCGATCAGCGAGGCCACCTATGGAGGGGGTGACATCTGGTTGGTCGACACGAACGGGACTCGGCAACAGCTCCCGGCCCAGGGCCTACCGCTCGCGTGGTCCTTCGAGGGGTCGCTCATGATCGGGCGGCTCGAGGCGAACGGTCGGCTGACGCCGGTCATGTATGCGAAGGCGCTCGGCCAGTTCTGGCAACCGTTCGCCTCGTTCAAGGACTTCATCAGCCCTGGCGGCGACAACGTCGTGCCGCTCACGACGAAGGCAGGTTCGCGTAACTTCATCGCCGCCATGGCCCTGACCGATCAGCGCGGTGACAACGCCCACATCGACGAGATCTCGCTCATTGGCGCGGGCACCCAGGCTCGCGGGCCGAGTGCCGCCGAGCCCTTCACGACCGTTCGCCTTGAGGAGCCGCGTTTCAGCCCGATTGCGGACCAGATCCTCTACCGACGGGCCGGCACCGGACTTCGCGAAGTGCGTGTCTATGACTGGACCAACGGATCTGACGCGAAGGCTATCGTCACCGGTATCGCGAAGCAGGCCGCGTGGTCGCCGGACGGCACGCAGATCGTGTACGTCAGTGCGACCGCGCTGAGCGACCCGGCCTCCAGCCTGCGGACGACCCGGCCGCTGAGCGGTCGTGACGACCGCGAGCTGTATCGCGTCGCCGACCCGTCCGTGCGCCTGACGGATGTCGCGACATTCCGGTACGCGCGGTGAGGGCAGCGCGCACGCCCGCGATCGTGCGGAACGCGGACGGTCCGGCGATCGCGAGCTCTTCCGGCCCGGTCTCCCGCCCGGTGCGTTCCAGCAGGTGGTCGGCGCGGTGACGACCTTCGCCCCGCGCTAGTCTCGCCGCGTGAAGACCGTTCAGCTCCGCGAGTACACGATCAAGCCCGGGCAGCTCGGCGCCTTCGTCGATGTGTGGGCCCGCACTGTCAAACAGCTTCGTGAACAGACCGGCTTCGTCATCGAAGGCGCGTGGACGATCCCCGCAGAGGAGCGGTTCGTCTGGATCGTCAGCTATGACGGACCGGACGGCTGGGAGGCGGCGAACACGGCCTATTACGACTCGCCCGAGCGGAAGGCGATGGATCCGGACCCCGCGAGCTTCATCCTCCAGCAGCGCATCACGCTCATCGATCCGGTCTAGGCGTGGAGCTCCTCGCCTACGCCGGGGATTGGCTGCATCTCATCGCGCGGTGGCTGCACGTCACTGCCGCGATCGCATGGGTCGGTGCGTCGTTCTACTTCATCGCGCTCGACCGATCGCTGCGCGCGCCGCGACGGGAGGGCGCGGAAGGCGAAGGCGTCGGCGGTGAAGCGTGGGAGATCCATGGCGGCGGCTTCTACCGCGTCGAGAAGTACCGTATCGCTCCGGCGACCCTGCCCGCGCCGCTCGCATGGTTCAAGTGGGAGGCCTACGCCACCTGGCTGAGCGGCTTCGTGCTGCTCGTGCTCCTCTACTACGTGGATCCGTCCCAGTACCTGATGGATCCGAACCGCCCGCGGTTCCAGGGCTGGGAGCTGGTGACGGCGAGCGTCGCGATCCTCGCGCTCTCGTGGCTGGCGTATGACGTCCTCTCACGGGCGCTTGCCGGCCCGCAGCACGAGCGCGTTCTCGCGGTCGCGATCGCTGTCCTCGTCGTCCTGGTCGCAGCGCTGTCCGGATATCTGTTCAGCCCGCGTGGGGCGTTCATCCAGGTCGGCGCGACGCTCGGTACCTGGATGGCGGCGAACGTGTTCTTCACGATCATCCCCGGCCAGCGCGCGCTCGTCGCGGCGACGGCCGCGGCACGCGAGCCCGATCCCGGACCGGGCATCCGCGGCAAGCAGCGCTCGATGCACAACAACTACCTGACGCTGCCGGTCCTCTTCGCGATGATCAGCCAGCACTTCCCGTTCACCTACGGCCACGACAACAGCTGGCTCGTGCTGCTCGCATTCATGGCACAGGGCGCCCTCGTGCGGCACGTCTTCAACCTGCGTCACCAGGGACGCGATATCCGGCGCGCCGTCGTGGCGGTCATCGGTGCCGGCGTCGTGCTCCTGGTCGCGCTCGCTCCTGCCCAGGGCGCCGCGGGCCTGACCGCCGCGGACTACCCGGCGGTGCAGAAGGTGTTCGAGGCCCGGTGCGTGACCTGTCACTCCAGCCATCCGACGAACGCCGGCTTCACCGTCGCGCCGAAGGGCGTCCTGTTCGACACCCAGCAGCAGATCGTCGCGAACGCGCGACGCGCGTACGAGCAGGTGGTCGTCACCAGGGCCATGCCGCTCGGCAACAGCACCGGCATCACCGACGCGGAGCGCGACCTCATCGGCCGCTGGGTGCGGAGCGGCGCGCCGGCGCCCTAGCCGCGCTCCATCCGGTCGCGCGCGATCGCCAGGAATTCCTCGAGGCCGGCCGCCAGCTCCTCCTCGCGCGTCCGTCCGAGGCGCGCCTCCAGCAGGGGAACGATGTCAGCGCGGGTCCGACCGCGCACGAAGACCACGAACCGGAAGCCGAACCGCCGCTCGTACGCGTCGTTCAGCCGCGCGAGGGCGTCCTGCGTCGCGGCGTCGGTCGGTCCGGCGCTCTGCTCCGCGGCGGAGCGCGCCGAGAGGCCGCTCACCGCCCCGATGCGGGGATGCGCATCCAGGACCGCGATGCGTTCGGTCTCGGTCATCGCCGAGAGCGCGGCGCGGGCCCGCGCGATGACCGCATCGGCAGCGCCGCCCTCGCCGACGCGCTCGGCCAGCAGCGGCGCCCGCTCGAAGGCCTCAGCTACCGCGATACGTGACACAGCCGAACGGCGTGACGAGCAGCGGCACGTGGTAGTGGCCATCGTCCAGATGCAGCTGCAGCGCGATCTCCTC
This sequence comes from Candidatus Limnocylindria bacterium, assembly GCA_038207785.1. Classification (GTDB taxonomy): domain Bacteria; phylum Chloroflexota; class Limnocylindria; order P2-11E; family P2-11E; genus UBA4735. Next base: position 10,506 of record JBBQZK010000064.1, on the reverse strand, counting down.
GACGAACGGCCCATGCACGAGGAAGAGCAGCCGATAGGTGCCGGCGGCCAGATCGCGGCCAAGCTCCTTCACCCGTCCGTCGGCGTCGGTGTCCGCGCGCGCGACGAGCTCCGTTCCGCGATACAGCGACACCCGCACGCCGGACACGGGACGTCCGATCGCGATGTCGAGCACGTGTGTCGATATCGAGGTCGCCATCGGCGCGGATGCTAGCCCTATCCTCCGCTCGTGCAGATGCTGAAGATCGTCGCCGGCCCATTCACGTTCCGCGCCCGGCTCGAAGAGCAGCGCGCACCCAAGACGGCGGCTGCGATCAGGTCGATGCTTCCGTTCCGCAGCAAGCTGGTCCACTGCCGCTGGAGCGGCGAATCCACATGGGTGCCGATGGGCGAGACGAAGGTCGGAGGATCGGCCGGTCTGGCGTTCGAGAACCACACCAGCCACCCCGCGCCCGGCGAGATGCTGATCTACCCCGGTGGGATCTCCGAGACGGAGATCCTCTTTCCCTACGGGCCGACGCTCTTCTCGAGCAAGGTCGGTCAGCTCGCGGGGAATCACTTCGCGACGGTGATGGAGGTGACCGACGACCTCGCCGAGGTCGGCCGGCTCGCGCTCTGGGAGGGCGCCCAGGACTTCACCATCGAGCTCGCGTAGCCCGGGTGGACCTCGCCATCCGCGGAGCGACCGTCATCTCCGATGGCGCGTATGCCCTGGACATCCTCATCGACGGCGGCCGCGTATCCGCGCTCGTGGAGCCCGGCGCGTCGTCGGCGGACGCCGAGATCGATGCCACGGGGCTCTTCGCGCTGCCCGGTGTCGTCGACGCGCACGTGCACTTCAACGATCCGGGCCGGTCCGACTGGGAAGGGTGGGCGAGCGGCAGCCGGTCGGCCGCGGCGGGCGGGGTCACCACCGTGATGGACATGCCGCTGAACTCGCTGCCGCCCGTGCTGGATGGCGCGTCGTTCGATCTGAAGCGCGCTGCCGGAGAACACGGATCGATCGTGGACTTCGCGCTGTGGGGCGGTCTCGTCGGCGCCGATGCCGCTCCGCTGGACGAGCTCGCGGAGCGCGGCGCGGTCGGCGTCAAGGCCTTCCTCTGCGACAGCGGAGTCCCCGAGTTCCCGGCGCTCACCGAGGCCGGGCTCGCCGATGCGATGTATGCAGCGGCGTCAGTCGGGCTGCTCGTCGCGGTGCATGCCGAAGACGATGCCCTGGTGCGTGAGGCGACCGAGCGCGTGCGCGCGAGCGGTCGCACCGACGCCGCCGCGTGGCTGGCCTCGCGGCCGGCCCTCGCGGAGGCGCGCGGGGTGGGTCGGGCGTACACGGCGGCCGCGCACGCGCGGGCCCGGTTGCACATCGTGCACCTCTGCGCTGCCGAGGCGCTGGGCGCGATCGGCGTGGCCCGCGCGGCGGGGACCGACGTCACCGTGGAGACGTGCCCCCACTACCTCGTATTCGACGACGCCGACGTGCAGGCGCAGGGCCCGCTCCTCAAATGCGCCCCTCCGATCCGCGATGCGGCCAACCGCGATGCCCTGTGGGACGCGCTGCTCGGGGGGCGCATCGACATGGTCGCCTCGGACCATTCGCCGTGCCCGGCTGCGGACAAGGACCGCGGCAGCACCGACATCTTCGCGGCCTGGGGCGGCGTGTCGGGCGTGCAGTCGCTCTTGCCGGCCGTGTTCAGCGAGGCCCGCCGGCGCAGCGCCCGCCTGGACGCGCGCAGGGTCGCCGGGTTCGTCGCGTGGCGGCTCGCGGCGAAGCCAGCCGAACGATTCGGCCTCGCGTCGCGCAAAGGCCGCATCAAGGCCGGACTCGACGCGGACATCGTGCTCTTCGATCCGGACCGGGAGTGGACGCTCGAGCCGGCGGCCGTGCAGACCCGGAGCGGACGCACGCCGTATGTAGGCCGGACCTTCACGGGCGCGGTCGTGCGCACGCTCATCCGCGGCACGACGGTCTTCGACGAGGGCCGGTTCCCGGTCGCAGCGGGTCACGGCCGCTTCATACCGTCCGGCGCCAGGTGAGGATCACCGGCGGGACCGTCCTGTCGATGCGGCCCGGCGACGCACCGGCGGTCCGTGACGTGTTCGTCGACCGGGATCGCATCGCCGCCACCGCCGGCGGCGATGTGCTCGACGCATCGGGCTGCTACGTCATGCCCGGTCTGGTGCAGACGCATGTCCACCTCGTGCAGACGATCTTCCGCGGGCTCGCGGAAGAGCTGTCGCTGCTCGAGTGGCTGCGCGATCGCATCTGGCCGCTCGAGGCCGCTCACGATGACGCGTCGCTGCGTGCGACGGTCCGCCTTGGACTCCTCGACCTGATGACGACGGGGACGACGACGATCCTCGACATGGGCACGACGTACGGCGGCGATGTGATCGGGGAGGAGCTCGTCGCGTCCGGGATCAGAGCGCGGTTCGGTCAGGCGATGATGGATGGCGGCGAGGGCGTGCCCACAGGACTGCGCGAGACGACGGATGCATCGCTGCACGCGAACGCGCGACTCGCGATGGCCTGGGGCGACGCGGCCAACGGCCGCGTCGGATACGCGTACGCGCCGCGCTTCGCGCTGTCCTGCACCCGCGAGCTGCTCGAGGCGGTCGCCGACATCACGAAGCGGCTCGGGACGCTCATCCATACCCACTCGAACGAGAACACCGGCGAGCGTGCGCTGGTCGAGCGCGCCACGGGACAGGCGCCGACGGCGTACCTCGACAGCGTCGGCCTCGTGAACGAGCGCAGCGTGATCGCCCACGGCGTGAACCTCGACGAGCGAGAGACGGCGATCCTCGCCGAGCGCGGTGCGAGCATCACACACTGCCCATCGTCGAACCTCAAGCTCGGGAGCGGCATCGCCGACGTGCACCGGCTGCGAGAGCGCGGCATCACGGTGGGCATCGGCGCGGACGGCGCGGCGTCCAACAACCGCCTCGATGCGTTCGACGAGCTGCGCCTTGCGGGCCTCCTCGCGGCATCACTCCATGGACCCGGCGCATTGAGCGCGTGGGACCTGCTCGCGATGGGGACACGCGATGGCGCGCGCGCGATGCGCCTCGATGCCGACATCGGCACGATCGAGCCGGGAAGGAAGGCGGATCTCATCGTCCTGGACCCGTCGAAGCTCGCCGGTCCGGGCGGCGATCCCGCGACGCGGATCGTGTACGGCGGCGGCTCGCGCGCGGTCCGCGACGTGATCGTCGACGGGGCGGTCGTCGTCAGGGACTTCGTCGCCCGGACGCTCGATGCGCCCGAGGTGCACGCCCGGGCCGCGGAGGCGCTGCCCGGTCTCGCGGCACGCGCCGGACTCTGAGGTGGACGAAACGATCGTCGCCGCGGTGGACAGCGAGGCCATCGCCGAAGTGATCGCCGGCCGGCTGCGCGCGGAGGGCCTCGCGGTGCGCGTGCGCTACGACTCGCAGGCCGGCATCCCCCGGCAGCTCCAGCCGTCAGGTCTCGGATTCGGCCCCGGTGCGTTCCGCGTCGCGGTCGCGACGCCCGACGCTGATCGCGCCCGCGAGGTCCTCGGCGACGAGGCGCCGGAGCCATACCGGCGCCGGCCGATGCTCCGCGTGGTCGCGACGATCCTGCTCATCGTCGCCCTGGTGGCACTCATCCCGGGCGTGACGCTGCTCGTGAGCGTGCTGTTCGGTCTCGACCGGTAGTCCGGCCGTTACCCAGCAAGCAGTAGCGGGGTGACGCGGCGCGGTCGCGCCTGTGCGTCTGCGAGCAGGTCGTTGACGGCCCGGCGCCGCATCCGTCAACGGTCCGCCGAGCGTAGAGTCGCGTCGGGTGGCGTTGAGGAGCTGAAGACAACCTGGGAGGGTCGCATGCGTCGCCGGACCACATTCGCGGTCGGTCTGATCTTGGCACTCGCGTCACTCGCTCCGTCCCCGCACGTCAGCGGAGGATCCGTTCCGCAGGGCACGCAGACCAACGCGCGCTACGCGAGCAGCGGCGGGGCTGTCACCGCGGTCAGCGCGACGACGCAGCAGGTGAGCTGCTACACGCCGATGGTGCCGTACGCCGCCAACCTCGGCCCGAACGACGGCTACACCGGCCAGACGGTGTGCACGGGCGCGACCACGGGCGAGGACCTGGGCCCGTACCAGACCCAGGCCGGCGGCAATCCGGGCTACCCGGCCACGTCCGCGATGCTCGTGAAGGATCACTCCGAGTCCGACATCCGCGTCGACCCGCTCAACGCGGCGCATCTCATTGGGACGTCGAAATGGTTCGTGAGCGCGGAGGGCTACAACCACCTCCTCGGGTTCTACGAATCCTTCGACGGTGGCGCGACGTGGCCGGTCCAGGGCCACATCCCGGGCTACGAGGGCTGGACCGACAACACCGACCCGGTCGGCGACTTCGACCGATTCGGGAACTTCTACGTCCTCGATCTTCCGTACCAGTTCTTCTACAACGCGGATGGCACTCACAACTTCGCCATCAACCCGAACAAGGAGCCGAACCCGAGCGTGCCGGCGGAGGCCGTCACGGTCGCGGTTCGCCCGCACGGCTCGACCGCCGCGACCCACTGGCTCGTGACACACGATGGCCGACCGGACATCGTCGCGGCGTACCCGAACAAGGGCAATGAGCCCGACAAGCAGTGGATCGCCATCGACCGCAACGCGGCCAGCCCGTTCCACGATCGGATCTACGCGATGTGGGTCGACTTCACCGGGTGCTGCACACCACACGCGGTGGTATCGTGGGCCACCGCAAGGTCCGACGGAACGCACACCGACTGGTCAACACCCATTGCGATCACGAATGGGCCGAACATGCCGCAGGGCGCCACGTACCTGCTGCCGCACGTCGCGCCGGACGGAAGCGTCTGGACCACCCTCACCAATGGCGGGCCGGCCCACCAGTTCGCGTCGGACAAGATCATCATCGATCGCTCGACCGACGGTGGCATCACGTGGTCGGTGGCGGGCACCGTCGCAGACAACATCGTCGCGCCGCCGTTCAGGTATCCCAACACGACGTTCCGCGACGGGATCCTGAACAGCTTCGCCGTCGGACGGAACCTCCTCTACGGCCACTATCCGCTGTACGTCGCCTACGAGGACGCCGGGGAGGGTCCGACGAGTGTCCTGCTGACCGCCTCGTACGACGACGGCGTCACGTGGTCCGATCCGATCCGGGGGTCAATGACAACCCGGCACCGGCAGACGCGTTCCAGCCCGCGGTGACCGCCGCGGCGAATGGGACGGTCGGGGTCGCGTTCTACGACCGACGTCTGGCCTGCCCGACAGCGGGGAGCGAGGCCACGGCGGCTGGCATCCCGCTCGACCAGACGAATCCGAATTTCGCGGCGACCCCGCCCTACGGTGCCGCGAACTACTGCGTGAACGCGACCGTGCAGTTCTACGCATCAAATCTCGCCCCAAAGGGACATAACGTCCGGCTCAGCGCGCACACGTTCGACCCGCAGCTCAATGCGCCGCACACCGGCTGCCCGACCTGCCGCACGACGTTCATCGGCGACTACTTCGGGTTCGACACGAGCGCGACGCGCGCGTTCTTCACGTTCGTGTCCACGTACAACGATGGCTCGAACCCGCAGCACTACCAGCAGCAGATCGTCGCGTCCCTCTCGATCCCGTAGCGCGATCCGCGGGAGGCCTCGGGACGGGGCCTCCCGCGGGTCCTTGGAAGCTCGTTCGAATCGCTCGCTAACGGAGCCAGGTCCGAGGCGGCACAGTGACGATGGCCGGCGAGCGTTCAGCGAGCGCATCGTCGATGCGCCTGATGGTGAAGTCGCTCATCGGTCGTGGCAATGCGTCGCGCGCAAACCAGCCGACCTCGCTGATCTCCGCACGATCCGCCACGGCCGGCTCGGGTGAGCCGGACGCGAGTCGCGCGCGGAAGACGAAGTGATGCCCGCCCGCGGAGCCCCAGGCCGGCTCCCAGTACACGCCGCTCAGCCGTTCGATCGCGCACGTCACGCCGGTCTCCTCGTGCGCCTCGCGTATCGCGGCGGCCTCCGCGGACTCATCTGCCTCGAGGCCGCCCCCGGGGATCTCCCAGTTCCGCTCCCCATAGGTGTGACGCACCAGCAGGACCCGACCGCCCGCGTCGGTGATCACCGACGCGGCGCCGAGCGGGATATTGGCGCGGTTCACGCTCCTATAGTCCCTCACGGATGAACGTGGACATCGCGCGGACCGTCGACGACGCGCTACAGCTCCTCGCGGATCGGCCGGCGGCGGACGTCATCAACGGCGGGACCGACATCATGGTCGAGATCAACTTCGGGCGAAAGCGGCCCGAGGCCGTCGTCGCGATCGACCGGATCGACGAGCTCAAGCGCGTCTCCATCAACGGGACCGTACGGATGGGCGCGGGTGTCACGTTCGCCACGATGCTCGAGCGCGACTGCGGCTCGGTCGCACTGCGTGAGGCCGCCCGCACCGTCGGCTCGCCGCAGATCCGCAACGCCGCGACCATCGGCGGCAATGTGGCGACCTCCTCGCCCGCGGGCGACGCGCTCCCGGTCCTCGCCGCGCTCGACGCGCGGGTCCACCTGCGGTCGAAGCGCGGCGCGCGGGTCGTGCCGTTCTCGGCGTTCATGACCGGTCCGAAGACGAACGTGCGCGCGCGGGACGAGCTCGTCACCGCCGTCGAGTGGAACGACGCCGGTCCAGCGCAGGTGTTCATGAAGGTCGGCACGCGCAACGCGATGGTCATCGCGGTCGCCGGCCTCGCGTTGGTGGTCGATCGCGCGCGCAAGCGCGTTGGCATCGGCCTCGGGTCGTGCGGTCCGACGATCCTCCGCGCGTCCGAGGCGGAGTCGTTCGCCGCCGGCCTGCTCGATGAGGCGGGATGGCGGTCGTTCGCCCCGAGCGATGCCGCGTGCGCGGAGCTCGGCGCGCAGGTGGCTGCCGCGGGCCGGCCGATCGACGACGTACGTGGGACGGCCGCGTACCGGCGCCACGTCCTGGGGGTCATGGGCGCTCGAGCCTTCGCGCGGGTCGCGAGGATCGCCTGATGCGCGTGCAGCTGCGCGTCAACGGGACTCGGCGTGCCGCGGAGGCGCGTGACGGCGAGTCGCTCCTGACGTTCCTGCGCGAGGAGCTCGAGCTGCCCGGTAGCAAGAACGCCTGCGAGCAGGGTGAGTGCGGCTCATGCTCGGTCGTGCTGGATGGCGCGCTCGTGTGCAGTTGCCTCGTGCTCGCCGCGGCCTGCGCGGACAAGGTCGTGGAGACCGTCGAAGGCCTCTCCGACGGTGCGGCGCTCCATCCGCTGCAGCGCGCGTTCCTGGACGCGGGCGCGGTGCAGTGCGGGTTCTGCACGCCCGGGCTGATCGTCGCGGCGAACGATCTCCTCCGCCGCAATCCCGAGCCGAGCGACGCGGAAGTGCGGGAGGCCCTCGCGGGGAACATCTGCCGGTGCACCGGGTACGGCAAGATCCTCGAGGCGGTCCACGCCGTCGCCAACGCGCGCCGTCCATGACGCTGACCCGCGCCCGCGTCCGTGGAACGGTCGGGGAGTCGGCCACCCGCCCGGATGGCGAGCCGAAGGTCAAGGGCGAGTTCGAGTACGCGAGCGACCTCTGGGAGCAGGGGATGCTGCACGGGGCGACGCTCCGCAGCCCGCACCCGCACGCACGCATCGTCTCCATGGACACGTCGAAGGCCCGCGCCCTGCCGGGCGTGCGGGCGGTGCTGACGCACGTGGACCTCCCCAACGAGGAGACGTACGGGCTCATGAAGAGCGACCAGTACCCGCTCGCCCGGAAGAAGGTCCGCTTCCTCGGCGACCCGGTCGCCATCGTCGCCGCCGATGACGCGCAGACCGCTCGCGATGCCCTGAAGCTGATCGCCGTGGGATACGAGCCGCTGCCGGCGATCACCGATCCCATCGCGGCCCTGCAGCCGGATGCGATGCCGATCCATGACAAGGGCAACGTGATCGATGCGGTGCACCTGGTCCACGGAGACCCGCATGCGCGCGCGGACGTGGAGGTCATCGGCGAGTACGAGGTCGGGATGCAGGATCAGGCGGCGCTCGGTCCCGAGGCCGGGCTTGCGTTCCCGGACGACGACGGTGGCGTGACGCTGCACATCGCGACGCAGTGGCTGCACGAGGACCTGCGTCAGATCGCGCCGTGCCTCGGGCTGCCCGAGGACAAGGTCCGGCTCGTCATGTCCGGCGTCGGTGGCGCGTTCGGCGCGCGCGAAGACGTCACCCTGCAGATCCACCTGTGCTTGCTGGCGCTCGCGACGAAACGTCCGGTCCGCATGACGTACGGCCGCGAGGAGTCGTTCTACGGCCACGTCCACCGTCACCCGGCGCGCCTCTTCTACGCCCACGGCGCGAACACCGACGGGACCCTGGTGTATGTGCGCGCGACGATCGCGCTGGATGGCGGCGGCTACGGCTCGTCGAGCCCGGCCGTCATCGCGAACGCCGCATGCTTCGCCGCCGGCCCGTACCGCGTGCCGAACGCCGACGTCTGGAGCGTCGGCGCCTACACGAACAATCCGCCGACGGGCGCGATGCGCGGATTCGGCGCGGTCCAGACCTGCTTCGCCTACGAGGCGCAGATGGACAAGCTCGCGGCGAAGCTCGGCATGGATCCGGTGGAGCTCAGGATGCGGAACGCCCTGCAGGACGGCGACGAGATCATCACGAGCCAGCCGGTGACCGGGTCGGAGCCGGTAAGCGAGATCGTGCGCCGCGCGAACGCGCTCCCGCTGCCGAGCGCCCAGCGCGCATCGAACATCGAGCTGCCCGGCGGCGCCGGGAATCTCACGCTCGGCGAGGGGGTGATCCGTGGCGTCGGCTTCGCCGCCGGCTTCAAGAACGTCTGCTACTCGCACGGCTTCGACGACTCGTGCGACGCGCGCGTGCGTCTGGAGCGCGACGCCGACGGGCCTATCGCGCACGTGCACACGGCCGCGGCCGAGGTCGGGCAGGGCGTCGTGACCATCCAGCTGCAGATCGCGCGGACCGAGCTCGGGATCGAACGGGTCGTCGTCGAGAACGCCGATACGCGCATCGGCTCGGCGGGCTCGAGCTCAGCGTCGCGACAGACGTGGATGACCGGCGCCGCGGTCAAGGCGGCGTGCGGTCTGGTGAACGGCGAGCTCGACCGGCGCGCTCGTGACCGCGGCATCGCGCGCGAGCGGATCGAGGAGCTGCTCGACACCCCCGTCGACCATCGGATCACGTACCGGCACAAGCCGACCGAGTCCTTGAACGACACGACCCAGAACCACGGCCATGTCGCGTTCCTGTTCGCCGCGCATCGGGCGACCGTGGACGTCGATCTCGGCACCGGCCTGGTGAAGGTCGTCCAGGTCGCGACTGCGCAGGATGTCGGAAAGGCCATCAATCCCCTCGCCGTCATCGGCCAGCTCGAGGGCGGCATCGCCCAGGGCCTCGGCCTCGCGGTGATGGAGGAGGTGATCCTCAGGGATGGCGCGGTGAAGAACGCGTCATTCACCGACTACCTCGTGCCCACGACCCTCGACATGCCGCCGGTCGTCGCGGACGTGATCGAGCACCCCCATCCCGACGCGCCGTACGGCGCCAAGGGCGTCGGCGAGCCGCCGACGATCTCGAGCACGCCGGCGATCGTCGCAGCGATCCGCGCCGCCACGGGACGCCAGCTGAATCGCGTGCCGGTCCGTCCGGACGACATCGTGTTCGGCACTGTTGCCCGATCGGGCTGGGCTATCGTCGCCGGGATGGATCCGCGTCTGGCGAAGCGGGCGTGACGAGCGAGCTCACGCCTGAGCAGGTCGTCGGCTACCTCGAGGCGAGCTGCGCGCTCATCGAGGCGGAGCTCACGGCGTTGGGCGACGATGCCGGCTGGCATCAGGCCCCGGCGGAGTGGTGCGCGCGCGCCGTGGTCGGCCATCTCATCGAGGCCGAGAAGCGCGGCTTCGCCGGACGGATCCGCATCATCCTGGCCGAGGACCATCCGAAGCTCCAGGCCTGGGATCAGGAAGCGGTCGAAAAGGAGCGCAATGACTGCGCCCGGGTGACCGACAGCCTGTGGATGGAGTTCATGGGGCTGCGCCATGACAGCGTGACCCTCGTGCGCGCGCTCACGCCCGCCGATCTCGACCGCAGTGGGACCCATCCGAAGGCCGGAGAGCTGAAGGTGCGCTGGCTGCTCCACGAGTGGATCTCGCACGATCGCAACCACACGAAGCAGATGCTCTCGATCGCCCAGGAGTGCGTCTGGCCACACATGGGCAACTCGCAGAAGTTCAAGGGGGAGTAATGCCGATCCACCTGCGCGCCGAGCCTGGCGACTACGCCGAGGCGTGCCTGCTGCCGGGCGACCCGCTGCGCGCGAAGTACATCGCGGAGACGTATTTCAAGGACGCCACACAAGTGAACGGCGAGCGGGGCCTGCTCGGGTACACCGGCACCTACGAGGGCACGCGCGTGTCGGTGCAGGGCACCGGCATGGGCAGTCCCGGCGCGACCATCGTCTTCGAGGAGCTCATCCAGCTCGGGGTGACGACGCTCATC
>JBBQZK010000063.1:0-14875 GCA_038207785.1 Candidatus Limnocylindria bacterium | reverse complement strand
CGCCGCGCGGGTCAACGCGATGAGCGAGAACGCCGACACCTCGATGGCCAGCTTCAGGCCGTCGCGCGAGATCTCGTGGAAGCGGCCGCGCAGGTCCTCGACCGCGGCGAACGCGATCGAGTGCACGAGGATGTCGGCCTGACCCCACCTGTCGCTCAACGCGGAGAAGAAGCTCTCGATCTCCGCCTGCTTCGACACGTCGCACGGCAGGACCGGCATCTCCTCGTGGTCCGGCAGGGTCACGACCAGCTTCTCCACGTTCTCGCGGAGCCGCTCCGTCGCGTAGCTGAACGCCAGCTCGGCGCCCTCGCGCCGGAACGCGGTCGCGATGCCCCACGCGATGCTGCGCTGGTTGCCGACGCCCATCACGATCGCCTTCTTCCCGTCGAGCAGACCCACGCGACACCTCCCCGCCCAGCGGCGTTGGCCCATCATGGCGGCGTGCGGCTCGACGTGCAGGAGTTCGGTCCCTCCGCGGGGCGGACGGTCGTGGCCCTGCACGGCGTCACCGGCTCGCCGAACGTCTTCCGGCGCCTCGCGCATCGCCTGCCGGCCTTCCACTTCGTGGCGCCGGCGTTCCGGGGCCACGGCGCCTCACCCCAGGAGCCACCGTGGGACCTCTCTGCCCACCTGCGGGACCTCCGGGAGACGCTCGATGCGCGCGGGATCTCCCGGGCCCCGTTCATCGGATTCAGCTTCGGCGGCCGGGTGGCGGTCGAGCTCCTCGCGGCCGACCGCTCGCGGATCGAGCGCCTGGTGCTGCTCGATCCTGCGCTGCGCGTCGATGCGCAGCGAGCCCTGGAGATCACGGACGGCCTGCTGACCGACACGTCGTATGGCTCGACGGAGGAGGCCATCCACGCGCGCATCGATCTCCGCCTCACGCCGTATGCGCCGCGCGAGCACTGGGACATCTGGGCCGAGGATCTGGTCGGAGGACCCGACGGCCGGCTGCGGCTCCCGTTCTCCCGCCCGGCCGCGATCACGATCTACAGCGAGCTCACGACCCCGCCGCCGGCGTTCGCGAGCCTGCGGCTGCCGACCCTGCTGATCGTCGGCGCGGAGTCGCCGCTCGTCACCCCCGACCAGATCGAGCGCTACAAATACGAGCTCGCGGATTTCCTCGAGGTGCAGACCGTTCGGGCCAAGCATCAGCTGATCGGCGACGCGGCCGATGAGGTCGCCGCAGCCGTCGGGACGTTCCTAGCGCGCTAACGGCGCCATCGCGCTCGGCCACCGTCGGAGCACGGCGTCCGGTCCGGAGTGCGTGGCGATGACCTCGCACGCGATGCGGAACGCCGTGACGATGAGCTCGAGCGGCAGGGACGGTGTCGCGGTCCCCGTGGTCATCTCCGGGGTGCCCGGGACGTGCAGGTACGTGGTCGGAAGGCGCAGACCATGATCGGCCGCATGGCGCAGCGCGCCATAGAGCGTCGCGTTGCTCACATAGGCGCCGCCGTCCCATGAGAGGTGGGCCGGAATGCCCGCAGCGTTGATCGCCTGCGCGATCGCGCGGACGGGCGCGGTCGCGAACAGCGCGTGCGGCCCGTGGTCGTCCCCGTCGGATCGCTCCGCAGAAAGCGCACGATCCGCGTTGTCGGCCTGCCACGGCACGTCGCCGAGGGCGTGCGCGAGGGCCTCGACGCTGATCGCCGGCCGTCCGAATGAGAGTCCGCCGACGATCAGGCCGTCCGCCGGCTCCCGCTCGAGCTCGCGGACGATCGTGGCCACCGAATCGCGCCATACGACCGGCACGCGCAGCACGTCGATGCGGGCCGGCCCAACGACCACGCCCTGCAGCTGCTGCGCGGCCTCCCAGGACGGATTGACGCCGCGTCCGGCGAACGGCTCGAAGCCCGTGAGCAGGATCCGCACGCCCCGAGTCTGCGCCATCGCATACTGCCGCGCGTGAGAACGCTCGAGACCGATCCGGTCGCCGATCTCCTGCGCGGCGTGCCCTTCTTCCGCGGCCTCGAACGGGTGGATCTCGCGCGGCTCCTTGGCGCGCTCGAGGAGGTGCGGGCCCGCCCGGGTCAGGTCATCGCAGAGGAGGGCAGTCAGGGCGACGCCCTGTATCTCTTGGAGCGCGGCACGGTCGCGATCACCGTCGCATCGCCGGATGGCGAAGTGTCCCTCCGCGAAGTGACCGGCCCGACCCACTTCGGCGAGCTCGGGATGCTGCTCGCTCGGCGGACGGCGACGTCTCGGGCGATCACCGACGTGCTCGCGTGGCGGCTCCCGCGTGCGCGCTTCGAGGGGCTCGTCCGGGACCGGCCCCAGATCGCCCTCGCCGTCGCGGCCGCGCTCGCCGATGCGGTCGATCGACGCTCACGCGAGTACGTCGGCGCGCCCGAGCCCGAGCGGCGGCCGGAAGAGCGGGCGCGCGAGGAGCGGCGCGCGGGCCCCCGCCGGACGCGGATCGCCGGCGCCGTCGCGGCGATGGCGCTGCCGGCACTGCTGTGGAACATCACGCCGCCCTCAGGACTGGAGGCGCCGGGATGGCGCGTCGTGCTCGTGCTCCTTGGCGCGGCCATCGCCTGGCTGGCGGAGCCCGTGCCCGATTTCGCAGTGGCCCTCGCCCTCGCGGCGGCCTGGGGCGCGACAGGACTCGTGACGCTCCCGGTCGCGTTCAGCGGGTTCGCGAGCTCGTCATGGCTGCTCGCGCTCGGGGCGCTCGCGCTCGCCGCCGGGATGGCGCGCACCGGTCTCCTGTTCCGCGCCGCACTCCAGCTGCTTCGGGTGTTCCCGGCGACCGCGACCGGACAGCTCTTCGCGCTCCTGTTCGGCGGCGTGCTCGTCACGCCGCTCGTTCCGCTGTCGGTGGCCCGAGTGGCGGCGATCATGCCGATCGCGAGCGAGATCGGGCAGTCCCTCGGATACGAGCCGCGGAGCAACGGCAGTGCGCGCCTCGCCTTCGGCGGGCTCGTCGGCTACTGGTACTTCTCCAGCATCTTCCTCACCGGGCTCGCGACGAATTTCTTCGTCGTGCAGCTGCTGTCAGCCGCGGACCGCGCGCGTTTCTCGTGGCTCGGCTGGCTCGGCGCCGCCGCACCGGTCGGCCTTCTGTGTCTCGCCGGTGCGACAGCCGCGCTGCTCCTGCTGTTCCGGCCGGAGCGGGCCGCGACGCGCATGCAGGACGCGACGCGGCGCCAGCAGCGGATCCTCGGACCGCTGTCACGCGGCGAGCGCATCGCCATCGCCGCCGCTGTGCTGCTGCTCGCGGGCCTCATCGCGCAGCCGATCCTGAACATCGAGCCGGCGTGGCTCGCGCTCGCCGCGCTCGTCGTCGTCACCGCCGGTGCGCTCGACCGGGAACGATTCCGCACGGGCATCGACTGGGGCTTCCTGATGCTGTTCGGCGCACTGCTCGGATCGGGAAACGTGATGCAGGCGACGCACGTCGATCGGTGGGTCGCGGCCGGTCTCGTGGAGCGCACGTCCGCGCTCGGTGACCCGGGCCTCGTGCTCATCGCGATCGCCGCGGCCACGATCCTGTTGCGCTTCGTCCTGCCCAGCCGGCCGACGATGCTCCTCCTCGCGCTCGCGGTCGTGCCCGCTGCGCCGCAGCTCGGGATCTCGCCGTGGCTCGCCGGACTCGTCGTGCTGCTCGCGGCGAACATCTGGGTGCTCCCCTATCAGGGCCTCGAGTATCTCGTCGCGCGCGAGGCGACCGGCGGCCTGGCCTTCGACGATCGCCAGGGCACGAAGATCGGGGCGGCGCTCACGCTCGTGCGCTTCGTCGCGATCGCCGCGAGCGTGCCGGTGTGGAAGCTGATGGGCCTGCTGTAGATCACCCGGGCGGGCGACCCGTCGAGCTACACCTCATCACGGCGGATGCGCATGAGGTGCTCGGGGTCAGGCTCGTCGGGGACCTGCGCATCCTTGAAGAACCGGAAGCCGGCCTTCTCGTACGCGCGGATCGCGCTGGCGTTCTTCACCGATGGCCCGATCACGCACTCGGCGACGTCGTAGCGCGCGAACAGCACGTCGCGGAGGAATTCCCGGATGAGCCGCGCGCCATGACCCTTCCCGATCTCCGCCGGCCGGCCGATGAACAGGTCGATACCGGCGCTCGGCACCTCGAGCGCGAGCGCGCGGCCGTACTCGTCGTACTCGTCGATGCGGTAGCTCTGGATGAAGCCGATCGGGCTGCCGCGATGCCGGATGACGAAGATGTCCGTCGGATCGCCTTCGCCGCGAAGCCGCTCCCGGTACTTCTCCAGCTCGTCATCGGGGTAGGTGTCGCGGGGCGGGTCCGCCCACCAGCGGCGCACGTGCGGCTCGAGGAGCCATTGCCGGATCAGCGGGAGGTCCGCCTCCGCGAGCGGCGGGAAGTCGTACTCAGGCTCGGGCGTACTCACTGATCCCGAGCTTCTCGAGCGTGTCCGGCTTCGGGATCCCGTCGTCGGACCACCCGCGGCTCCGGTAGTACGCGCGCACCTGCTCCGCGACGTCGTCCGGATCGAGCCGGACGCGCGAGAGCACGCCCGACGTATGTGGCTTCATCGCCTGCTCCGGCAGCTTGTCGTCAGCGGCCGAGAATCCCTCGCGGTTGTTGAACAGGCGCGCGAGCGTCAGCGACAGCTCGCCGATGGCCGTGAGCCCGTCGGCGTCCAGGCCCCACCCTGTGACCGCATTCACGATGTCCGCCAGCTTCGGATCGTCGTAGCGCAGGAAGAAACACATCCCGACGGTGTTCTTGGCCGAACGCGACGGCAGGTTGGAGTTCATGTGGTCGCCGCCCGTCGGGCTCGTCGCGTAGCTCACGCGCACCTGCTTGCCGTACTCGGTGCGCTGCCGGGGATCGTGCATCGCGAGCTCCTGACCACGCACCGCGGTGAGGTATTCAGCCCCACCCAGGGTCCTGGCCGCGCGTACGGAGCCCTCGGCCAGGATGTCGCCCAGGCCGCGCCGGAAGGCCACCGCGTCGGGCGACGCCAGTACGGCCTTCCCGTTGCCGAACTCCACCGCCTGGCCGTCGAGCTCGGCATCCGGCAGGATGCCGCGCTGGCGAAGGTCCATGACCCACGCGACCGTCGCGCCGAGCGAGATGGTGTCGAGGCCGAGGGCGTTGCAGCGCTCGTTGACCTTCGAGATCAGGGCAAGATCGTCGACCGCGCAGTCCGCGCCGAGCGCGGCGATGGACTCGTACTCGATACCGCCGTACTTCGGATCGATCTGGTACGGCTGCTCCATCTTGACGACCTTCTTGCAGCGGACGGAGCAGGCCCAGCAGGCCTCCATCTTGACGCGGTAGCCCTTCTCAACGAGCGCCTCCGCACTGATCTCCGCCGCGCCCTCGAACGGCCCGCCGTTGTAGTTGCGGACCGCCATGCCGCCCACGCGGGTGTACCCGTCGAGTCCCATGCCGGTGCCGAAGTTGTGGAACGCCCAATGGTTCTCCTGGAGCGTGTCGGCGACCCACCGGCCGATCTCCTTGACCTTGGCCGCGTCGTGTAGCGGCACGCTCCGCGAGCCCTTCACCACGATGGCCTTGAGCTTCTTGCTGCCCATGACCGCACCGAGGCCCGCGCGGCCGGCGATGTCCTTGTAGTCATTGACGATCCCGGCGATGCGCACGAGATTCTCGCCCGCCGGACCGATCTCGCACACGCGGGCCAGACGCTCGCCGACCTCCGCCTTGAGACGCTCCTCGGTGTCCATGATCTCGAGGCCCCACAGGTGCGACGCGTCCCGGATCTCGACCTGATCGTCCTTGATCCAGAGGTACACCGGCGCCTTCGCCGCTCCGGTGACCACGATCGCGTCCCAACCGGCCCGCTTGAGCTCGGCGCCCCAGAAGCCCCCGACCTCCGCCTCGCCGAAGCCATCGGTCAGGGGCGACTTCGCGCCCACCGAGTGGCGCGATGCGCCGGACAGGGGCGTGCCGGTGAGCACGCCCATCGCGAAGATCAGGATGTTCTCCGGGCCGAGCGGCTCGGCGCCTTTCGGCAGCTCGGTCAACAGGTAGTGGGCGATCAGGGCGCGGCCACCGGGGTGGCGCCGGAACGCGGCCTCGTCCATCTCCTCGACCGACGTCGTACCCGCCGTCAGGTCGACGCGCAGCACCTTGCCCCAGCTGCCATACCGCTCCGTCATCTCGGTCCGATTATCGTCGATGCGGCATGACCGAGTACGACCTGCTGTGCGATGTATGCAAGGCCGCCGTCGAGCCGCGCGACGCGATCGTCACGTGGACAGCGGACGCGCGGGGCGAGCGTGACTTCACGCTCGCGCACATCGCGTGCGCGCCGCCGGGCGCGACGCACCGTCAGGAGGTCAAGCTCCTCGTGGGCCCGAACACCTTCCTCGACTTCGTGACGGATCGCTTCGGCAAGACCAACCCAGAGCCCGAGGCGCTGCGCACCCTCGTCTGGGCGCTCGCGCCGTTCGTGATGCGTCACGACAACCCCGCGGAGATGGATCTCCTGCGAGCGGCGTCCTTCGGGGCTGAGCCGGGCGTGAAGCCCGGATCGGTGACGCCGGGCGGAGCGTCGGCTGTGGCTGCGAAAGACGAAGGCGGCAAATAGGCCATCGGTGCGGGCGAGGTCAGTTGTCGTCGATCTTGCGTCCGCGCCAGTAGCGCACGTTCCCGTCGCGGCGGTAGCGCGGTGCGCCGAGGCCCATCGTCAGGTAGAAGGCCGCGGCTCCGAACAGCAGCGGGAGCAGGGTGTCGCTGAACGGCAGCCGCTGCCACAGGCCCACCGTCTCGCCGAGCGCGGCTGCCGCCACGATGATCACGAGCCTGAGCCACGCTCGGCGCTGCCGGTCGATCACGAGGGCTTCAGGAACGACGCATCGAGCGCCCACTCGCCGCATTGCGCGAGCTCGTCGCGGGAGACGAGGTTGGCGCGGACCGCGAGCTTGAGCTCGTCGCGCAGCGTCGTCTGCAGCATCTCGGGACCGTCGGTGTTGAAGCTGAAGTGCACCTTGTGCTTGCGGAACACCGCGATGAACTCCCGGAGCTCGTCCAGATCGCGGACGACCTTCGTATCGAGATTCGAAGACGGGCAGATCTCGAGGTGGATCCCCCGCTCCGCGAGCCGTCTGCAGAGGCCGGCGTCCTGCGCGGCGTGGATCCCGTGGCCGATCCGATCGGGCTCCAGATGCGTGAGGACCAGGTCGACCGATTCCCAATCCTCGTCCTCACCCGCGTGGACCGTGATCCCGAGACCCGCTTTGCGAGCCTTCTTGAACAGCGCGGCGTAGTCGGCGTACTTGAAGTCCGGATCCTTCGGGCCGGCGATGTCGATCGCGATGATCCCGCGCTTGCGGTACTGGATGGCCTTGTCGACGACGATCTCGTTCATCGCGTAGCTGAACGTGCGGTCGAGGCAGAAGATGAGCCCGACCTGCACCGGGTACTCCAGCGCCGCGCGGTCGAGCCCGCGGATCGAGGCCATGATGATGTGGTCGAGGTCTTGCTCGCCGCCACGGTTGCGCTTCAGAGGGTTGTAGCGCAGCTCGAGCGTCGTGATGTTGGCCTTGCGATATGCCCCGCCGATGACGGCGTACACCGACTGTTCCACGGCGATGGGGCTCGATTGGATCAGCTCCGTCCAGTGATAGAGGTCGAGGAAATCCTCGAACGACTTCCTGCGCTTCGGGTTCACCGTGATGAGATCGACGAACTCCCAGTAATCCTTGGTGGGAAGACGGATGCCTTGGGCGTGCGCGATGCCCCACATCGCAGCAGGATCGACCGCGCCGCCCAGGTGGACGTGGAGCTCGGTGAGCTCGTCTCCGAGGGGGTGCGGCGCGCTAGGAGCCTTGTTCTCTGCTGGTCGGTGGCCGGCGAACGCGGCGGCGGCGGCGCGGCCGCTCGGTCTTGCCTTCGGGGTGCGCGCGCCAGATCGCGTGCCCGTCGTCGTCCGCCGAGCACACGTGCAACAGGCGATCCCAAATCTCGGCCCGCCGGAGCTCCTGCTCCGCGCCGGCGCGATCGACGGCGCGCTCGAGCATCACGTCGCAGTCGTACGGCGAGCCGACGAGGTTCCAGCCGTTCTCGGTGAGCAGATCGACGAGCCGGGCGATCTCGGTGAGCTTCTGCGGCGTGTCCGACACGAACTCGCGGAGCCAGCCGGAGTAGCTGCGCTTGCCGCGATCCGCGCGGTCGAGCTCGTCGCGGACGGTCCCGAAGACGTGGACCAGGATGTACGACGGACCGGCCATCGTCACGATGTTACCCGCGCTCTTCGACGAAGCGGTAGCCCCCGTCCGAATCCTTGGCGATCACGACGAGGGCGCCGTTCTTGAAGCCGCTCTGGCCCTTCAGATCCTTACAGAACAGGTGCAGATGCTCGTGCTCCGGGGGGACGCACATGCACTTTTCGGCCTGGATCTCCGCGTCGAAGCGGCGCGCCCCGATACGCAGGTGCACGGGCGCACCAGGCTCGGGGAACAGCTTCCACGCATCCTTCGTGATGAGGATCCGGCCCTTGCGGACATCTTCGGAGCTGAGACGGTGGCGGTAGGTGCTACGAGAAACGCTCATTCGGTAGGTCCATTTTCGCATATCGCGGGCATCCTGTGTCGGTCGCCGCCGTCAGACCCGCAAAGCGCCCAAGCTAGCGCCGGGATCGTCCAAAAACCGCATCAAATGCACAACTGGAACATCCGACCCGGCGGCGCGTAGCCCAGCCGCCACCTGGAGCAGACATCCGGGGTTCGCTGAAACGACGATGTCCGGCTTCGCCGCGAGGATCGCCTGCACCTTCTGGCGTTGCAGCTCGCCGGCGACCTCGGGGTGCGTGATGTTGTAGATCCCCGCGCTCCCGCAGCACCGTTCCGGGTCGGCGATGGCGACGACCGTCACGTTGGGGATCGCCTCGAGGAGCGCTCGCGGCTGGCGGCGGATGCGCTGCCCGTGCGCGAGATGGCAGGCGTCCTGGTAGACGACGCGCACGGGCCGCGGCGCGCTGGCTCCGACCGCATCGGGACGCACCGCCTCCGAGGCGTCTCGGACGCGGCCGCTGAACGCGGCGGCCCGTTCCCGCCAGGCCGCATCGCCGGACAGCAGCTCGCCGTAGGCCTTGAGCTGCGCGCCGCAGCCGGCGGCGTTCACGACGATCGGCCCGTCCAGGCCGGAAAAGGCGTCGATGTTGAGGCGCGCGAGGGCCCGTGCCGTGTCGCCATCGCCGGCGTGCGCGTGCAGCGCGCCGCAGCACGTCTGCTCCTTGCACGCGGTGACCCGATCACCGTTCCGCTCGAGCATCCGCACGGTCGCCCGTTCGGTGTCGCCGAAGGCCGTACGCATGATGCAGCCGGCGAAGAAGGACGCGGTGGCGCCGTCACGCTCGACCGGCGCATACGGCCCTCCTTCGGCCTTCATCGCGAGCGACTCCATCTCCCGTAGGCGTTTCGGGAGGAGCCTCGAGGCGCGCGCCACGCGCTGCGCGCCGCTCCGGACATAGAGATCCAGCAGCCGCGTCGCGATGCGCAAACGCCGTTGGTCCACGACCGTGCCGAGGCCGATCCGCCGCATCGCTCCGGCAACGGCACGAGGCCGCTCGCGTTCGCGGAGGTCCTCGCGGGCGGCCTCCATGATCCGGCCGAACGGCACACCCGAGGGGCATGCGGTCTCGCACGCCCGGCACACCAGGCACGCCTCGAGGTGCCCCGCGATCGTCTCGTCGACCGGTCCGTCGGAGGACACCATCTGGCGGATGAGCTGCACCCGCCCGCGGGGCGAGTCCGCTTCGTCGTCGAGCACGCGATAGGTCGGACAGTCGTTGAGGCACAGGCCGCACGAGATGCACGTCGCGAGGTCGGCCTCGCGTACGTGAGATGACCGGACGATGGGGGCGGTCTGCGTCGAGATGAGTCCTACGATACGGGTCCGCATGCCCGTGCAGACCGCGAACGCCGTCGTCGCGCGACTGCGCGCCGTGCTGCCCGCCGACCGGGTGATCGACGATCCGGCCACCCTCGAACCGTACGCATACGACGCGTCCTTCTGGTCCCTCCGCATGCGGCACCGGCCGGACGTGGTCGTCGTGCCCGAGACGACGGCGGAGGTCGCAGCGACGATGCGGGTCGCCGCGGACACCGGCACACCGATCGTCCCCCGGGGCGCCGGGACGGGGCAGACCGGCGGCGCGGTGGCCGCGCGCGGCGGGATCGTCGTCTCCTTCGCCCGGATGCGACGCATCATCGAGATCGACCGTCCGAACCTGCAGGCAGTGGTCGAGCCCGGCCTCGTCTTCGCCGATCTCCAGGTCGCCCTTGGTGAGCGGGGCCTGTTCTTCCCACCGGACCCCGGAAGCGGGCGCGCATGCACGCTGGGCGGAATGGTCGCGAACAACGCGAGCGGCCCGCATGCGGTGCGCTGGGGCACCACCTCCGCATACGTCCTCGGTGTGGAGGTCGTTCTGGCCGACGGATCGGTCATCGTGACCGGCGGCGAGCACAGCAAGGCCCTCAAGTCCTCGAGCGGCATCGATCTGACCAAGCTGTTCGTTGGGTCGGAGGGCACGCTCGGCATCCTGACGCGCCTCCGTCTACGGGTGCAGCCGAAGCCGGCCGCGCGGGCCGTCTGTCTGGCCGCGTACGCGAGCGTCGACGACACCGTGCTCTCGCTCGATGACCTCTTCGCCGCGGGCATCCTGCCGTCCACCGCCGAGCTGCTCGACCGCAGCGCGGTCGAGGCCATCCAGCGGTACCGGCCGGACCTTGGCCTGCCTGACGGTGAAGCCGTCCTCTTCATCGAGGTCGAGGGCACTCCCGACTACGTCGCGTCCGCCGTGCGTTACGTCGACGGCATCATCAAGAAGCGCGCGACGACGACCCGCTTCGCCGAGCGCGAGGCCGAGATCCAGCAGCTGTGGGCTGCGCGCAGCGGGATGGCCGCCGCCTCCGCACTCATGCACCCGGACAAGCACCGGATCTTCGCCGGAGAGGACCTCGCGGTGCCGCTCTCGGAGATCCCGCGCACCATCCGGACCGCGCGGGAGATCGCCGCGTCGCTCGGGATCGCCGTCATCTTCTACGGCCACTTCGGCGACGGGAACGTCCATTCCGCGATCCTCATCGACCCGGCGAACGCCGACGAGGTGAAGCGCGCCGACGAGCTCGCCGACCGCCTGCACCGGCTCGCCGTCGCCGTCGGCGGGACCGTCACCGGCGAGCACGGGACCGGCGCCGTCCGGCAGCAGTACATGCGCCTCGAGCACGGCGCCGCGCTTGATGTGATGCAGAAGGTCAAAGACACGTTCGATCCGAAGGGCATCTTGAACCCGGGGAAGATCTACGGAACCTGACCGGCCCGGCAGTCGTTCCTATCCCATGCGGATGCTCGCATTGCTGGTATTGGTGGTCGCGGCATGCGCGGCACCCGGCGCGGCGTCCTCCGGCATCCGCGGGACGATCTTCGCGGGGCCAGCCTGCCCAGGCCCTGCGCGGCTCGACAGTCCATGCCCCGACCGGCCAGTGGCCATGACCGTCGAGGTCATCAACGGGACCGCGATCGCCGCGACATTCACCACAGATGCGGCGGGCACGTTCAGTGTGAGCGTGGCACCTGGTACCTACACGCTGCGATCCAAGAACGGGCTACCGGCGCTGCGATCGCCGACGATCAACGTGGTCGCCGGTCAGTTCACCGACGTCGAGCTGCACGCCGACACGGGGATCCGATAGCTACGCGAAGTAGCCGTAGTCGCCGAGCAGGAGACGCATGAAGAACAGCGAACACAGGACGATGATCGCGATGCGGTGCGAGAAGATCGCCCGCGGCTGTTCGCGCGCGACCTGCGCGACCTGACCCCAGAAGAACAGCACCAGCGATAGCTCGCTGAACATGAAGGCCGCGTGCACGTACCCGAGGGGCGTCCAGGAGTAGGGCTGGGTCATCGTCCAGTTGAGGAGCGCGTGCGTCGCCTGATACAGGTGCACGCCAAGCGTGATGACCGCCCCGCCGAGCACCGCGCCCGTGACCTCCGCGACATGCGGCCTGCGCCGCCAGAGCGCGAGCTGGCTCACGATGAAGAGGTTGACGATCGGCAACAGGAACGCATCGCCGACGATGGCCGAGGTGTACGAGAGCGTCGTGCGGTAGTGGAGGATGATTGGGTCCGCGGTCCACCGGAGGTACAGGCTGCCTGCGGCCTGGGTCACGAATCCGAAGAGCAGCGTGACGCAGAACACGGACGCGAGAAGGACCCAGGGCCGCGGCTGATAGGCCGCGACGGTTCGGAGCATGGTCCCTCCCCCTTCGGTGCTCACGGGAGCGTACCAAAGTGGGGTGCATGAACGGGCTCCGGCGGGAGGATTCGAACCTCCAACCAAAGGATTAACAGTCCTCTGCGCTACCGTTGCGCTACGCCGGAATGGACTCATTCTAGTGCGAGCGCCACGATGGGCATCACCTGATGGCAACCCGCCAGAGCTTCTGCAAAGACCTACCGCGTGCGGTCGGCGCGGCGCTCGGTGGCGCGGCGCCTCCCCATCACCTTGCCACGGGCTGGATGGTGAAGCTCTGGTTCGGCAACAAGGATCTGCACTACGAGTGCGGCGTCTACATGCAGCGCAAGGTCATCGAGCTCGGTCTGCACTTCGAGAGCGACCCATTCACGAATCAGCTGCTGCTCGGTGCGCTGCGTGGCCGCGCGAAGGCGATCGGGCGCCGGCTCCCTGACGCGCGCATCGAGAGCTGGGACAAGGGCTGGGCCCGGATCTGGGAGCCGATCCCGCTGCAGAAATTCGACGAGCGATTCAGCGCGCACGTGGTCGACATTCTCGCGAAGTACGTGCGTGTGCTCGAGCCGATGCTCGAGGACTCGCTTCCGGCGGAGGTCCGGTGGAGGCAGTAGCCTGCGCTGCGATCAGACACGACGGAGGGCACGATGCCGACGACCCACAAGGCCACGGCCACCTGGCGGGGCGATCTCTCATCCGGCGCAGGCGATGTGTCCACCAACAGCGGAACGCTGCGCAAGGCACCGACCAGCTGGAAGGAGCGCACCGAAGGCACCGGTAGCGCCGGTGCGACCAGCCCGGAAGAGCTGATGGCGGCCGCACACGCAAGCTGCTTCGCGATGGCCTTCTCCGCGCGCCTTGCGAAGGCTGGCGTCGCGGACCCGGTCATCACCGTGACCGCGACGGTCACCTTCGGACCGAAGCCCGAAGGTGGGAACGCGGTGCTCTCCAGCGCGCTCGCCGTACGCGCGCAGGCGCCCAACGGCGACGCGGAGAAGCTCCGGGCCGTGGCTGAGGACGCAAAGGAGAACTGTCCGGTCTCAAAGGCGCTGAAGGGGAACGTCGCGATCAGCGTCGAGGCGACGCCGAGCTAGGCCCTAGCGCACCTCGCGCGCGGCGGCGACGGCCTCCTCCGCGTTCCCGATGAGCCGCTGCGCGCCGCCCAGCGCGCGGGGCACGTCGAAGCGATGATCGAAGTTCCCAAGATTCTCGGCGGCTTCGAGGGCCTCCTCGAGCGCCGAGCTCGCAAGGCGCAGTGCCGACGCCAGGCGCTCGAGCTCGCCTTGGTCCACGCTCACGGCTCGGATGGTGCCACGGCCCGCGGCCATATGCTCGGCACATGATCGAAACGCTCCGTACCGTCCGCCAGATCCGCCAGTACGCGCCCGACCCCGTCGGGGACGATGTCATCACGCAGCTCCTCCAGGTCGCACGCTGGAGCGGCAGCTCGAAGAACACGCAGCCGTGGCACTTCGTGGTCGTGCGCGATCGCGAGGCCCTGCGGCAGATCAGCCAGCTGCGCCCGAACATCAACTGGCTCGCCGGCGCGCCGCTCGCGATCGCGATCGTGCTCGACGGTCCGGGCGCGAGCGAGGCCTACGACGAGGGCCGCGTGACCGAGCGCCTGCTCATCGCGGCCCACTCGCTGGGACTCGGCGGCGGTACGGCATGGTTCGGCGAAGAGGCTCACCAGGCCGAAGCGAAGCGGATCCTCGGGATCCCCGCGGAGCGGATGGCGCGCTCGATGGTCGCGATCGGCCGGCCGACCTCGATCCACGATCCGCGTCCGAACCCGCGCGCGGGCGGCCGCAAGCCGTTGGCTGAGATCGTGAGCTACGAGCGCTGGGGCGAGGCCAAGGCCTGAACGAACGCGGAGCCGCCCGATCGGCGGCTCCGCCGCGTCCTATTCCAGATAGTCCTTGAGCTTGCGCGAGCGGCTCGGATGCCGCAGCTTGCGGAGCGCCTTCGCCTCGATCTGACGGATACGCTCACGGGTCACGTTGAACTCGCGGCCGACCTCTTCGAGCGTGCGGGTGCGACCGTCCTCGAGACCGAATCGCAGCTGCAGCACGCGCCGCTCGCGGCCGGTGAGGCCCTCGAGCACGCTCTCGACCTGCTCCTTGAGCAGCTTGTGTGACGCCGCGTCCGACGGCGCGAGCGCCTGGTTATCGGGAATGAAGTCGCCGAGGTGGGAGTCCTCTTCCTCGCCGATGGGTGTCTCGAGCGAGACCGGCTCCTGCGAGACCTTCACGATCTCGCGGACCTTGTCGGCGGTGATCAGCATCCGCTCGGCGATCTCTTCCGCGGTGGGCTCGCGGCCCAGCTCCTGGAGCAGGCCACGGGACACGCGGATGAGCTTGTTGATCGTCTCGACCATGTGGACCGGGATGCGGATGGTGCGCGCCTGGTCGGCGATCGCGCGCGTGATGGCCTGACGGATCCACCACGTCGCGTACGTCGAGAACTTGTAGCCCTTGCGGTAGTCGAACTTCTCCACCGCGCGGATGAGGCCGATGTTCCCTTCCTGGATGAGGTCGAGGAAGCTCATGCCGCGACCGATGTACTTCTTCGCGATCGACACGACGAGGCGAAGGTTCGCTTCCGTGAGGTTGTGCCGCGCGTCGTCGCCCTTCTGGATTAGCTCGTCGGCGAGGCGCCGGAGGCCGCGCTGCTCGTCGGC
>JBBQZK010000062.1:0-15251 GCA_038207785.1 Candidatus Limnocylindria bacterium | reverse complement strand
CCGCGACAGTGCGGATCCAAGCGTCGACCGTCGCGGCGTCCGCGCGCATCGCGAAGGGCACCGTGGCGTGCCCGCGGAGCGCCTCGGCCCACGCGGCCAGTCGCTGGGTCAGTGAGCCGGTGTGCCCGTAGGAGAGCGCATCAGCGACCGCGCGATCGATATCGGGCGCGATCGCGAGCGCGGCATTCGTCGTCGCCCAGGTGCGGCCATCCGGGCCCTGCACGACAACGCTCGAGGCAGCCCATGGCCGGGCGACCTCTTCGACCAATCGATCGCGCAGCTCGGCAGAGGGCATCGTGCCGACGTCGACGCCGCCGACTTCGACGCGCGGCAGCGCGCGGTCAGCGAAGGCCACGACGACGGCGCCGCCGAGCACGCAGAGCGATGCGAGCCCGAGCACCGGCCCGAGCGCGCGCTTCCACGGGATCCGCGCGGTGTACCCAACGCTCTCTTTCGCGATGACTGCCACTACGTGAGCCTCCAGTCCGCCAAATCTACGTGACGATGCGGCAGGTTCCCCTGCCGCGCGTCACACTTTCTATAACGCACAACTCGTACCGCCGGGCTTCCGACCGAGCGGCCGGTCCGTTGTTACCCAGGTGTTACACGACGATCGCTCCGTCCGAAAGAGGGATTTCAGTCCTACGCCACCGAACCCTCGGGAGACCCGGTGGAAGACGCTCCCGGTCGGGCTTCGCCCGGCCGGGAGCGCCCACCAGCCCTGAGCCCGTGGCGACGCGCGGAGGCGAAGCCGACGCGCCGAGCTGCTTGAAAAGAGAACGGCCCGGCGGTCCAGGGGAGCAGGAACCGCCGGGCCGAAAGGCGTACTGGCCGACGGGCGGGCCGGCCAGGGCCTGACTCAGTAAGGGGGTGCTAGCTGCACCCCGTGGTCTCGCCACAGTTCTCGCACTTGTGGCAGGTGCCGTTGCGAACGGTCAGCCAGCCGCAGCGCGGACAGGGCGGTGCGTCGGGAGTCGAATTCATGCGGCGCGGGGCCGGAGGCTCGGTCCAGGTCGTCTCCTGGGTCGGCGCCACGGTCGTTGCCATCGAGACGGCCTTGCTGAGGAGCTCGAGCTGCGGCGCGGGATCGACGATCTCGCTCGTGTGGACGAGCCCGATCGCGAGCTTCTCGTTGGTCGAGAGGAACCGGTAGCCCATCCACCGGAACACGTAATCGACGATGGACTTTGCGAATCCAAGCTCGGAGTTGCCGGTCCACCCGGACGGCTCGAAGCGCATGTGCGCGAACTTCTCGACGAGGTGCGCGAGCGGGACGCCGTACTGGAGCGAGAGCGAAATGCTCGTGGCGAAGGCGTCCATCATCCCCGAGAGCGTCGAGCCTTCCTTCGCCATCGTGACGAAGATCTCACCCGGGGTGTTGTCATCGAAGAGGCCGACGGTGATGTAGCCCTCGTGCCCTTCGATCGTGAACTTGTGGGTCAGCGAAGCGCGCGTGTCGTTGAGCCGGCGGCGGGGGCGCGCCACGATGACGGTCTCCGTCACCGCGGCGACGGCCTCCTTCTTCGAGTTGGAGGTCTCTTTGCCCGTCGACAGCGGCTGGACCTTCTTGCTGCCGTCGCGATAGACCGCGATGGCCTTCACGCCGTGCTTCCAGGCTTCGACGTAGGCGTCCATCACGTCTTCGACCGTCGCCGTCTCCGGCAGGTTCACGGTCTTGCTGATCGCGCCGGAAATGAACGGCTGGACCGAGCCCATCATCTTGATGTGGCCCATGTGCGAGATGGTCCGCGTGCCGTTCTGCGGCTTGAACGCGCAGTCGAAGATGGAGAGGTGGCGGTCCGCAAGCTCCGGGGCGCCTTCGATGGTGCCGGTGGTCTCGATGTGCGCGGTGATGGCGCTGACCTGGCTCTCCGTGTAGCCAAGCTTGGAGAGCGCGGAGGGGACGGTCTGGTTGACGAGCTTCAGCATCCCGCCGCCGACGAGCTTCTTGTACTTCACGAGCGCGATGTCCGGCTCCACGCCGGTCGTGTCGCAATCCATCATGAAGCTGATCGTTCCGGTCGGCGCGAGCACACTGGCCTGCGCGTTCCGGTAGCCGTTGGCCGTTCCGATCGTGACCGCGTCGTCCCACGCCTGCCGTGCCACGCTCAGCAGGTCGGCCGGGACCACTTCGTCGCGGATCCGGTACGCGTGCAGGCGATGCATCTCCATGACGCGGTCGTGCCCCGCCTGGTTCTTCTGGTAGTTGTCGTACGGCCCGACGACGCCGGCCATGCGCGCGGACTGGGCGAATGACTCGCCGGTCATGAGGGCCGTGATCGCGGCGGCGTATGCCCGACCCTCGTCCGAGTCGTATGCGAGGCCGCGGTCCATGAGCAGGGCGCCGAGGTTCGCGTAGCCGATGCCGAGCTCGCGATTCGCGTACGCGTTCGCGGTGATCTTCGCGGTCGGGTATTCGGTCGAGCCGACGAGGATCTCCTGCGCGGTGAAGACGACGTCGACCGCGCGGGCGAACCGCTCGCCGTCGAACTCGCCGTCCCCGCGACGGAAGCGCATGAGGTTGAGGCTGGCGAGGTTGCAGGCCGTGTCGTCAAGGCTCATGTACTCGCTGCACGGGTTGCTGCCGTTGATCCGGCCGCTGATCGGCCGGGTGTGCCAGTCGTTGATGGTCGTGTCGAACTGCATGCCCGGGTCGCCGCAGGCCCACGCGGCCTCGGAGATCTCGCGGAGCAGCTGGCGCGCCTTCACCGTCTCGAGGGTCTCGCCGTTGCCGACGGCCTTGAGGTGCCAGTCCTCGTCGGACAACGCGGCGCGCATGAAGTCGTCGGTCGCGCGCACCGAGTTGTTCGCGTTCTGGAACTGGATCGACTGCCAGGCCTCGCCGTTGAGGCCCATGTCGTAGCCCTGCTCGCCAAGGGCCCAGGCCTTCTGCTCTTCCTTCGCCTTGCACCAGATGAACTCGCGCACGTCGGGGTGGTCCGTGTTGAGGACCACCATCTTCGCGGCCCGCCGGGTCGTGCCGCCGGACTTGATCGACCCTGCGACCGAGTCGGCGCCTCGCATGAACGACACCGGTCCGGAGGCGAGCCCGCCGCCCGACAGGTACTCCTTGCTCGAGCGGATCGTCGAGACGTTGATCCCGGATCCCGAGCCGCCCTTGAAGATGACGCCCTCGGTCTTGAACCAGTCGAGGATCGAGTCCATCGAGTCTTCGACCGAGAGGATGAAGCACGCCGCCGCCTGCGCCCGCGCGCCCGGGACGCCGATGTTGAACCACACCGGCGAGTTGAACGACGCGTGCTGGTTGACCATGAGGTACTTCAGCTCATCGGAGAAGATCGCAGCATCGTCGCCACTGCCGAAGTAGCCCTTGTCGATGCCCCACCGGGTGATCGTGTCGACGACCCGGTCGACCATCTGCCGCACGCTCGTCTCGCGCGCGGGCGTGCCGAGCTTGCCGCGGAAGTACTTCGAGGCGACCACGTTCGTCGCCGTCATGGACCAGAAGGCCGGAACCTCGACGCCCTTTTGCTCGAAGACATTCCCGCTCTCGCCGGGGATGACGGCGTCGCGGACCTCCCAGGCGATCTCGTCATAGGGGTGGACCCCGTCACGCGTGAAGTAGCGCTCGAACCGGAGCCCCGCGGGCTCGTGGTCGCGGCGGGCGGACTGCGGCGGTAGCTCGGCAATGGCCATTTTCAGGGCTCCTAGTGGGTGTTCAGGCTGGATCGGTGAGCGCCGGACGGACGGAGAGGCAATAGAAGGAGCAGATCCTGGTGGGTCGTGGCATGCGCGGAAGCGTGCGACATGTCGGGTCTCCTCCTCAACGCGGGGCCGCGACCACTAGATATCGGTCCGGTGACGTGACTGGCACAACATCTAGTGGCGCAGGGGGCGAACCATGCGCCGTCAGGCAGCCCTTGTCAAGAACGGAATGGACACGATTTGCAGGTGCCGGAAACAGGCCCGTAGAGAGGGTCGGAAAGCTAGGCGGGGGCTCCGACGGCGTCCGTCTGGGCGGCCTGGACGAACGCGCGGATCCCGCCACGGAGGTCGTCCTCCGCAATGTTCAGCGGCGGGATGAACCGCACGACCTGATCGTGCGAGCCGCACGTGATGAGGAGCACGTCGCGCTCGAGCGCGCCGTGTATCGCGGCCTTCGATGCGGTCTTGTCGGCGAACTCGATCGCCACCATCGCGCCCGTCGTGCGGATCTCGCGCACGCGTGGGTCGCGGCGCAGCGGTGCGAGCTCCTCGACGATGATCTTGCCGACGAGATCAGCGCGCGCAACGAGGCCATCGTCCGTGATGACCTGCAGCGTGGCGAGGCCCGATGCGCACGACACCGGGTTGCCGCCGAACGTCGACCCGTGCGTGGAGGTCTTCCAACGCTCGTGCATCGAACGCGACGCGACGATGGCACCAAGGGGCATGCCGCCGCCGAGGGCCTTCGCCAAGGTCATGACATCGGGCGTGACCCCGAAGCGCTGTGCGGCGAACCACGCACCGGTCCGCCCAAAGCCCGTCTGGACCTCGTCGAAGATGAGGAGCGCGCCGATGCGCGTGGCGAGGTCCCGAAGCCCCTGCAGGAACGAGACGGGGGCCGCCACGTAGCCACCCTCACCCAGCACGGGCTCGATGAGGATCGCCGCGACCTGCTCGGCGGGCACGTCGTGATCGAGCATCTGCTCGATGACCGCGAGCGAGTGCTGGCCGCACGTTTCGGCGTCGTGAGGGGGTGTGATCGGGCAGTCCAGGGGATAGGGGTACGGGGCGACGTGCACCTCCGGGAGCAGGGCGCCATAGCCCTTGCGGTACAGCGACTTCGATGTGGTGACCGACGCGGCGCCCACGGACCGGCCGTGGAAGCCGCCACGGAAGACGATGATGGACTCGCGACCGGTGATCTGGCGGGACATCTTGATCGAGCCCTCGATCGCCTCGGCGCCCGAGTTGCCAAAGAAGACCATGTCGAGGCCGCGCGGTGTGATGGCGGTGAGTGCTTCGGCGAGCGCGATGTTCGGCTCGTAGGCGGCGACGCCGGCGCAGATGTGCGACAGCTTCGCGGCCTGCGCTTGGACCGCTGCAACCACCTTTGGATGCGCATGGCCGACGGGCGTCACCGCGATGCCGGAGGTGAGGTCGAGCACGCGCTTGCCGTCTCGGGTGATCAGCCAGCTTCCCTCGCCGCGATCGACCTCGAGCCACGTGTAGTGGCCGAGGACCGGGGAAAGCACGCGGGCGGCGCGCTGCTCCAAGGAGCCAGAGGGCTGCTTCATCGGCTGAGTTTAGGGGGTGGGCCGATACGGCCGGAGCTCCGTCCGGGATGCGGTCGCTAGGTTCGGGCGACCCGGATCTGGACCGTCGTGCGGTCCTCGCCGAGGATGCCGACCCGGTAGCCCGGGACGGTGGCGACAGCCTGGGCGAAGCGGTCCTGCCCGGACCAGCCCAAGCGCAGCTTGAGGATCCCGGCGCGGTAGTACTCGATGCGCAGCGGGCCGACGCCCGGGACGCGGCGCAGGGCGAGCTCGAAGTGGTGCCAGTCGTCGGGCGTCGCGAGGGGGGTGACGACGAGGTCCATCTCCCCGGTGAGCGGGGCTTCGCGCACCTTCGCGATGAGCGGCTCGACCGAGTCGAATGCGTCGCGCTCGGGCACTGCGGGAACCGAAGCGACCGATGCGCTTGGCGGGGCGTAGGCCGCCTCGAGCCCGATCATTGCCGGACGGGCAGCCTGGACGACGCTCGGCGGGGCCTCGTTCTCGCCGATCATCCTCGGGCGGGCCGGCGCTTCCGGCGCGGTCATGGTGGGGCGTGGCGGCGCCTCGTTGGCGCCGATCATGAGGCGGTCGCGGGCAGTCCGATCGGACTCGATCGGGCCGTCGACCCGACGGACGATCTCCGGAGCGGCTGGCTCCGGCCGAGTCCGGCCGGATCCGCCGATGCGGGACGTAAGGTCGAAGTCGGGATCGAGGACCTCGGGAATGCTGGCCTTGCGCTTCTTTCCCACCACGCCCGAACCGTACTCGGCACGCCGACCGGCTTCCTCACCCGGACGCGGGAGACTCGGTATCGGCCTGTTTACCTCCATCCCCCGAAAGGCTGAGCCGGACCCCTGTTCGGGTCTCCTACAGTCACGTGGATGGGCATGGCTACCCGCTTCCGGTTGGTCCTGCCTCTGGTCCTAGCCCTTGCGGCTGCCTGCGGCAGCGGCGGCGGGACCGGCCCCAAGGCCTCCGACCCCGCCGGGGACGCCCTCGCCCGGGGCATCGCCGCCCATAACGCCAACAAGATCGACGAGGCCACCAAGAACTACTTCGAGGTCCTCTCGACGGACCCGAAGAACAAGTTCGCCTTCTACAACCTCGGGCAGATCGCCCGCACGCAGAACCGGCTTGCCATCGCCGAAGGGTATTACCGGCTCGCGCTCGAAACGGATCCGAACTACGGACCCGCCCTCTTCGGACTCGGGGCGGTGCGGCAGGCATTTGGCGCGGTGCAGGAAGCTGTCGACCTCTATCGGAAGGACATCAGCGTCGAGCCGAACAACGCGGCGGCCCACTACAACTTGGGGATCCTCCTTCGCGTCCAGGGCAAGACCGCTGAGGGCGATTCCGAGGTCGCGCGCGGTATGCAGCTCGACCCAAGCCTGCCCCAGCCGCCGGCACCGACGGCGACAGCGAAGCCGCCGACGCCCAGCCCGACCCGCTGATCCGGCGCGCGCTGCGAGCGCGCCCCCTCGCGCCGCGCGCGGTCACGCGTCCGGAAGCGTTCGTTCTGGCGCTGCTCGTCGCGGTGCCGATGGCCTTCACCGCGATCGCGCTGCTCCCCGAGCTCACCCCGATACCGAGCGTGAACGACGACGCCGCGCATCTGCTGTTCGTGCGGCGCGCGAACGACGCCATCGCCGCCGGCCAGGACCCCGTGGACTTCTGGGTGCCGGACCTCGAGCTCGGCTTCCCGCAGTTCGCGTACTACCAGCATCTCCCACACCTTGCGGTGGTCGCCGTGGATCGGATGCTGCTCGAGCGGGTCGACATCGTCACCGTGTTCAACGCGGTGCGCTACGTGCTGCTGGTCGGCCTGCCGCTGACCGTCCTCTGGTCGATGCGCCGGATGAGGTTCGGCAGCATCGCGGCGGCCATCGGCGCCGCGAGCTCGTCGGTGCTTTCCACTAACGGGCTTCTCGGACTCGACTACGGCAGCTATGTGTGGCGGGGCTTCGGCGTGTTCACCCAGCTCATCGCGGTGCACGTGTTCTTCCTACTGCTCCCGCTCCTGCAAGGCGTCATGGACCGCGGCCGCGGCCACGCGGTGGCAGCGATCGCGCTCGCGGCGCTGATGCTCTCGCACCTGCTGTACGCGGTGATGATGGGTGTCAGCGCCGGGGTGATGGCCGTGATCGCCTCTCGCGACGCGATCCCGCTGCGACTCGTCAGGCTCGGCCTGGTCGGCATCGCGGCGGCCGTCGTCGCCGCATATCTCCTCATCCCGGCCGCCGCGACGTCGTACTACCTGAACGCCTCGCCGAACCTCGAGCCGTACAAGTACGACTCGTTCGGGGCCGGACCGATCCTCGGCTGGCTGGTCGGTGGCCAGCTGCTAGATGCCGACCGGCTGCCGGTGCTCACCGGCCTGCTGGCCGCCGGCATCGTGGCGGCGGTCGTGACGCAGGCCCGGACCGCGCTGCTGGCGCTGGCGCTCTTCGCGGTCTGGCTGGTCCTCTACTTCGGCCGGCCCACGCTCGGCGGTACGGTCGACCTCATTCCGTTCCACGGACAGCTGTTCTTCCACCGGTTCATCGGCGGCGTGCATGTCGCCGCGATCCTGTTGATCGGAACGGGAGGAGCGTGGCTGTGGGAGCTCGTCCAGCCCGGCCGTCACCCGGTCCGGCTCGCGGCGGCTACCGCGGCCTGCTGTCTGCTGTTCGCGCCGATGCTCCAGGAGCGCGCCGGTTACTACGCGCTGAACGGGGCGTGGATGGCGCAGACGAACGCGGCCATCGACCGAGACGCCGACGCTCGCGCGATCTTCGACGCGCTGGCGCAGCTGCCGTCGGGCCGCGTCTACGCGGGTCAGACCAGAGATTGGGGCGACCAGCTGGACTTTGGACTGCCGTTCAGATCGGTGAGGATGCGCGACCTGCTGGCGTTCCGCGAGATCCCATCCTT
Organism: Candidatus Limnocylindria bacterium; assembly: GCA_038207785.1. Taxonomy (GTDB): domain Bacteria; phylum Chloroflexota; class Limnocylindria; order P2-11E; family P2-11E; genus UBA4735. Next base: position 7,122 of record JBBQZK010000062.1, on the reverse strand, counting down.
CGAGGTCCCGTACCAAGGTCCCTCGCTCAATTCCGACGTCGTCTTCGACTTCGACCCCACGAACCAGGCGCAGTACGTTGCGCTCGGGGTCACCTACGTCATCGCGCCGTCGACGCGCACCCTGCCGGCATTCCTCACAGCGGTCCGCCGCACGCCGCTGTACACGCTGTACGCGGCTCCAGCGAGCGCGGCCGCGCACTACGCCGCCATCGCCGACACGGTCCGCGTTCCTGCGCCCGGCGACCTCCTGCCCCTGACGCAGGCCTGGCTCGCCGGGCCGCGACCCGCCGCCGGTCAGGCGATCCGGATCGAGTTCCCGGCCCAGCCGGCCGGATCGAGCGGGGCGACGCTCCCGGGCTGCCCGAACGGCGCATCGGTGAGCGATGAGCGCATCGGACAGGGCGTCGTCAGCCTGACCGCGAGCTGCCCGACCGCGGCCACGCTCGTGCTGACGATGACGTACCACCCGAACTGGGCGGTCACGAGCGATGGCACCCCGCTACAGACGTTCATGGTCTCGCCCAGCGTCATCGGCGTGAGCCTCCCGGCGGGCTCGCACCGGATCGTGGCCGAGTACCGTTCGACCCCGGTGAAGATGCCGCTCCTGGTCATCGGCGGGCTCGCGCTCGCGGGCCTCGTGGTCGGCCGGAGACGCATCGAGCGGCTCGACGCGCGTGTGACGGCGCGGTGGCTCGGCCGTTGAGCGAGCTCGAGCTCACCATCCTCATGCCCTGCCTGAACGAAGCCGCCACCGTCGGCGCATGCGTCGACGCAGCCCAGAAGGCTCTCCGCGACCTGGACGTCGACGGCGAGGTCGTGGTGGCCGACAACGGATCGACCGACGGCTCGCGCGAGCTCGCGACGGCGCGAGGTGCCAGGGTCGTCCCCGCCTCCGAGCCTGGATACGGCGCAGCCCTGCTGGCGGGGATCGAAGCCGCCCGCGGTCGGTACGTTTGCATGGCCGACGCAGACCTGTCGTACGACTTCGCAGAGGCCGGCCGCTACCTCGCGAAGCTCCGCGAGGGGTATGACCTCGTCATGGGCAACCGCTTCGCGGGCGCGATCGAGCCGGGCGCGATGCCGCCGCTGCACCGGTACCTCGGCAATCCCGTGCTCTCGGCGCTCGGCCGTCGATTCTTCGGCAGTCCCGTCGGCGACTTCCATTCGGGCATGCGGGGCTTTCGGCGCGACGCGCTCCTCGGCTTACGCCTGCGCACGACCGGGATGGAGTTCGCGTCCGAGATGATCGTGCGCGCCAGCCTCGCGAAGCTGCGGATCGCGGAGGTCCCGGCGACGCTCCGCCCCGATCGGCGGGGCCGGCCGCCGCACCTTCGGACGTGGCGCGACGGTTGGCGGCACCTGCGGTTCCTGCTCCTGTACAGCCCGCGTTGGCTTTTCCTGTACCCGGGTGCCGTCCTCGCGGCGATCGGGCTCGTCGCCAGCGCTCTGCTCATTCCAACGCCGCGCGTGCACACCCTCGTCTACGCCGCGATGCTGCTCGTCGTCGGATTTCAGACCATGCTGTTCGCCGCGTACACGAAGATCTTCGCGATCAACGAAGGCCTCCTCCCGCCGGACCGCCGGCTCGATCGCGCGTTCCAGATCGTGACGCTCGAAGTCGGGCTCATCGTTGGCGTGCTGCTGCTCATCGGCGGGCTCGCTGGGTCGGCGGTCGCGCTCGGAGTGTGGACCTCGACGAACTTCGGCGCGCTCGACGCGTCGGCGCTCGCCATGCGGATCGTGATCGTCTCTTCCACCGCGCTCGCGCTCGGGGTGCAGGTGATGCTCTCGAGCTTCTTCTTCAGCATCCTCGGCCTGCGGCGGCGACTGTGATCGTCCACCGTGTCGTAGCGGTGGGCGCGGGGTGGGTCACCGTGCACCGGCACCTTCCCGCGATCCGGGCGACCGCGAACCTGAATCTCGCGGGCATCGTCGATCGTCAGGGTGAGCGCGCCGAGGCCGCCGCGCGCCGCGCCGGGGTCCCCTCGGCGACCGAGCTGTCCGACCCCGCCCTGGGCGATTTCGACACGGTCACCATCGGCACCGCGCCGCCGACCCACGGACCGCTCGTGCGCGAGGCCCTCGGCCTTGGCAAGCACGTCCTCGTCGAGAAGCCATTCGCGATGGATGTGGCGGAGGCCGACGGCCTCGTCGCCCTGGCCGCCGAGCGGGGCCGGATCCTCGCCGTCGTGCACAACTTTCAGTTCGCCCGCAGCGTCGCCGCGGCCCGCCGGCACGTCGAGCGCGGCACCTACGGCGCGCTTCGTGGCGTCGTCGGACTGCAATTGTCGAACGACCGGCGGCGGCTCCCGCCGTGGTACCGCGAGCTCCCGGGCGGGCTCTTCTACGATGAGGCCCCGCATCTCTTTTATCTCGTGCGGGCGTTCCTCGGAAACGCGACGGTCCGCGAGGCCAGCTTCATCCCATCGGCCCGCGCCAATGATCGCACCCCCCGGAGCGCGCACATCGCCTTCTCCGGGCCGGGCGGCACATTCGGCACGCTCGACATGACGTTCGCCGCGGCGCTCTCGGAGTGGCAGTTGCTCGTCCTCTGCGATCGGGCGACGCTCGTGTGCGACATCTTCCGCGACATCCTCGTCGTGCTTCCCGACGACGGCCTCCACCGACCGTCGCAGATCATGGGCACGTCGTTGCGGGCGAGCGCCGAGCACTGGCGAGGGGTCCTCACCTCAGGACTGCGCTTCGCCACCGGGCGCCTCGACTACGGCAACGGTGTCGTCTTCCGCCGGTTCGGCGAATCCCTCGACACGGGGGTCGCGCCTGCCGGCATCTCCGCCGAGGACGGCCGGGCGGTCATCCGGTCCATGCACCAGGCCCTCGCCGCCTATCACGCGCCGGGGCAGTGAGCTCGGCCGCGATCTCAAGGTAGCGCGCGGCGATCCGCGGCTCGCCGTAGTGCGCCTCGGCCCACGCGCGGGATGCACCGGCGGGTATCCCCCCACCGGCAAGCGCGGCCCGCACTGCGGTCGCGACCGGCTCGGCGTGGGCGGGCACCCGCACGACGCCGCGGCAGCCATCAAGCTCGCTGAACGCGAGATCGTCGCTGACCACGATCGGCAGGCCCGCGGCCAGCGCCTCGAGCACCGTGAGCGGGGTCCCCTCGTCACGCGACGGTAGGACGAAGACGTCGGCGGCCGCGTACGCGAGGGACATCTGGGCGTGCGGAAGCTCCGTGACGTGCGTGCAGCGATCACCGAGCGACGCGAGGGCGCCCCGCAGCGGACCGTCGCCGACGAACAGCGCCCGCAACGGACCCTCGATCCGTCGGAGGGCATCCACGATCAGCGCGGGGTTCTTCTTCGCCACGAGCCGGCCGACGAAGAGCACCACCGGCACGTCGACCGGGATCCCGAACGCGCGCCGGGCGCCGGTGCGTTCGGCGGGCGACGCCGGGTGGAAATGCTCGAGGTCGACCGCGTTGGGGATGTGCTCGCTCGGAAGCGCTGGGTCGATCCGCTCATGGAACCAGGACCGGACGCCCTCGTTGACGAAGGCGACCTTCGCGGCGCGGCGCAGAACGCGTCGGCCCACGGTGCGGTACGCGGTGAAGAGCAGCGGATCGATCCCTCCGCCGAACCCGACCATCCCGACATGCTGGGTGACGAGCGTGGGCGCGCCGCCGCGGCGCGCGCCGCGATCTGCCGCGAGGATCGGCAGGTACAGGCAGTCGTGGAGGTGGACGAGATCCGCTTCCCGGGCGACGGCTGCGATCCGCCGCAGGCCCGCCGGGCCGGGGATCGGAAAGGGCATCCCGAAGCGCCGCTCGAGCGCGTTGAACGCGGGCACCCGCTCGCGCTGGATCTGTCCGTCGCGGTCCGTCCCGCCCGCACCGGTGGCCAGCCAGCGGACATCATGTCCGGCGTCGGAGTACCAGCCGGCCATCTGCTGCGCCACACGCTCGACGCCGCCGTGATGCGGCGGCATGTAATGGGTGACGAGGCAGATCCGAGCCAGGGGCTCAGGCTATCCGACCGCACGGCGCGGCTGGCCAGTGCGAGGAACCCGTGCCGAAAGCCCACGCTGCCGCGATCGCTCGCGTGCCACCAAGACGGCGAACATGATGAGCGTGGCCAAGCCGGCCCAGAACAACACGCTCTTGAGCGGCAGTGAACGGTACTCGGCCGCGATCACGTGCCGCCCGGCAGGCACGTTGAAGCCGAGATAGCTCGGCGAGACCATGTACGTCGCGACATCCGCCCCGTCGATGGTCACGCGCCAGTTCGGGTGATAGGTGATCTTGATGATCAACGCCGACGCCGTGTCGCACTCGGCGACGACATCGAACCGAGCCGTCGCCGCGTGCTCGGAGAGGATTTGGCCGCTTGGACAAGGCGGGACCGGCAGGGTGTCTCCTGCCGCGGCGTCCGCACCGTGGTAGTCAAAGCGAACGAACGACGTGTCCGCGAAGTCGCCGGCCCGGACGAAGGCGCGCTCCGCCTCGAAGAGCGCAGCCTGCGTCGTGAATGCTTCACGACGGGCTATCCCGACGTATTGGGCGAAGCCGCCGCCGGGAGCGGCGTACAGGACGTATCGCGGCGTATCCAGCATGACTGCGAACTCCGCGGGCAAGGGCACGCCATGTGGCGCGACCACATAGTCCACGTTGAACAATTCGTAGGAGGCAAGCTCGTGATCATTGAAATCCCATAGGACGTCGGAGTTGAGCGACGCGGCGCGGTATGGCGCCGCAACCGCATCGATCCCTCGATCGGCGAACAAGTTATAGAAACGGACTGAGGTGAACGACAGCCCGAAGTCCAACGTCGCGCCCCAGTTGCTCCCGAGACCTGCGTATGCGCGACCCGGACGCGCAGCCGCGATGCGGTCAAGGATCGCCCTTGCGTCGGCGTCGGCGGACAGCGCCGCGGCCGTCTGGCGTAGCCAGCTCGTGTTGTCGGCGTAGAAGGTCCAACGCTCGGCGAGGGCTGGCGCCAGAAGGACAAGCAGCGCGGCGGCAGCCAGCGCCGCCGGTTTGAACCGCACGTGACGAAGGAGCTGATCGAAGATGAAGCCGCCGCCGACACCGATGATCGGGATCGCGGCGAGCTCAAAGCCACCGATGAACCGATGCAGCAATAGACCCTCGTGCATCGGAAGTAGGTCGACGAGCGGTCCCAACGTCGGTCGACCGAAATACAGGAGGAGCAGGACGAGACCGACCGCCGCGACGCGCAGAGCCGGCTTATCGCGCCGAACGACCGCCACGATCGTCCCGAGCGCGAACAACGCGGTCAGCACCGGAAAGCGACCGTGATCGAAGAGGTCCCCGCTCGCGAGCCACGTGAGGATCACGCCCGCCCCATAGCCGTCGTACTTGGCACGCTCCAAATACGGGCTGACGTTCAGGTAGCCAGCCTGCATGAAGAACGGGACCACGAAATACGACGTGAGCACGAGTGCGATCACACCCACCGCGGCCAGCCGGAAGAATCGGTGCATCGCGTTCGCAGGTCGGAGGCCGACAACGAAGAACACGAGGGCCGCGATCCCGACCATATACGCGTAGATGAGGTGCCCGAGTACGAGCACTGCGCATGTGACCGCCGTGACAACGATGCTCCGTCCGTAGCGGATGACCCGATCGAGCAGCGCAAGCGCAATGAACGCGAGATGCATCCCGAAGAGCTGCGTGAAGAGGCCGAAACCTCGCCAGATGTACGAGTCGTACTCGAATCCGTAGCGGAACCCGCCAGCGAGTAGTGAGGACGCCGCCGCTCCGAGTCCTGACGCGCTTCGGGAGAAACCCATCGTGCGCATCGACCAGAAGACGGTCAGCGGGAACGTCAGCATTAGGAGGTAGCGCGTCAGATCGAAGACGGTGCGCAACGGCAGCAGACCGAGCAGGAGTCGATCAACGGCGACGACGGTCAGGTGCGGGAGCTGCTGGTAGTAAAGGAATTGCGGAAAGCCCAGCTCCAGCTGCGGAACCCACATGTCGAGCGGGTTCTCGCCTGACGCGAGCGCCTCATTCGCGCGCTGCGTCATGAGCACGTGCTCGGCGTCGTCGTTCACGTTGGGATTCGGGTAGAGCACCTCGGGCAAGAGAGCGATCGCATTCATCGCCATGGGGACAGCTACCAGCGTCGCAAGTGCGATTTGTCGCGCGGTCATCGCTCCTAGGCTACTGGCCAGTACGACCGGCATCGTCCTCGCCAGGCTGGTTCGGTGCTACAGGCTGGGTTCGGGGTCCTCAGCGTCTGCGCCAACGACCGCGGCCCGCGCAACTGCGCGTCAGGCGAGACGCTGATCTGTCAATTGGTCGTGACAAATGCCGAACGGTCGCGCATCCCGATCACTATTGGGAGCAGAGGGCATATGCCGTCACGCTCATCGTCTTGTTATTAGCCAGCGTCGCCCCAACCGTTCCGATGGCGGTCCACACCGTGGTGCTGGACGGATACGAAGACGTGAGATGCACGCTAGCTACGGCACCGGTCGTTGTGACCAATGCCCCACCGCCGAGCAGCACTTTCCCCGCCGCGCACGTCGCCGTGGATGTGGCCTGAGTCCCGGCGGCCGGGGCCGTCCCAGTCGTCGTAGTCGTTCCGGTGACGAGAGTCGAGCCTGCCGGGCCAGTTGCACCAACAGCTCCAGTCGCTCCAGTGGGCCCCGCCGCGCCGGTCGGACCCGTCGCGCCGGTCGGACCGGTCGCTCCGGTTGGACCGGTCGCTCCGGTCGTTCCGTTGGTCCCGTTCGTCCCATTCGCGCCGGTCGGCCCGGTCGGACCTGTAGCGCCTGTCGAACCCGTTGGACCAGCCGGACCTATTGCGCCTGTGAGACCGGTCGGGCCAGTCGGTCCCGTCGCACCCGTTAGACCGGTCGTGCCAGCGGGACCGGTGGGCCCGGTCGCGCCGGTCGCTCCGGGTGCGCTGGTCGCGCCGGTCGCGCCGGTCGCACCGGTCGCACCGCTCGCACCGCTCGGACCCGTCGGACCAGTCGCGCCGGTTGCGCCCTGGATGCCCTGGGGTCCGGTATTGCCGGTCGCGCCGGTGTTGCCTGTCGCACCAGTGTTGCCTGTCGCGCCGGTGTTGCCTGTCGCGCCGGTGTTGCCCGTTGCGCCGGTGTTGCCTGTCGCGCCCTGCGGTCCGGTTGCACCAGTTG
>JBBQZK010000061.1:0-15260 GCA_038207785.1 Candidatus Limnocylindria bacterium | reverse complement strand
GCCGAAGCCGATGCCGATGAGCGCGATCTCCTCCTTGACCGTGAACGCTGCGACCAGGGCGATGGCCAACGGGACGGTCCGGCGGGTCACCAAGAAGTACATCGCGAGGCCGAGGGGAAACACCGCCAGCGAGACCTCGTGGAAGTCGTAGAGGGTGATGAACGCCAGCGGCGCCCCGAGCACGTACGCCAGTACCCAGATGAGCCGCTCCGAGCCGCGCGGCAGGAGCCGACGCGCGAGGAGGTAGATCGGCAGCGCGCCGAGCGCGAGCGCGATGGTCTGGACGATGAGCAGCGTCTCCGGATGCGGCGCGACCCAGTACAGCGGGACGAGCGCGATGAGGATCGGCGAGAAGTGGTCGCCGAAGAACGAGTGGGGGACGCACCGGTCGAGGCTGAGCGTCGACTCCATGAAGCGGCCCTGGGAGGTGTTCCAGACGATCTGGTCGAACACGCCGAGGTCGAGCCCGGTCGAATGGAACGACCAGTGCCGCAGCAGCGAAAGCGTGGCGAAGAGCACCGCGTAGCCGAGCACGAGCCCGACGGCCACGCGCTCCTCATGGCGGGCAAGGGCATCTACGAAGACCTCAAGCCTCCGGGAGCGCACGGCGAGACGCTACAAGAGCCGCGTGGCTCGCGCCCCGGCGAATCGCGCTAGCGTCTCGGGCATGGAGACTGCCCCGCCACTCCTGTTCTTCGGCGACTCGTACCGGTTCCCCGACATCTACCACTCGATCCGGTTCCTGGCGCCGGACCCACAGGTCGTTCTCGAGCAGAACGGCGAGATCGTCATGCTGACGAACGCGCTCGAGGAGGGCCGCGCGCGCAAGCAGTCGCGCGCGACGAAGATCGAGAACATCGATGACTACGGTGCGCGCGAGCTGAAGGCGACGATGAACCCGATCACGGACGCGACCGCGACCTTGATCGAGCGATTCCTCACCGCGCACGGAGCGAAGCAGATCGTCGTGCCGCAGTACTTCCCGATCGCGCTCGCGGACCGGCTGCGCGCGAAGGGGATCGGCCTGGAGATCGTCGACGGCCTGGAAGGGCGCCGGCGGGCGAAGCGCGACGACGAGATCGCCGCGCTGGAGGCGACCCAGCGCGCGACCGAGGAGGCGTGGCAGCTCGGCGTCGACGCCATCGCGCGCGCGGTCGTGCAGCCGGATGGCACGCTTGCGCTCGACGGGACTCCGCTGACCGCCGAGCGCATCCGCGCCGTCGTGGAGGGCGCGCTCCTGGAGCGCGGTTGCATGGCCGAGTCCACGATCATCGCGCCGGGAAAGCAGGCCGCTGACCCCCACATGATCGGGAGCGGTCCCATCCGCGCGGGCGAGCCTGTCGTGATGGACATCTTTCCGCAACACAAGGAGACGCGATATTTCGCGGACATGACGCGCACGGTTTCGAAGGGCGTGCCGTCGGCGGAGCTCGTCAAGATGTATGAGGTCGTGATGCGCGCGCAGGACGCCGGTATCGCGGCGCTTCGGCCGGGCATCACCGGACGTGCGGTCCATGAGCTCGTCGAGGACATCATTTTCAGCGCCGGCTACGACACGCTGCGCGACGGGCAAAAACACGACCCGAAGGATCCGGTGACGCGCGGCTTCATCCATGGGACCGGTCACGGCGTGGGCCTCGAGATCCACGAGGCGCCGAGCGTGGGCCGCGGCGGCGAGTCACCCCTGGCGGTCGGTGATGTGGTGACCGTGGAGCCCGGCATCTACGACCCGGCCGTCGGTGGCGTACGCCTCGAGGACATGCTCGTCGTCACGACCGACGGGTCGCGGAACCTCACCCGCGCTCCTCGCCAGCTCGTCATCTGACCCCACTTCTATTCGGCGTGGGTGCCGCGGTCGGGTGGGGCCTCGCCGACTACGCCGGCGCCCTCGCCACCCGCCGGCTCGGAGTCTTCCAGGCGATGCTCGGCATGCAGATCACCGGCACGGTCCTCTATGCCGCCGCCCTCTTTGCGCTGGGCCGCTTCCCGCTTCTCTCGCTCGGGCAGCTCCCGCTGGCGTGCGGACTGGCTGCGCTCGGCCTCACCGGGCTGCTCCTGTTCTACAAGGCGCTCGCCCTCGGGCCGATCGCGATCGTGAGCCCGATCGGCGCCGCATACGTCATGGTGACCGTGCTCCTTGTCGTCGTGTTCCTCGGTGAGCGTCTCTCGACAGCCCAGACCGTCGCCATCAGCGTCACGACGATCGGCATCCTGATGACCGGGACCGATGGCCGAAGTCTCGCGGCCGCGTTGAGCCGGCCAAAGCCCGGGGTCTGGCTCGCGATCCTCGCGATGCTCGCGTTCGGTGGCTGGGCCGCGCTGATGGCGTACGCGACCCGCGAGCACGATGGGCTCGCCATGATCCTGATGCAACGGATCATCAGCGTCGCGGCATCGGTCGTGATCCTCGTGGCCCTGCGCCGGCCGGTGCCCGGCCGGATCGGCCTCGCGACCGCGGCCATCGTCGTCGGCTCGGGCCTCTTCGACACGCTCGCGAACGTTTTCTACGTGCTCGGCGTGCAGGGCGGCTACGCCTCGATCGTGGCGACCGGGAGTGGGGTGTACCCGATCATCCCGGCGCTGCTCGCGATCACGGTGCTTGGGGAGCGGCTCGCGCCGAACCAGTACGCCGGCGTCGCGGTGCTCCTCGCCGGACTCGTCGGCCTCGGGGTCGCGGGCTCCTAGGTCTTCCCGCCGCCGCGGATGAACGCGTCGGCCGCGAGGCGTGGCGCATCATCGCTGTTGGGATCCTCCGCGACGAGCTTGTCCGGTAGCACGCCCTTGCCCGGGCCGTTGAGCGACTCGCCGGTCTTCGCATCCTCCATCCGCGCGATGGTCACGAGGAGGAGGCCGCCATCGGGCAGCTCTCGCGGCTGGCCGACGCCGACGCAGCCCGCGGTCCGCTCGCCCATGACCGTGCCGATGCCGTTCGCGCGCACCGCCGCCGCGATGATCTCGGCCCCGGAGGCGGAGTTCTTGTTCACGAGCACGACGAGCGGCTTCGCATCGGGCACGTACATCCGGTCGTTCGTGCGCAGGGGCGTGCGGTTCCCGTCACGGCCGGTCTGGTACACGAGCGTCGCGTTCTTCATGAAGATGCTCGCGATGTCGACGGCGGCCGAGAGATCCCCGCCCGGATCGTTGCGCAGGTCGAGGACCCGGCCGACGACACCTGCGTCGTTCTGCCGCTTCACTGCTTGCGCGACCTGGTTGGACACATCGCCGTTGAGCTGTGAGACGTAGATGTAGCCGACGTTGCCTTCGTCGGTCTGATCGGTCACCCGCGGCGGCGTGACCTTGCCGCGCACGATCGAGATCGGGGTGTCGACTCCCTTGCGCACGAACACGATGTTCACGGTCGTGCCCTCGGGCCCCTTGATCTTGTTCGCGACCTCTTCCGACGTGAGGCCCAGGGTGTCCTTACCGTTCACGGTCTTGATCTTGTCGCCCTTCTTCACGCCGGCCTTCTCGGCCGGGCTGTTGGCGAAGACCTGGGCCACCTCGACGAGCTCGTTCGGCCCCGGCGAGGTGATCGTCGCGCCGATCCCGGAGTACTCCTGCGGCGGCGCGTTGAAGCCCTTCGCCCGCGCCGGGTCCAGGTAGTACGTGTGGCACTCATTCATCGATCGCGCCATCCCGTCCGTCGCCTGCTGCTCGATGAGCTTGGGGTCCTCCTTCGGGTTCGCCGCGATCACGTCGTTCAGCGACGCCGCGAACTTCGCGAAGTCGGACTGCGGGTTGCCGGTGAACGTCGGCTTGGCCACCTGCGGCGAGGGGTCGTTCATCTTCACCAGAAGGTCGGCGACCGCGTCGATGGCCGCGTTCAGCAGCTGCGTGGAGGTCGGCTTGTCGACATGCCGCTCGACCAGGATGTTGAACACCGCCTCGGCCGTCGTGAAGTTCGTCTGCGGGCGAGCGATCGGCAGCTCCTGGATCGCGGCGCAGGAGGACAGAATGAGGGCGAGGACGAGGAGCAGGACGGGGCGGCGCATGCGGATCATCGGTCTTTCGAGTGTACGAGCGGACGACCGCCGCGGACGCTCGGCCATGGTGACGGTCTAGGCGGTCGGATCCTCGCGCATCAGCTTGCGCAGACGACCCAGTGCCCGGAATTGCAGCGCGCGGATGGCGCCTTCGTTCTTGCCCAGCAGCGTCGCGACCTCGCGGCTCGAGCGGTTCTCGACGAAGCGGAGCAGGAGGACCTCCTGCTGCTCGGTCGTCAGGTGCCGCACCGCGCCGCGCAGCGCGTCCACGGCCTCGCCGTGCACGGCGCGCTCATGGGCGGTCGGAGCGTCGTCGGACAGGCCGAACGCGTTGTCGATCTCCACGGTGGGCCGGTCACGGCGGCGACGATCGGTGACGGCATTGCGGGCGATCGTGTACAGCCAGGCGAGGAATGACTTGCCCTGCCAGCGGTACCGATGGATGTTCGCGAAGGCCCGGGTGAAGACCTCGCTGCACAGGTCCTCCGCGTCGGAGGGCTCACGGACGCGGTAGAGGAGGTACCGGTAGACGCTGTCGACGTGGGTGTCATAGAGCTCGGCGAACGCCGCGCGGTCGCCGTTGCGGGCCCGGTCGATGACGTCGGGGATCGGGCCGAAGGTGTCGAGGCCCAGGGTCGGGACGGAAAGCAGCGTTTCGACGCGTGCGACAGCCACGGCCATGTCCAGCGTCCCCTTTCCCGTTCCGATTGAGTGCTGAGAGCACCATAGGCAGCGGATGGCGGCGCCGACAACCGCCCATAGGTACCAAATTTGGGTCACAAAAGGATGCTCCGTACCGGATTCCGTACGGACGAGCCCCGAGGGCTCGGTCGGTCGCTACGCCAGCTTCAGCAGAAGGTCTGCTTCGTCCAGAGGAGCCAGCCCGAGTAGAAGCTGTCGGGCGTCACGCCGAGCACTTTCGGCAGATTCACCTTCGCATCGACGCCGGCCTTGTACGCCGTCATGAGATCCCAATACGCGCCCGCGCCTCCACCGATCTTGTAGACGTATTCGACCATCGTGTTCGCGAACGAGTAGTACTGCCCCGGCAGCTCCGGCGGCGTTTCCGGTGTCTGCAGCGCGCCATCCTCGAGCTGCTTGTACGTCGGGGTCGGAGTCGTGCACACGACGCTCTTCTTCGTCGCGGGATTGCGTGACTGTCCGACGTAATCCGGCCAGCCCTCGACGAGCCAGAACGGCATCCGTGCCGTGATCCCAGGGATGTATTGGTCCTGCAGCCAGTGCAGCCCCTCGTGGCGGATGATGCTCGCCGTCGATTCGGTCACCGTCAAAAGATCCGGCGTGAACGAAAGCGCGTTGCTGAAGAGACGGATGAACGGGTCGTTCGGCACGTTCGTGAGGTGGAACCCCGCGACGCCGCACGCGACATTCGGCCCCGCCGCGCCGCGCGTCGGGAAGATGCGCAGCCCGAAGGCTTGTCCCGTCGATGTGTGACCCTCGGCCTGCTTCAGCAGGAACGTCCGAGCCTCATTGCCCGACGTCGCGTATGTGTCGATCACGTCGTCGTCGATCCCGTAGTAGCTGAGCTGCAGTCCGTTGACGGTCTTGGTCTGGTCGCCGCCGAGCTCGGTGTCGAGGGGCTCGCTGCGGATCCACTTCCCGCCCTCACGACGGAAGTACAGACGCGAGTACCCGGTCACGTCGTCGCCCACGTATGCGCGGGCGTACGCGCCGAGGTAGGGCTCGACCTTCGCGATCTTCACCTCGAACCGCGCGAAGCCCTGACGTGCTGCGATATCGAAGGTCTCTGTCTGGCAGCGGCGGAACGCGGCGCGGGTGAGGTCGATGGTCGCCTGGAAGCCGGTGAGGTCCTTCTTGCCGATCGCGGTCTGCCACGCCGTCATGACGGCGACGAGCTCTGAGGCGGTCGCGGCCGTGATCGTGACCTTTTCGGGGCCGGACGGCGCCGGTGTCGCGCTGGATGTGCATGCGGCCAACACGATCGCGAGCGCGATCGTGACAGCGCGCAGCGCGGGGATCACTTCCCGGCGATCTTGTCGAGCAGGACCTTGGTCGCGGCCGCGATGGCGGAAGCGTCGTCGGCGGCGACATCGGGCTGGATGCCGCTGTTGTTGTACTTCGTGCCGGTGATCGCGCCCACGTACTCCTGCTGCACCACGTAGAGCTGCGATCCGTCGCTGCCCAGCGGCGAGCTGCTCGTCGAGCCGAGGCATCCGGTGGACTTGCTTCCGACGATCGTCGCGCGCTTGTTCTCTTTGAGGCCGGCGGCCAGCACCTCGGGCGCGGAGCCGCCGCGGTCGTTGAGGATGACCGCGATCGGCAGCTGGTACGCCGGCCCGAGACGCAGGTCCTTGTTGGCCGTCTGGGTCCCCGCGTTGCCGTTCTTCACCGCGACCTTGAGGGTGCTCTCGCCATTCAGGAACCAGCTCCACATCGTGTCGGCGCCGTTCCCGCCGACGTTGGCACGCAGGTCGAAGAGCCAGGCCTTCGCGCCGGCCGCGACGGCCTTATCGAGCACGGCCTTCACGGCGTCGGTCACGCGATACGTGCCGTTGATCTCGAAGGCGTGCCAGGTGACGTAAGCGACGCCACCGTCGAGCATCTTCGCCTGCAGCCCGGCCTGATCCGGCTGCTGCTGGATGAATGTGCCGCCGCTCGGGACCTGGGGTGCGCTGCCCTTCGGGGTCTCGTTGCGCGAGTTCTTCACGCCGCCCTTGCCGTCGAGGTAGTACGTGTGGCAATCCGGATCCGCCTGCATCATGCCGACGATGCCGGCCTCGCCCAGGCGGTCGGCCGAGAGCTGCGCGTTCTTCGCCGCCAGCTGGCCGGCCGCGGCAGCGAACTTCTTGAAGTCGCCGAGGTTGGTCGACGCGTCCGTCGAGAAGTCCGGGGTCGCGACGTCATCCGATCCGCCGCTGGCCTTGGCCTCCTTCTTCATCGCGTCGAGCGCGCCGGTGAGCAGCTGCTTCGAGGTCGGGTTGTGCACGGACGCGTCCGACATGAAGGAGTAGGCGATGTCGAGCTTGCTCTGCTTGAAGTCGCCGGTCTTCTGCGCTGCCGGTGGCGCGCTCGCGGTCGCCGTGGGCGAGCACGCGGTAAGGGCGATGACGGCGGTCGCCAGGAGAGCGATCGTGCGGCGCATCTGCCTGAGGATACCGACTAGCGCGTCGTGGGCATCGAGCCGTTCCCCTTAGGTGCGGTGAGCGCGGTCGCATGCTCCGCCTGCCATTCGGCCGGCGATGCGCAGAAGCCTTCGTAATCGATGTACTCGGTGATGGTGGGGTGCTCCCCGCAGACCGGGCACTCGGGGTCGCGGCGGAGCTTGACCTCGCGGAACGACTCCTCGAGGGCATCGAACAGGAGATACCGTCCCACGAGCGGCTCGCCGATCCCGAGCAGCAGCTTGATAGCTTCGTTCGCCTGGATCGAGCCGATGATCCCCGGCAGCACGCCGAGCACACCGGCCTCCGCGCACGACGGCGCGAGCTCCGGCGGCGGCGGCTGGTGGAACAGGCACCGGTAGCACGGGCCGTCGAACGGCTTGAACACGGTGACCTGGCCCTCGAACCGGTAGATGCTCCCGTGGACCACGGGGATGCGGTGCTTCACGGACGCGTCGTTCACGAGGTAGCGGGTGGGGAAGTTGTCCGAGCCGTCGACGATCACGTCGTAGCCGGCGATGATCCGATCGATGTTCGCGGCGGAGAGCCGCTCCTCGTAGCCGTTGACCGTGACGTCGGGGTTCAGCGCGGTGATCGTCTCGCGCGCCGACTCGACCTTGGACCGGCCGAGGCGCGAGGTGTTGTGCAGGATCTGTCGCTGCAGGTTCGTCGCGTCCACGACATCCGAGTCGACGATGCCGAGGGTGCCGACCCCCGCCGCGGCCAGATACAGCGCCGCGGGCGAGCCGAGCCCGCCGGCGCCGATGAGCAGCACCTTGCTGCGAAGGAGCGCGAGCTGGCCGTGCTCGCCTATCTCAGGAATGAGCAGGTGCCGTGAGTACCGCTGCGCCTGCTCGGGCGCCAGGGCCTCGGGCTTGGTCCACGGCAGCCCGGCGTCCCTCCAGCGGTTGAAACCGCCGGTCATCGAGATGACGTTGGTGTAGCCCAGCTTCTGGAGGGCGTCCGCGGCCATGACGGAGCGCACGCCGCCCGCGCAATAGAGGATCGTTGGCTTGTCCTTGCTGGGGAGGCGGTCCTCGGCCCACTGCTCGAGGTAGCTCTTGGGGACGAACGCGGCTCCGGGCAGATGGCCATCGTCCCACTCGTTCTTCTCGCGCACGTCACCGAGCTGGACGTCGCCCTTCAACAGCTCTTCGACCTGCTGCGGCGTCGCTTCCGTGACGCGTTTCTTCAGGTCATTGAAGTAGTCGCGATAGCTCCCCATGACGAGAAGGATAACGGTGCCTGCACGTCGGAAATTCCTCTCCTACGCTTCATCGTGCGTGGAAACGCTCTATTTCGACCTCTTGCAGTTCGGCTATCACGCCGCCCTCGCGATGCTCGTCGGCGGCGCGATCGTGCTGGACGCTCCGTCGCGGCGTTACGACCAGCTCGCCGGACTCGCGCTCCTGATGCTGTTCGGCACGACCGTCCTGAAGCTGTTCGCGTTCGAGGACGCCGACATCGGGCCGCGCCTGATCGCCCGCTGGATCGCCCTCGCGACGCTCGTCGTCGCGACGCTCTACGCGAGCGCGTGGGCGTCATCGGTCGCCCGGACGTTCCGCGCGCAGACCCGCGACTTCGACGATCTGCCCGAAGGGAGCCCGGCTCGCCGTGAGTACGCCGCGCTCGCGCGCTCGGCGTCGCGCGCGATGCGCATCGCGGCGCTCAGCGGTCTCGTCGCGCTCTTCTTCTCGTAGCAGCGATGGCGGGATCGATGCCGGCGGCGGAGAAGCATCGCGAACGTCTTGCCCGAACGCACCGCGTCCGGAACGCGGACCAGCTCGTTCGGCTGATCGATACGCTCGGCTTCGCGTTCGCCTTCACGCTGCGCACCGGCGACGCGCCTATCCCAGCCTGCTTCGATCACCTCTCTACCAACGACACGAACCGCAAGTGGAACTGGATGTGGACCTGGAAGGACGAGCTGCCCGAGGAGAAGAAGCTCTACTACGGGGTGCTGCTCTCGAAGAAGCCGACGTTCGTCTCCATGAAGCTCCTGCCGACGTTCTACGCGACGTTCGGTCGCGCCGGCGAAGACGACGATCACGTCGCCGACGTGCGGGCCGGCCGGCTCTCCGATGTCGCGCGACGGGTCATCGAGTTCCTCGCGCAGAACGGTGAGACCCAGACCAAGCGCATGCGCGCCGAGCTCGGAATCACATCGAAGGAGGGACGCGCCACCTACGCCAAGGCGATCGATGAGGTGCAGCGGCTCATGTACGTGGCCCGCGTGCGCGCCGTCGGCGAAGGCCGCGAGGACTACAACTACACCTACGACCTGTTCCTGCGGCGCTATCCCGAAACGGTGCGTGCGGCCGAGCGGCTGTCTTCTGCGGACGCGACCGTCGCGCTCGTGGCGCGCACCGTCGAGCTCGCCGGAGCGGTGACCGAGAAGCAGCTGGTCCGGTTGTTCGATTGGGACGAGGCCGTCGCCGAACGCGCCATCGCACGCGCGGAACGCCTGCGGAAGCTCGTGCGATCGAACGGATCATTGGTCCTGCCATCGCTTTACGATGGCCGCGCCTGATGGATATTCACCAGCTTCGCTCGTGGATCTTCGAGCTGTACGAGCCGCTCGACGACGAGCGCCAGTACATCATCTTCGACAGCGCTCGCGGCAATCTGCTCATCGACGCGCCTGCGTACAGCGAGCGGGCCCTGCGGCTCATCCGCGGCGCGGGTCCGGCGTCGGTCCTGCTGATCACGAACGCGGCACGCGGCGCCGACGCGTCGCGCTATCGCGACGCCCTCGGCGTGCAGATCGCGGCCCACACGGACGACGCGGGCTCCATCCCGGGTGGTGCCGATCTCATGCTGTCGACCGAGGAGCTCATCCGGCCCGACGCGCAGATCGTCCGGGTCGGCGAGAACGGTGACGCTGCGACGGTCGTGCTGGGTCGCAAGTCCGGCGGCGTGCTGTTCTGCGGTGACCTGGACCTTGGGACCGAGGCCGCGCGCGGATTGACGGCGCTGCAGTTCTCGGCCGTGCTGTCCGCGCGGCGGCCGCCGATCTGGAACGCCGGTCGCGACACACTGCTGTTCCTGCAGCGCGAGCTCCCGCAGCCGAAGAAGCGGTTCGGCATCCTGCTGCAGGCACCGTGGGATCGCGCGTACACGGGCCGGCTCGAGGATCAGATGAAGCCGAACCCCATCATCGTTCCGCAGGAGACGACCTCCGCCCGCGAGGCCGGCATGGGGACGGAGACCCTCGTCGTCGCTCAGGAGGTGCGCGAGCGCACCGAGGCCGCGCCCCGTCCGATCCGTCGCGCCCAGCCTGCCGCGCCGGCAGCCCCGGTGCCCGCCCCGGCCGCGAACGCGCGGCCGCGTAGCTTCGCCGAGGATTGGGCCGCCCGGGGCACCATCTCGCCTCCCACGACCATCGCCAACCCCCCAGCGGACCTGGTCACGGCGGCGCCGCGCTTCCGGCCGGTGCCGCTCGGGGACGGCTTCGCGCGACTGGATGTCGAGGTCGTTGGTGGCCTTCCGAGCGTCGACTTCTTCTGGGGCGGCATCGATCTGTCGCCGGACGGGAAAGAGGTCGCGTTCTCGTGGAACCGCACCGGCGCGTACGAGCTCTATGTGGCGCCGCTCGAGGGCGACACGATCATCCAGCTCACGGAGGCCGACACCCGCAGCGTGCAGCCACGCTGGGCGCCGGATGGGAGCCAGATCGCCTTCACCCGCGATGATGCCGGCACGGAGCGGATGTCCGTCTGGGTCGTCGACCGCGACGGCGAGCACGAGCGCAAGGTCTCATCCGACGACGACGCGATGCATCGCGACATCTCCTGGTCCCCCGACGGCCGTTCGATCGCGTGCGTCGCGAACATCGCGGGGAAGCGCTTCAGCGTGCAGCTCCTCGACGCCGCCACCGGCCGGCGGCGCGAGCTTACCGATGGGACCTACGAGGATGCGCGTCCGATGTTCTCGCCGGACGGCAGCTGGATCGTGTTCGAGTCCTGGCGGTCGTCGTCCTCGCAGATCGCGGCCGAGCTGTACCTCATGCCCGCGGCCGGCGGCCAGGCGGCGAAGCTCGAGACGCGCGACGGCATGAGCGGCGATTCGCAGTACGCATCCTGGTCTCCGGATGGCCGGACGATCGCGTTCACCACGAGCGCGCGCGGCCGCCGCGAGATCGCGCTCATCGATCTCGAGGGGACGAAGGCTGCGCGGCTTCGCTACCTCACGGACAACCCGTTCGACGAGCAGAGGCCCGTATGGCGGCCGGACGCGCGCGGCGTCGTGTATCTGCAAGACAAGGACGCGACCCGCGCCGTGCACCGCGTCTTCACCGCGTCGCGGGCCGCGACCCCCGTCGCCGACCTCCCCGGCATGTACGAATGGCAGCGCATCGGACCGGATAGCGAGACCATCGCCATGACCTTCGCGTCCGCGCGGCGGCCCACGGACGTGTGGGTGCGGGAGGGCGATCAGCTCACGTTGCGCCCGATCACCGATTCGCTTGGAGGCAAGGTCGACCCGCGGGTCTTCGTGGAGCCCACGCACGTCCGGTACCCGAGCGCCGATGGCCGCCTGGTGCCGGCGCTGCTGTACGTGCCGCACGCGGAAGCCATCCGCAGCGCAGGTCTGCCCGGAGCGGTCATGTACATCCACGGCGGCCCCACGGCCCAGCACTTCCGGTGGTGGGATCCGACGCCGCAGCTCCTCGCGAACCGCGGGCTCGTTGTGCTCGCGCCGAACGTGCGCGGCTCGACCGGCTACGGCCGCGAGTGGCAGGAGCTGAACCGCCGCGACTGGGGCGGCGGGGACCTCGCCGACGTGGTCGCGGGGATCGACTGGCTCGCCACGGAGCAGATCGCCGATCCGGCACGGATCGGCATCACCGGCGGGAGCTACGGCGGGTTCATGACCCTCTACGCCCTCGCGCGGCATGCGGACCGCTTCGCCGCCGGCGTGTCGAGCGTGGGCGTCGTGTCGTGGAAGACGCTGTTCGATACGACGCGCGGTGACCTGCGGGAGTACCTGATCCGCGAGCTCGGCGATGCGGCGAAGGACCCGCAGCTGTACCTCGATCGATCGCCCATCACCCACGCGAAGCAGATCCGCGCTGCGCTCCTCGTCCTGCAAGGGGCCAACGATCCGCGCGTGCCGAAGAGCGAAGCGCTGCAAATGGTGGAGGCGCTGAAGGCGAACGGCGCGCCATACCAGTACCACGAGTACGCGAACGAGGGCCACGGCTTCTCTCGTGCGGAAAATCGGATCGACTCGCTGCGCCGGACCGTGGACTGGCTGACGAAGTATCTGACCCCGCTGATGGACCGCTACCTCACCGATTAGGCGTCAGACGATGGCAGGCACCTGCTGCAGCGATCCGAGCAACGCCTTCGCGGTCGCGCGATCCGCGTACGTCCGGACCTCGCTGCGCTCCACCGCGGCATCATCGAACCGACGCTGCGCCGCGAGGGCGCCGGCGTGGTCCGCGAGGGCGACCATCCGCTCGTATTCGAGATCGAGCGTGGCGAAGGCCTGCATCGCGTCGAAGAGGAGCTTTTCCGCTTTCGCGTGCTCTCCGCGCCGCGACGCCCGCAGCCCTTGGGCCTGCGTGAGCAGGGCTCGTCCGCGCGCGTACGCGGTGCGCTCGATCAGCCCACCGATGCGCTCGTCGTTCGACGCATCGTCGATGCCCCACCGGGCCGCGGCAACCGCCATGAGCGGGCCCCAGACCGTGCGGTCCATGATGCCGCTCGGCGCGCCCGCGCTGCGGGCGGCTTGGTACGCGCTCTCGCTCGCGCGCCAGCCATAGATCGCCTCGAGGAGCTCGGCTGTCGCGACCTCGGCCGGGTTCGGCTCGCTCTCGGCGAGGCGATCGCGGAACCGCTGCTCGTCGGTCGCGTTCTCGCTCGCGGCCGCGGCCCCCATCCCGAACGCGAGGAGCGACTTCCAATTCGGATCGACGGGGGTGAGATCGAAGGCCGGCGACTCGTTCACGGTCGCCACGCAGCCCGGGAAGTCGCCAACCAGCAGGCGTGACGTGGCGGCCAACACGAGCGCGTAGCCGCCCAGTCGCGGCTTCTCGGTCGACTGTGCGATCTCGCTCGCCAGGCGAGCGTGCTCGATCGCTTCGTCGAGATTCCCGAGCACGATGGCGCTCGCGCTCACCATGTTGTGCGCGTCGATGAGCTCGTCACTGTCCTGCAGGGACTGGGCGATCGGGATCCGCCGCTGGTTCGCCGCGTACGCGTCGCGGAACCGCCCGAGGGAGCGATAGGCGTAGCCGATGGCGTCCAGGGACAGCGATACCTCGCGCAGGAGGCCGAGATCCTCCGCGATGCCGAGCGCCTCCTCGGCGGTGCGTAGGGCGTTCTCCCAATCGGCATCGGTCGCGCGCGCCAGCTTGCGTGGCGCGAATGCGCGCGCGGCGAGGAGGCGGACGCGCTCGGGTGAGGGCTCGTCGCCGACGAGCGCGAGCCCCCGGGCAATGACGCCGTCGAGGTCGGGATGTTTCGCGTCCCACCGCGTCGCGAGCTCGGCGATGTACGCGTAGACGGTCGCGACCTGTTTGCGATCCGGCTCCGGGCGCGACTCCAGGAGGATCCGCGCGCGTTCGTACGCGCCGAGCGCCGCGTCGCCCTCGCCGTGGTAGCGGCGGACGCGACCAACGAGATATAGCGCGTCGACCGCCTTGTCGGTATCGCCGAGCTTCTCGTAGAGCTCCGTCGTCTGCTCCGCGAACCGCAGGGCCTCGACGTGCGCGTGGATCTTCAGCGCGCGCTGCGCCGCCTTCCACGAGTACATCGCAGCCTTGTCGGGCACTTCGCCGAGCAGGTAGTGGTGGGCCAGTGCGGGGTAGAAGTCGCGGAGCTCGTTCACGAGCACGTTCTCGATGGACAGGGCCACGCGCCGGTGCAGCTCGGTGCGGCGGCGAATGAGGAGGGTGTTGTACGCGACCTCCTGCGTCACGGCGTGCTTGAACCGGAACCGGCCTTCGCGCCGCTCGCCCGGCGCGCCTTCCACGACGAGGTCGGCGGCGATGAGGACGTCGACCGCATCCGCCAGCCGGTCACCGCCCGCGGCGCGGAGCACGCGATCGCCGAACCGCTGCCCGATGACCGAGGCGAGCTGGATGCACTCACGCGCGAGGACCGGGAGCCGGTCGATCCGCGCGGCCACCACGGCGTGGAGCGTCGCGGGCACGTCGAGCGCGGCGGCGCGCTCGCGCAGGACCCAGTCGCCCTTCTCGTCGCGCGCGATGGCGCCAGAATCGACGAGCGCCCGGATCGACTCCTCGATGAAGAACGGATTGCCGCCGGCGCGGCCGACGATGCGGTCGCGCAGGTCAGCGGGAGCCCACTCGAGCGTGGACTCCACGATGCGCGCGGCTTCTTCGTCGGTGAGCGGCTCCAGGACCATCTGTGTGAAATTCGTGCGCGATGGCCGCGGCTGGCCTCCGGCGCCGATGCGCTGCGCGAGCAGGATGAGCAGGGGCACGCGCGCACCGCGGCCGGCGAGGAACCACAAGAGGTCCAGTGATGCCGAATCGGCGTAGTGGAGATCCTCGAGCACATAGAGGAGTGGTCGGGTGCGGGCGAGCGCGCCCAGCACGTCGAAGATGATCAGGTACATGCCGCGCTTCCACTCGTCCGACTCGCTCGTGGCCTCTTCTGCCCCGGCAAGATGGAGGAACTGCGCGAGCACGTGTGTCGTCGCCTGCGCGTTCACGAAGCCCAGGTCCGTGACCTTTTCCGTCAAGCGATCGCGGGCTTCAGGCGCCGCGGGGTCGATCTGCAGCTCGACGAGCAGCGGTTCGATGAATCCGGCGTAGCTTCGCTGGTTGACACGCGAGAACGTCCACCGCAACACCCGCGGCGCGTCGTTGCCCGCGGCCCCATCGTCCGCGGTCACGAGGCCGATGAACTCCGAGACCAGGCGGCTCTTGCCGATCCCTGGCTCGCCGGCGATGAGCACCACCTCGGTGCGCCCGATGCGCGCGGACTGGTATGCGAGGTCCAGGCGCGAGAGCTCCATCCACCGGCCGACGAGCGGCGCATTCAGCTCGATCGCGACGCGGATGTCCGAACGCTCGCCGGTGAGCGCGTACGCGAGCACCGGCTTCTCCTTGCCCTTGAGCTCGACCGGTCCGACCTCGCGGAACGTGAACTCGCGGTTCGTG
>JBBQZK010000060.1:0-15690 GCA_038207785.1 Candidatus Limnocylindria bacterium | reverse complement strand
CTCCCGATGGAGGACGAAGCCGCCGTCCGCGAGCACCGGGCCTTCACCGGCGACAGCTACGACAACACCGGCCATCTCTCCGCCACCAACTGGCGGCACGTGAAGTTCATCGAGCAGATCGGACCCGATCCGAGCACCGCGGACCGCAGCGACCCGCGCTGGCTGATGATGAGCGACTCCTGCAAGCACTGCGTCCAGGCCGGCTGCCTCGAGGTGTGCCCGACCGGCGCCCTGTACCGGACCGAGTTCGGCTCCGTCGACATCCACCAGGACGTCTGCATCGGCTGCCGCTACTGCGTCGGCGCGTGCCCGTTCGGCGTCATCGCGTTCAACCAGCGCACCGGCCGGGTGAACAAATGCATCCTCTGCCAGGACCGGCTGGAGATCGGCATGGCCACGGCGTGCGCGAAGGCCTGCCCGACCTCTTCGCTGACCTTCGGCACGGTCAGCGAGCTCCAGTCAATGGCGAACGAGCGCGTGAAGCTCCTGCACGGCCGTGGGCAGACCGACGCGTACATCTACGGCTGGGATCTCGGCAACAGCGGCAAGATCACGGCCGGCCCGAACAAGGGCACCGCGGTGAAGGACGTCGAGGTCGTCGGCGGGCTCAACGTGTTCTACCTGCTCCTCGACAAACCAGAGGTCTACGGGCTGCCCGCGCACGCCGCGCTGCCGCAGCGGAACTTCGTGCCCTCTGCCGGCGTCGCGCTCATTTCGGCCGCGGTGCTCGGCGTCACCGGGCTCGCGGCGTTCCGGCGCGGCCGCATGGATGAGAATGCCGCCCTCGCGGCGGATCGGTCGGTGAGCGATGCCTGACAAATACGTCCTTCCGCCCGAATGGGAGTGGCCCATCACGATCGCGCTCTTCCTCGCCGGCCTCGCGGCCGGGACCTACTCGGTCATGGGCCTCATGCACTTCGCTGGTGACCGGCGCGACGCCCCGGTGATCCACCGCCTCGGGTTCATCCCGATGCCGATCATGATCATCGTGCCGCTGCTGCTCATCTACGATCTCGGGCAGCAGGGCCGGTTCCTGAACCTGCTCATCCGGCACCCGTCGGCGGCCGAGCGTGGCGGCGTGCTGATGTTCAACTCGAACTCCCCGATGAACTGGGGCTCCTGGGCGATGGTCATCTTCGCCGCGTTCACCGCCCTTGCGTTCGCCGATTCCCTCCACCACAGCGGCCGCCTCCGGATGGCATGGCTCGAGGGCGCGTCGCACAACACGATCGTCCTCGCAATCGGCGAGATCTTCGCGCTCATCGTGTCCGGGTACAGCGGCGTACTGCTCAGCGTGACGAATCAGGGCGTGTGGTCGGACACGTTCCTCATGGGCGGCCTGTTCATCTGCTTCAGCGAGCTGTCGGGCATGGCGGTCGCCGCCATCGTCAGCGATCGCTGGGGCAACGCGGGCACGGCGGCGGCCGTCCGCCGTGCGCTCTTCGGCTTCGCCGCGGTCAGCGCGGTGTTCCTCGTGATCTTCCTCGTCGGCCTGGGGACCCAGGCGGATGGCTCGCTCAGCGCGCTCATCGCGAGCCTGCACGAGCTCGTGGCACCCGCGTTCTGGATCGGCGCGGTCGGGCTCGCGCTGGTCGTGCCGCTCGTCGCGCTGTCGCCACGGCCGATCGTGCGGGTCCCGAACGGCTCGCTCGCGCTCATCGGCGTCCTCGTGCTCGTCGGCGTGCTGGCGTTCCGGTACGCGATGTTCTTCTCCGCGATCTCCTTCGTCCAGAGCTAGACGTCCCGACATCGCTCGAGATCGACGAGGCCCGGGCCCGCTGGCGAGAGCTCGCCAGAGAGGACCCGGGCCTGGGTCCCATCGCGGCGTTCCACGACGAGCGCCTGGCCACGCTCGGCGCCGCGTCGCCGCCGGACATCGCGCTCGATCTGACCGCGGACGCCGCGGCCGAAGCGATCGCCGCCGGCCGACCCCTCCTCGGCGAAGGCGCCCTGACCTGCGAGACCGACGAGATCGCCGCGGAGCTGCGCGGCCTGGCGCGCAATCTGAGCGAAACGAGCGTCGAGGGATCGCTGGCCCAGCGCACGGCCGAGCGGCTCGCCACCGAGCCGGTCGCGCTCGGTGATCTGCTCGCTGCGGCGCTGAACGCGGACACGGAGGCGATCGCGCAGGCTGCGTCAACCGGCGGCTACGACCCCGAGGCGTTCGCGAAGCTCGTGGAGCTCGCGCTCCAGCCGGTGCTGTGGGAAGCGGCGGCCCGTTGTGCCGCGCTCACCGACATCGACAAGTGGGATCGGGGCTATTGCCCGGTCTGCGGCGCGTGGCCCGCGCTCGCCGAGCTCGTCGGCGCCGAGAAGCGCCGCGTGCTGCGCTGCGGCCGCTGCGGCACGTGGTGGACGTGGCTCATCTTGCTCTGCCCGTACTGCGGGAACGACGACCATCGCACGCTCGGCACGCTGCGCTCCGAGGACTCACGGGATCGCGTGGACGTGTGCGAGCAATGCCACGGCTACGTGAAGTCCGTGGCGACGTTCAATTCGGTCCCGACCGCGCGCCTCGCCGCGGAGGACGCCGCGACCGTCCACCTGGATGTGGGCGCGCGCGAAGCCGGATACACCCGACCCGGGACCGTCGACGTCGAGACCGCAGGCATCCCTCGCCTCGTCCGTGAAGCCCGCCCGCCCGCCGGCGGCGATTAGGGAAACGGAGCAGGCGACGAGCGGCCTAGCCACGAGTCGCCCGTCCGTTCAACAGCTGCGCTGCCTGGCAGCGCGGCCGGGGAGGACGGGCGACTCGCGGCAAAGCCACTCGTCGCCTGTCAGAGGCGGTGCCGCCGTTCGGTTATATCGGCTTGGGGGAGCTGTAGGTCGGCGACTCGTAGCCGGCCTTGCCGTTGCCGTTCGTCGTGCCGCTGTCCCAGCTCGTGACGTTGTCCGAGCGGATCTTGTCGACCTGCTCGCCGAGCTTGGCGCGGGCCTGCTGGCCGCTGAACGGAGTCATCAAGAGCGCGACGGCCGCACCGACGATCACACCGGCGAGGATGCCGAAGGTGAACGCCGAGAAGAGCGCCGTGTCGTCGTGGCCACCGCCGACCTTACGGGCCTGCTTGCGACTGTCCGAGAGCATGTCGTCCAGGCGCTTGCTCGCTTGCGACTTCAGATCGTCAAAGACGTCATCGAGCTTCAGATCTTTGAGCGCGTTCATATGAAACTCCCTTTTGGCTACGTCGCCAGCCTCCTAGTCCGCAGGACCGGTGCCAGCCCCCTTGGACGCGGTCCGGCCGGTCAGAGAGGCCTCGATGAACTGCTCGATGTCGCCGTCGAGGACGCGCTGGACGTCCCCCACCTCGACCCCGGTGCGGTGGTCCTTCACCAGCGTGTACGGGTGCATGACGTAGCTCCGGATCTGGCTTCCCCAGTCGGCCGCACGCATCTCGCCGCGCTCCTTTGCCTGCTCGGCCTCCTGCTCGAGGACCTTCTGCTCGAGCAGCCTGGCGCGCAGCACGCGCATCGCGATGTCGCGGTTCTGAAGCTGCGAACGCTCGTTCTGTGACGCGGCGACCAGTCCGGTGGGCAGGTGCGTGATCCGCACGGCCGTCTCGGTCTTGTTGACGTTCTGCCCGCCGGCGCCGGTGCTCCGGTACGTGTCGATGCGCAGCTCGTCCGGACGGATCTCGACCTCGGCTTCGGCCTCGACCTGCGGCGTCGGATCGACGAGCGCGAACGACGTCTGCCGGCGCTTCTGGAAATCGAACGGCGAGATGCGCACGAGTCGATGCGTCCCGCGCTCGTGTTTGAGGTATCCGTACGCGTACTCACCGTCGATGGACAGCGTCGCGCTCTTGAGACCGGCCTCTTCGCCCGGCGTGCTCTCCAGGATCTCGGCGCGGAATCCGCGCCGCTCGGCCCACCGCAGGTAGAGACGCACGAGCATCTCCGCCCAGTCGGCGGCGTCGGTCCCGCCGACACCTGCGCTGATCGCGAGGAACGCCGGGCGCTCGTCGTACGGCCCGCCGAGCTGTGCTTCAAGGCTCGCTTGTGCGACCTCGAGCTGCAGGGCGCCGAGGTCCGTCCCAAGGTCGGCGGCGATCGCGACGTCCTCGTCCGCCAAGGGCAGCATGTCGGTGATCTCCGCGGCACGGGCGCGGAACCCATCCCAGCGTTCGACGCGGCGTCGCGCCGCATCGAGCTTCTTGAGCGTGGTCTGGGCATGTTGACGATCGGACCAGAGGTCGGGAGCGGAGGCTGCCGCCTCTAGTCGCGCGACATCGCGCCGCGTGTTCTCGAGGTCAAAGGAACACCGCCATCCGGTCGATGCGATCGCGGAGGGACGCGAGGGCGCCCACATCGATGGCCATCAGTCCGTGGTCTCCCGTCGGCTAACGCGTGCCGGCTAGCGCTTGCGGGGACGTTCGAATGACGTGGTCACCGGCTGCGCGACCGGGGCGAGCTTGCCTGCGGCGAAGCTCACGAAGGTCACGCAGGGGCAGTACGTGTTGCGCGGGCAGCGGGGGCAATCCCCATCGCAGTCGAGGGTCGCGCCATAGCTGCACTTCAGGCAGTTGTCCTCGCAGACGATCCATTCCTTCATGCGCGACTGTCCTCTCTAGACACAGTTCGGGTAGAGAGAAGCAGCTTCAACGCCTCGGACACCGCAATGACACCGCTCCCCACGCCAGATCTGTGACGGTTTTCGTACGCAGAGTACCCGCGGACGGCCCTCTGGGGAAGACCTTTCTGGCGATCAGGAACGTTGTGCGAGATACGAAAGACCGCCCCCGAGGAAGGCCCGCGGCCGGACTCCGAACACCTGGTCTATGGCGTTCGGATGGGGCGTGTTGTCGACCGCCAGGAGGTCCAGCTGACGGACCGTCACGGGCGGGTCGGCCATCGTGCGCTCGAACAGGAACGCCGCGGGCTTCATGAGTGGAACGGGCATCGGCACGGTCGGCCGCCGCAGGCCGTAGGCCCGCATGGTCTCTTCCAGCATCTGGCGGTACGTGACCGGCGCCGGCCCACCAACCTCGAACGCGCCCGTCATGCCGCCACGCAGGGCCGCCCGGATGGCCTGCGCGAGGTCCTCGACGTGCAGCGGCTGGAACCGGGCGACGCCGCCGCCGGGTAACGGCACCACCGGGAAGCGCAGCGAGAATCGCAGCCGGGGAAAGAAGTCGTCCCCGGGGCCAAACAGGATCGACGGGCGCAGCACCACATACGGGATCCGCGACCCTTCCACGGCGGCCTGACCCTCGCCCTTCGTCCGAAGGAACGGGTACGGGCTGTCCGCCGAGGCGCCGATGGCGCTCACGTGGACGATGCGTCCGACCCCGGCCCGCTGGGCCTCTCGCACGACCGCGCGGGCACCGTCGGCGTTGATCCGCTCGAAGCTTCCGTGACGTTCGGTCGGGATCGCCACCGTGTGCACGACGGCGTCCATGCCATCGAAGGCGCCGCGGAGCGACTCCGGGTCGGTCACGTCGGCGCGCCTGATGTCGAGCCCCGTCGCCGGCAGCTCGGCGGCCGCCCGTCCCGGCTCGCGAACGATCGCACGAATTTCCGAGGGCGCCATCTCGCCGAGGAGGACGGCGATGAGGTTGCGACCGACGAATCCGTTCGCGCCGGTGACTGCGATGCGCATGGGCTGTATACTACACCACTGTAGTAGTACGTCTATCCCGGCGGTGCGCGGCCACGAGCGCGGGAATGCCCGCCAGCACGTAGATGAGCCCCAAGAGCTGCGCCTCCTGCAGTCCGGCGAACACGACCGGGTCGAGCCGCAGGAAGGACGTCACGAACCGGAAGCCGCCGTACAGGACGAGGTAGAGCCAGAAGACGCGGCCCTCAGGCGTGCGGCCGCGGACATGAGACCAGTACCGCAGCAGGATCGCGAAGATCAGGAGGTCGACCAGCAGGTCGTACGCCACGACCGGATGCACGAAGTCGGCCTGGCCGAGCGTCGCCGGGTTCGTGTAGCGCACGCACCACGGAAGGCCCGAGCACGCGATGGCGTGGTGTTCGCCGTTGATGATGTCGCCGATGCGCCCGATGGCCTCGCCGAGCACGATGCCGATGACGGTGATGTCGAACATGAACCCGAGCGGCAGCCGGAGCCGCCTTGCGGCGATCCAGCCGCCGATGGCGGAGCCGATGGGGGCCGCCGCGACGGCGACTCCCCCATTCCAGAATGCGAGCAGCTGATCGCGATGGGCGCCGTAGTACGGCCAGTTGTCGGCGATGTGCCCGAGCCGAGCGGCCACCAGACCGCCCGCGACGACCGCGATCGCGAAGGGATAGATCCGCTCGTCCTTCACGAGCGTGCGCGCCAGGCGGAAGCTCAGCCAGCTGCCGGCGCCCATGCCGACGAGCGACCAGAACGAATGCCAGGCGATGCGCAGCGGCCCGATCGTGAAGATCGGATCGAATGGCAGGTCCATGGGTGTCAGGCGGCGGCTGGCGCCGTGTGGGCCATCCGGAACAGCGTGAGGAGGATCGGGATCGCGAGGGCGATGAGGACGATCGACACGAGCTGCGCCTGGTACAGGCCGAACAGGCCGACCTTGTCAATGCGGAGGAACGAGATGAGCAGGCGCCCCAGCGATTGGAACGCGAGCCAGATCCAGAAGACCCGGCCCTCGGGGCGCCGCCCCGCGAAGCGGCGGAGCAGGACGATCGCGAGCACGACACCGGCAACGTCCCAGAGCATCTCGTAGCCGACCGCGAGGTGGACGGGGTCGGCGGAGTAGCGCGGATCGCCCGCGCCGAACGCGGAACCCTGGCCGAGCGAGTCCGGATGGTCGTACGTGACGCAGATGCCGGGCGGGCCGCACGGCACGGCGTGATGCTCGCCGTTGATGATGTCCCCGATGCGCCCGATGGCCATGCCGATGCCGATCCCCGCCGCCGCGCCGTCCGCCGCCGCGCCGATGGGGACGTCACCCCGCCGCGCCGCGACGACGTACCCGGTGATGACGCCGAAGACGACGGCGCCCATGATCGCGATACCACCGGCCCAGATCTGCGGGATCAGCCACGGGTTCGTGTCGTACCCGCAGAGCGACCAGCAGTCGACGACGTGGAAGAGCCGGGCGCCGATGATCCCGCCGATGACCGCCGGCGTCGCGACCGCGTAGAGCGCATCCTCAGAGACCCGTCCGCGCAGCAGCCGGACCGGGAGCCACACGCCGAAGAAGATGGCGACCGCGGTGAAGATGCCGTGCCACGCCACCTGGAGCGGCCCGAGGTGGACGTTCGGGTCGAACGGCAGGTTCAGGCTATCGCCCGTGACATTTCTTGTACTTCTTCCCGGATCCGCACCAACACGGGTCATTCCTGCCGAGCTTCTCCGACGGGGCAGTCGCGGTCGCGGCGCCGCCGCTCGTCGTATTCGTCTGCAGCCGGACGCTCGGCCCGGAGGTTCCGCTCGTGCTCGTGCGGTTCGCGGCCTGCGCCGCGTCGGCCGCGGCCTTGTCCTTCTCCTCCTGCTCGGCCTGCTCGGCGGTCTTCACGGAGATCCGCAGGATGGTCTGGGCCACGTCGGACGCGATCTTCGTGGTCATCTCGTCGAAGAAGGTGCGGGCCTCGTTCTTGTATGCGATGAGCGGGTCCTGCTGGCCGTAGCCGCGCAGATAGATGCCCTCGCGGAGCTCCTCCATCGCCGTCAGGTGCTCGACCCAATGGGTGTCGATGGTCCGGAGCAGCAGCCAGCGCTCGATGGCACGCGACGTCTCTTCGCCGATCGCCTCCTCGCGCGCCTCGTACGTCTCGTCCACGAGGTCGCCGACCTTCGTCGACAAATCCTCGCGCGTCTCGATGCCGCCGAACGTGTCCGGGGTGATGTCCTCGCTGCGGCCGAGCAGCGGCCCGAGCGCGGCGGACAGGGTCGCGAGGTCCCAGTCCTCCGGGTCTGATGACGAGCCGTTGCCGTCGACGAGGTCCGCAGCCGCGTCGTGCAGGTAGTCGAGAACGGTCTCGCGGACATCGCCCTTGGCGAGGATCTTGTGCCGCTCGCCGTAGATGACGTTGCGCTGGTTGTTGAGGACGTCGTCGAACTCGAGCGCGCGCTTGCGCATGTCGAAGTTGCGACCCTCGACCTTCACCTGCGCCTGGGTGATGGCCCCCGTGACCATGCCTGATTCGATCGGCGCCGAGTCATCGAACCCGAGCCGGTCCATGAGGCCGGCGATGCGCTCGGAGGCGAAGATGCGGATCAGCTCGTCCTCGAGCGACGCGTAGAAGCGCGAGGACCCCTGGTCGCCCTGCCGTCCGGAGCGGCCGCGTAGCTGGTTATCGATGCGGCGGGCCTCGTGGCGCTCCGTCCCGATGACGTGCAGGCCGCCGAGCTCACGGACGCCGTCGCCGAGCAGGATGTCCACACCGCGGCCGGCCATGTTCGTCGAGAGCGTGACCGCGCCGCGCTGCCCGGCGCCGGCGATGATGAGCGCCTCGCGCTCGTGGTTCTTCGCGTTGAGCACGTCGTGCTTGATGCCGTTGCGCGAGAGCTCGTCGGAGAGGGTCTGCGACTTCTCGACCGACGTGGTCCCGATGAGCACGGGCTGGCCATTCTTGTTGCGCTCGCCGACTTCGGCGATCACCGCGTCCCACTTGCCCTGCTCGGTGCGGTAGATGAGGTCCTTCAGGTCCTGCCGGACCATCGGGCGGTTCGTCGGGATCTGGGTGACCTCGAGCTTGTAGACCTTGAACAGCTCCTCGGCCTCCGTGGCCGCCGTACCCGTCATGCCCGCGAGCTTCGTGTACATCCGGAAGTAGTTCTGGATCGTGATGGTGGCGTGCGTCCGGGTCTCCTGCTGGATCTTCACGCCTTCCTTGGCCTCGACGGCCTGGTGCAGGCCATCGCTCCAGCGGCGGCCCGGCATCTGCCGGCCGGTGAACTCGTCGATGATCACGATCTCGTTGGCCGGCGTGACGATGTACTCCTTGTCCTTGTGGTACAGCGCCCTCGCCTTGAGCGCGTTGTCGAGATAGTGGACTGCCGACACGTCGCCCTCGTACAGGTTCGGGCGGTTCAGCATCTTCTCGGCCTTCTCGATCCCGGCCTCGGTGAGGGTGGCGGCGTGATGCTTCTCCTCGAGGATGTAGTCCTCCGCCTCGACGAGGCGGGCTGCCACGCGCGCGTACGAGTAGTAGAGCTGTGAGGCGTCCTCAGCCTGCGAGCTGATGATGAGGGGCGTGCGCGCCTCGTCGATGAGGATCGAGTCGGCCTCGTCGACGATGGCGAAATGCAGCTCGCGCTGCACCGCGTCGCCGAGGTCCATGACCATGTTGTCGCGCAGGTAGTCGAAGCCGAACTCGCTGTTCTGGCCGTACGTGATATCGGCCAGATACGCGTCGCGGCGGGTGACGGCGCGCCAATGCTGATGGCGCGGGTCGAGCTCATCCAGGGTGATGCTCGGGTCGTACACGGCGCTCTTGTCGTG
The DNA here is from genome assembly GCA_038207785.1 of Candidatus Limnocylindria bacterium. Taxonomy (GTDB): domain Bacteria; phylum Chloroflexota; class Limnocylindria; order P2-11E; family P2-11E; genus UBA4735. The sequence continues at coordinate 6,298 of JBBQZK010000060.1, read as the reverse complement.
GGCGATGTAGCTGACGCTCATGCCGAGGGCGTGGTAGATCGGGGCCATCCAGCCGGCGCCGGTCTTCGCCAGGTAGTCGTTCGTCGTGACGAGGTGGGCGCCCTTCCCCTCGAGCGCGTTAAGGTACAGCGCGAGCGAGGCCACCAGGGTCTTGCCTTCGCCGGTCTTCATCTCGGCGATGTGGCCGCGATGGAGAGCTATGCCTCCGAGGAGCTGGACGTCGAAGTGCGTCTGCTTCAGCGTGCGGGTCCCGGCCTCGCGGACGGCGGCGAACGCGTCGGGCAGCAGGTCGTTGAGGGTCTTGCCGGCGGCGAGCTGCTCGCGGATCAGGGCGGTGCGGCCGCGCAGGTCGTCGTCGGAGAGCGCGGCGGTCTCGGCCTTCAGGGAGTTCACCTGATCGACGACCTTGCGGAGCCGGCGGACCTCTGCCTCGTTGCTGTCGACGAGGCTGAACAGCTTGGTGATGGCGCTCATTTCGCGGCCGCTAAGTGACCTGCAGCGGCAGCTGCATCCCCGGCGGGTTGAACAGCGCGCCGACCGACTCGCCCTCGTGGATGCGACGGATCGCTTCCGCGAACAGTGGCGCGACGGACAGCACGCGAAGCTGCGGGAGATTGCGGGCTGACGGCTTCAGGGGGACGGTGTCGGTGCAGATGAGCTCCTTGATGCCGGTCTTGCACAGCTTCTCGGCGGCACCGTCGGAGAACGTCGGGTGGGTGCACGCGGCGTAGATCTCGGAGACGCCGCGCTGCTGCAGGATGTCGATGGTGTTGCTGACGGTCGTGCCCTTATCGATCTCGTCGTCGATGATGATCGCCCGCTTGCGGTCGATGTCACCGATGACGCCCACGATCTCGCTCTTGCCGCTGTTGTCCCGGTGGGTCTTCTGCATGAAGACGAGCGGGATGTCGAGGAGCTCGGCGATGCGCCGCGCGGCGTTCGCGTAGCCGAGGTCCGGGACCACGAGCGCGGTGTCATCCGGCTTGGCCTCGACGATCTGCCGGAGGTACTCGACGAGGATGCTCCGCGCCGAGAGCTCGTCGCCGGGGATGCTGAAGAAGCCCTGGATCTGCATCTGGTGCATGTCCATGGTGAGGAACCGGTCGGCGCCGGCGACGCTGATGAGGTCCGCGAGGAGCCGCGCCGTGATCGGCACCCGCGGCTGGTCCTTCTTGTCGCTGCGTCCGTACGCGAACTGCGGCATGACCGCTGTGATCCGGCCCGCCGAGGCGCGCTTGAACGCGTCGATCATGATGAGCAGCTCCATGATCGCGTCGCTCACGGAGGGGCCCACGAGCGACTGGACGATGAATACATCGTGCTCGCGGGCGTTCTCGTTGATCTTGACGAAGATCTCGTCGTTCGCGAACTTGAAGACGTCCGCCTGCCCGCGCGGGATCTCAAGGTGGCGGCAGATGTCTTCGGCGAACCGTGGATGGGCGTTGCCCGTGTAGACGGATAGACCCCGGAACACGGCTCCCCTCCTGGCGAGTCTCGAGGAGACTCAAGTGTACCCGCTACCGTTCAGCCCAATGAGCATCGCGTTGGGGCGCCGGATCCGGTGGATCGTGGTGGCCGCGCTGGTGGTGGCGTGGTTCGTGGCCCTCGCCCTCGATATCGGCGGCAACGGCGTGCATCTGCTGCTGGCGGCGGCGGTCGCGATCCTCCTCTACGAGCTGGTGACGGTCGACACGCCTTCCTGAGACCGCCGTCCGTCGAGGAACGGCGCGCGCTCCACCCCGGCCTCGCGGATCATGGCTTCGGTCCGGTCCAACGGCAGCAGCGCGAAGTGGGTATCCGATCCGACCGAGAACCGCACGCCGCGGGCGTGGGCCCGCCCGAGGAACTCCCGGTGCGGCACGCGGTAGGCCTCGTTGATCTCGATCGCGACGCCGTGCTCCGCGCAGAGCGCGATCAGCCGCTCCTGCCACTCGACCGGGTAGCCGGACTCCGGATCTCCGATGGCCGCGAGCGGTGACATCGTGGGGTGGCCGACGATGTCGATGCCGGTCTCGAGGATGCCTTCGCGCACGAGTGCCAGGTGCTGCTCGAGCACGCGTCGCTGCAGGCCGGCGTCCGCGAAGCGCAGTGCCTCCGAGTACGGCGGCGCCGTGCGGCCCTTGAGGTGCGCGCCGGCACGGTCGTAGCCGAGGCGCGTGCCGTCGATCCTCAGCTGATGCACCGAGCCGATCACATAGTCGAGCGCGTCGTGGGTCGAGCGCACGAGCGGGGGCGCCACCCCAAGGTCGTACTCGATCCCGACGCGCAGCCCGAGGCGCGCGGCGTCGTCGAGGTACCGGCGGATGTCGTCATCGCTCTGCATGCCACCGGGCCAGGGATAGTGATCACTCACCCCGTGCGGCCGGATCGCGACGCTCTTCGCACGATCGTCGAGCGAGACCGTGCCGTCCGATCGTGTGGAATGAATGTGGTGGTCGAAGAGCCGCATCAGGCGAGCGAGGGCTTTGCCCGAGGGAGCCGCAGGCCCCCGAGCGCGGAGCAGCCGAAGGCAGCGAAGCGCTCAGGGATCAATGGCTGGTCAAAGAGCCTCATTCGAAGCAGCTCACTGCGCGGGGTGGCCGGCCCAGGCCGCGTCGACCATTGTCCAGAGCACCCCCGAGACCAGGGTCTGGCCGCCGAGCAGGACGGGGAACCCGGCGTCGCGGGCTGCCGTGGTGAGCTCGCGCACGCCCGCGTGCTCGATCGTCTCGGGCTGGAACAGATCCGATGAGAACCGATCCGGCGCGCTCGGACGCCAGCCGAGATGCGCGAAGAGGACGCGCGAGTCGAACAGCATGCCGTCACCGAGCTCGCGCATGCGCGCGAAGAACTCGCGCGCACCGACCTGCGCGTAGAGGAACCCGAGGGCGGTACGGGCGGTGCCATCCGCGTCCCGGCCAGCCGCCTGCATGCCCCGCTCCTCCGCCAGCATGCGTACGCGGGACGCGGTCTGCGATTCCAGGTACGACCACACCGGCGCGCCCACGCGGCCCGCGACGAGGAGCTCGCGCTCCGCCGTCGTGACGAGCGTCATGAGCGCGTCGACGCGCGGGCCAAGCTCGGCCTCGAATGCACCGACGGACTGGAGCTCCGGCGGACAGTGCGGGTGCCGCAGCAGGACCGTCGCGTCGGGCGGCGTGTCGACATCGAGCAGCGTCGCCGCGGAGCGCGGCAGCTGCCGCGAAGGCAGGCCCGCCTGCTGGTGCAGCAGCCGCGGCAGCGGATTGTCCGTCGCCGGGAGCGCGATCGCGCCGAGCGCGCTGGTAGGCGTGAGCGCCACGAGGTCCGCGGAGTAATAGTTGTTGGAGAGGACGAGCGCCGGAGAGCGCTCCAGATCGTCGCGGACCGCTCCGAGATCGCCCGCCGTCAGGAGCGCTCCCGCGCCGGCCCCGATGGCGCAGACCTGATCGATACCGCGCTCGTCCACGATGCGCTTGAGCTCCGTCCCGAAATGGAACGGCTCGGTCCGAGGCGCGATCGGCTCGGCGCCCGCGGCGGCGAAGGCACGCGCTCCGGCCGGATCCGCGGTGACGGCGATGAGGGGCGCGAACCCAGCGGTCGCGGCCCGGCGCAGCGTTCCGCTGCCGATCGCGATCCGGATCCGATCCATCTGCGCTTCGACGGGGCTTTCGCCCCCTGGTCCGAAGAACAGCAGGAACGCGGTGGTCACGCCTTGGACGATAGGCGCCGGGGCCAGACACCCTCGAGGCGCAGGAGCAGGCCGACGACGAACAGCGAAAGCACGAGCGCCACCGCGGCGCGCACGCCGCCATCAGGGAGCGCCCGGAGCACGGCCAGCCACTGCGGATCGCTCCAGTCGAGGAGCTTCTCGGAATGGAAGTTCACGTTGACGGGAGTCGTGTCCCACTTCTGGTCGTACACGAGCGCGGCCGCGTTGAATAGGGCGAGCGACCACGCGGCGGCGAGCCAGAACACCACCCGCAACACGGCGCGGTCGAGCATCCCGCGGCCGATGCCCCACGCGAGCGCGGCGAAGAGGATCGGTGCGAGATCATCGAGGAACCGGGCGCCGAACACCCGCCCGCCCCACCACTCGGTGTAGGTGGCGTACAGGAACAGCGTGGCCAGCGAGGCAGCGCTGAAGCCGCGCAACCGCGCCGCGACTTCCCCTGGTGCTCGCCACGCCCGAACGAGTGCGGCAACGGCGAACAGCAGGTACGGCGCATAGACGAAGAGGCCCCGGCTTGGCGACAGAAGCACGCCGTAGATACCGGTGAGGATGGGCGTATCGAACGGCTTGCTGCCATAGCCCTGCTCGAACGCGTTGCCGAACGCCACGGCGTTGTACACGAGGAGCGGGATGATCCCGATGCCAAAGCCCGCGACCGCGCGCAGGAACGATCGGCGCGAGATGAGTCCCGCGAGCAGGACCGCGGTCGTTTGGCGAGCGACGGTGCCGAACCCGATCGCGAGCCCCGCGATGAATGCACGCCGCGCGCTCGGCCGGCGCTCCTCGAGGACGAGCCACAGCGCGACCACGATCCCCAGATGCACGCCGGCGTGCTGCCACAGCGCCTGGGACGCGACGGTGCGCACGCTCGTCGCCAGCAGGTAGAGGAGGACGAGCGCGACGGACCAGCGTGCCGACACGAACCGGCGGAACACGGCCCAGAGCAGCAGCGCGACGATCGCCTCGATGATCGACGCGACGAGATGGCCGAGCAGGAGCAGTGCGGTGGCGTCGGATGCCGCGACACCCGCGAGCGCCGCCGGAACGAGCACCGGCAGCGCGAGGATCGCGACGCCCGGTGGGAAGATCGAGCAGACGTGCTGGCCAGGCAGCGGTGGCGGCGGTCCACCCGCGCTCCGCGGCGACGTCGTGAACACCTGCAGGCCCGGTATCGCGGGTCCGCAGCCTCGGAAGAAGTACGCGTTGCGATCGACGCGGTCCGGCCGCTCATCGGTCGGCGACGTCGTCGCGAACTCGTCGTAATCGACATTGCCGCTTCCCACGAGGGTCCACGCGAACAACGTGTTGGGCAGCACATCGGGCGACCAGATGAGATTCAGGTTCGCGAAGGAGAGCAGCACGAGCAGGGCGCCGCGAATGATCCAGAGGGTCATTCTTCGAACGCCACGACGTACGCGCGCACGTCGCGCGCGCCGCACGCCCGCGCGGCCGCGGTCGCATCGAGGAGCGTGGCGCCGGTGGTCGCGACGTCGTCGACCAGGCCGATGCGCAGCCCGCGGAGGCTATCGGCCACGCCGACGAAGGCGCCGTGGACGTTCGCCCGCCGCTGCGCCTGCCCGAGGGTCGCCTGTGCCTGCCCCGAGCGCAGCCGGTGGATGGCCGCCCGCACCGGCAGGCCCGCGATGGCCGCTGCCACGGTCGTGATGGCCAGGGCCTGGTCGTAGCCGCGCTCGCGCTCGCGTAGCGGGTGGAGACGGACGGGCACGAGCGCGTCGAGCCGGAGCCCCGTGGCAAGGTCGGATGCCACGCGCTGCCCGACGAGCGCGCCGAGCTCAGCCGCGAGACCCGGCTCATCGCCGTATTTCAGGCGGTGGATGGCGTCGCGGAGCGGGCCTTCATGCGCGCCCGTGGCCGTGAGCACCATCGCGCCCAGCCGCCGGACGATGGGGTCGGATCCGTCGCGGCAGTCGGTGCAGTACCAGGCCCCGGCGGCCGCACAGCCGGCGCACCGCGGCGGAAGCAGCACATCGCGGAGCCCGGCGAGCCGGCTATCGGGCATCTTCGAAGACGAGGTCGTCGCCCGCTTGCGTCCCGCTTTCCGCGATCGTGCCCGCGCGCAGCTCGACGACCTCCGCAGCGCCGCGCGCGGCGATCATCGGCACCCACGGTCGGAGGCCCCCGGCGGCTCGCACGACGCGGCCGGTGCGATCGAGGAACACCGCGTCGATGGCGAAGCGCATGAACAGCATGGTGATGCTGCTCGTCTTCGTGATCCGCAGGGCCTCGCCGTCAGCGAGCCGCGAATGGAAGAGCAGCCCGATGCCGCGACTGAGAAAGGTGTTGGCGGTGCGGCAATCGGTGGCGAGGACCCGGTCGCGCGTGCGATTGCGGAGTCGCGCGGAGCTAGAAGCTACCGCAGCTGCTCAGCGCCGCCAGAGCTGCCGGCGCAAGGATGACGATGAACAGCGACGGGAAGATGCACCCGACCAGCGGGAAGAGCATCTTGATCGGCGCCTTCGCGGCCATCTCCTCGGCGCGCTGCCGGCGCTCGATCCGGAGTTGCTCCGACTGGACCTGGAGGACCTTCGAGATCGACACACCGAGCTGCTCGGCCTGGATGATCGCGCCGATGAAGTTGGTCAGCGG
>JBBQZK010000059.1:0-15870 GCA_038207785.1 Candidatus Limnocylindria bacterium | reverse complement strand
CAGGAGGAGGTACGCGACCTCCTCGTACTCGGCCTTGCCGCGGAGGATGTCGTCGATCGAGTAGCCGCGGTAGGTGAGGAGCGTGTCCTCGACGAGGCTGATATCGGTTTTGACTGCGACGACGCCCTCGAGGCCGGGGACCCAGGCCGAGGTCTGCTGCTGCACTGCCTGAAGTATCCGAGCCTCAGCGATTTCCCGCCTAGGACCGTTGGGTCCTGTAACAGGACTTGACGGCCGAGGCCCGCGGCGTACATTCTCGGAACTGCCGTCAGGCGGCACTAAACAGTCAGCCCCTCATCCCACCCACCAGCGGAGGGCGCCGGCGTTGAGCCGACGCCCTTTCGCTACCCCGAATTCCGGTGCTTCCCCGTTAAGGGACAAGCGATGACCATTGCCCGTACGACCACATCCCGCCGCCGGCCGCCGGCCCCCGCCGATCGCTACCGCGCCGTCGCGCGTGCGGCGAAGCAGCGGCGCGCGCGGCGCGGCTTCTCACCGCTCCTGGGCGGGGTGGTGCTGGGGGTCGTGCTCGGGAGCGCGCTCCTCATCGCCGGCAACGCGGCGATCAGCCTGAGTCGCGCGGGCGGGTCGCTCGGCGACTTCGTCACGAACCTCATCCCGGCCCCGGTGCCGTTCAGCGATCTGACCGTGGCCGAGACGTCCGGGCAGGTCGGCGCCGCGCCCCTGCTCGCTGCGACGCCGGAGTACACAAAGGACGCCGCGCTTGTCGTGCAGGGAATGATCCCGTCCTTTGGCCGCGCAGCCGACCGCAAGGTGTCGATCGCGCTGAACGGCCGCGCCGCGACGCTCGTCCCGATCGACGCGAACGGCCATTTCGCGCTTCTGGTGAAGCTCGTTGACGGCACGAACCAGCTCATCGTCGCGCTCGTGACGCCGACCGACACCGTGGCCTCGACGAGCGCGACGATCGTCCTCGACACGATCGTCCCGCCGCTCACGCTCATCCGCCCGAAGACCGGCGACAAGATCGACGGCACGAACGTCACCGTCGAGGGCAAGGCCGAGCCGGGCGCGACCGTCCTGGTGAACGATCACAACGTGATCGTCGCGCAGGACGGCAGCTTCATCGAGGTCCTCACGGCGCCGGTCGGCGCGCTGCCGGTCACGGTGATCGCGCGCGACCGGGCGGGGAACGAAACGAAGACCGAGCTGTCGGTGACCGTGACCGGCAAGGCGACGCTCGGTGCCTCCGCGAACATCGCCGTCGTGCTGGCAAAGAGCACGGTCAAGCCGGGCGGCTTCGTGAACGCCCTGATCGCCGTGACGAACGCCGGGAAGCCGGTCGCCGGGCAGCTCGTGTCGCTCCAGGTGGGCGTGACCGCGATCGGCACCGCCACGACGGATGCCGCGGGCTACACGGCGATCAGCTTTGCGGCGCCGGCGAACGAAGGCGTGGTCTCGGTCATCGTCCTTGCCGGGGCCGCCTCCGGCAGCGCGACCCTCACCATCGCCAAATAGCGGGGGAGTAGCCTCATTCAGCGATGAATGAGGAAGAGGTCAAACGGACCCTCGCAACGAGCCCGCTCCTGTCGGATCTGGACCCGACCGCCCTCATGTTCCTCGTGCGCCTTGGCCGCCGCCGCACGTTCCAGACCGGCGAGATCCTCATGCGGCAGGGCGAGCCGTCCACCTCGATCTATTTCGTCCTGACGGGCACGGTCCGGGCGGAGCGCTCGCGGCGCACCGACGAGCAGCCCATCCGGCTCGCCGATCTCGCGGCCGGCGCGGTCGTTGGCGAGATGGGCGTCCTCATCGACATCCCGCGTTCGGCCACGGTCACTGCCCTCGAGCCGACGGAGTGCCTCGAGCTCGATGCGCCCAACTTCGACCGCCTCGCGAAGGCATACCCGATCCTCCACCGCGTGATCGCGCGACTCTTGAGCGAGCGCCTCCGGGCGACGGAATCGCGAGTGGTCCCATCCCTACCAAGCTGAACGAGCCAGAGGTCCTGAAGACGCTCGGCGCAAGCCCCCATCTGGCGGCGCTCGATCAGAGCGCGCTGGTCTTTCTGATCCGCTTCGGCACGATGCGCGAGTTCACGGTCGACGAGCCGCTCATGACCCAGGGGGACCCGAGCACGTCCGTGCATTTCATTCTCGAAGGCCAGGTCGTCGTCGAGCGCCAGCGGCGCACCGACAGCGAACAGGTCGTGCTCGCGCACCTCGGCTCCGGCGAGATCGTGGGCGAGATGGGCGTCATGGTCGACCTGCCGCGATCGGCGACCGTCACCGCGGTGACGCCGACAACGACGCTGGAGCTCGACGGTCCGAGCTTCGAGCGCGCGGCGCGCGCGTTCCCGATCCTCCACCGCGTGCTCGCGAAGCTGTTGAGCGAGCGGCTCCGTCGCACATCCGAGCGCGTCGGGGACCAGCATCACCCGAACTAGCCGGGCATCGCGCTAGCCTGAGCCCTTCGTGAGCGAAGCCAACCAGGTCCTCTTCGCGTTGCTCGGTGGGACCGCGCTGCTCCTGTACGGCGTCCGGCTCGTCGGCGAGGGGCTGCAGCGCGCCGCCGGCACCCGGCTGCGGCACGTGCTGTCGACCCTCACCGGCGACCGCTTCCGCGCGCTCCTCGTTGGCGCGGGCGTGACCGCGGTCCTGCAGTCGTCGAGCGCGACGACGGTCATGCTCGTCGGCTTCGCGTCCGCCGGTCTGCTCACGCTGCGGCAGACCATCGGCGTGATCCTGGGCGCGGACATCGGGACGACCGTCACCGTGCAGCTCCTCGCATTCAACCTGCTCGGCTTCGCGCCGCTCGTCGTGTTCCTCGGGTGGCTGGTCTGGACGGCGTTCGGCGGCACCGCGAAGTACATCGGCCAGGCGATCCTCGGCTTCGGCTTCCTGTTCCTGGGGATGAAGCTGATCGCGGACGGCACGGTCCCGCTCAAGCAGAGCGCCCTGTTCGGGGACCTCTTCCAAGCCCTGATCGGCCAGCCACTCCTTCTATTACTGCTGGCGGCGGTCTTCAGCGCCCTGGTGCGCTCCAGCGCGGCGGTCATTGGCATCGCCCTGGGCATCGCGACGGGCGGCCTCATGAACCTGGATGGCGCGATGCCGATCATCTTTGGCGCGAACGTCGGGACGGCGGCCACCGCGCTCATCGCCGCGGTGGGCGCGAACGCCGACGCCCGCCGGGTCGCGGCGGCGCACGCGATCTTCAAGGTCATCGGCGTGCTCATCTTCCTGCCGCTCAGCGTGTACTTCGCCGATCTCGTGCGGCAGACCACCGACGATCCGGCCCGCCAGATCGCGAACGCGCATTCGCTGTTCAACCTGCTCCTCGCGTTCCTGTTCCTGCCGTTCACCCGGATCGCCGCGGAGGTCTTCACGAAGCTGATCCCCGACACGGGCCGGACCGAGCTCGGCGCGATGTACCTGAACCCGAATGTTCTCGACACCCCGGCCGTCGCGCTCGGCCAGGCCGTCCGCGAGGTGCTGCGGATGGGTGACGCCGTGCTCCAGTCGCTGCGCGAGACGATCGCCGTCTTCGAGCGCGACGACGAGCGACTCATGAAGGAGGTCATCCGGCGGGACGACCTCATCGACCGGCTCGAGGAGGACATCAAGCAGTACGTGGTGAAGCTCCGGGCGCAGTCGCTCACCCAGGAGCAGTCGGAGCGCGAATCGGCGCTCCTGTTCACGGTCGTGAATCTGGAGGAGATCGGCGACGTCATCGAGAAGGAGCTCATGGAGCTCGCCGACAAGAAGATGCGCGGCCACTACCGGTTCAGCGCGCAGGGCTGGCAGGAGATCAGGGACCTGCACACGAAGGTCGTGGAGAACCTCGAGCTTGCGCTCAGCGCCGTCGCGACGCAGGACCATTCGATCGCCGAGAAGGTCGTGCGCCATAAGTCCAACATCAACCTGCTCGAGCGCCGCCTCCGTCAGACGCACATGCAGCGGCTGCACGAGGGCCTGCGCGAGACGATCGACACCTCGAGCATCCACCTCGACGTGCTCGCGGCGTTGAAGCGCGCGAACTCGCTCGTCGCCGGGATCGCGTACGCGGTCCTCGGGCAGCACGACACCGAATGACCGGCCGCGCGTTCGTCGGCACGTCCGGGTGGGCGTACGCGAGCTGGAAGCAGAAGTTCTACCCGGCCGATGTGAAGGCGAAGGACCTCCTCCGCCACTACGCGACGCGACTCAAGACGAACGAGGTGAACTACACGTTCAACCACCTGCCGACGCAGCGGAACATCGACAATTGGAAGGACCAGACGCCCGATGACTTCCTGTTCGCGCTGAAGGCGTCGCAGTACATCACGCACATCAAGAAGCTGGAGGATCCGACCGTGACGCTGCCCAGATTCTTCGACGCGGTCCGGCCGCTCGGCGAGCGGCTCGGGCCGATCCTGTTCCAGACGCCGCCATGGCTGAAACGGAACGACGAGCTGCTCTCGATGTTCGTCGTCGCGCTGCCCGATGACGCGCGGGTGGCCCTCGAGGTCCGCGACCCGTCGTGGTACGACGACGAGGTGTATGCGCTCCTCAAGGCGCGGAACGTCGCGCTCGTCCACGGGGAGGGGGAGCGCGCACCGAGCCCGGTCGAGACGATCGGGCAGACCGCGGACTTCGCGTACGTGCGGCTCCGGGCGCGCGAGGGCTACGACGAGGCGGCCGTCGCGACGTGGGCCGAGCGGCTCCAGGCGGTCCGCGCGTCCGGGAAGGACGTCTACGCGTACCTCCGGCATGACGACGATGGCAGCAACGGCGTCTCGGCCGAGCAGCTGCGGGACGCGCTCGCATGAAAGAGACACGAGGCACCGCCGAGTGGGCCTACCGGTGCACGCCTGCCGGGACCGGGTTCGAGACGACGCGGCAGCTGCTCGATGAGTCGGGCTTCCTGTGGCGCAGCCTGCACAACACCGCCGGCCACAAGGTCGCGTCGGTCGGCAAGGTGGAGGTCGGCGACACCATCCACGTGTTCTTTGCCGATGCCGGGGCCGATACGTACATCGCGTCGTATCTCGTCGAGCGCCCACGCGCCGTGGCAGACGAAGCGGCGCCCATCGTCGAAGGCGTACGCACCGGCCCGCTGTTCGACCGGCTGGAAGAGATGGGCTACGCGAAGGATCCGGAGCTCGGGTGTTTCACCGGCTTCCGGGTGAAGCGCGATCTGTACCCGCGCCTCTTGGCGGCGCCGCCGCGGTGGATCGGCCGCAACGCGCTCGTGCGGGTGAAACGCTGACCCGGCTCGTCGTCATCGCCCTCGCGGCGATCGTGCTGGCGGCCTGCGCGGACACGACGATCCCGAAGCAGCCACGGGCCACCGACCCCCTGATCGGCCTCGCGGCCCGCGACACGCTCGGGACCGTCATGACCGCGGACGGCATGACCGTGTACGTGTACACAAAGGACGCGCCGCGCCAGACGAACTGTTACGACATCTGCGCGCAGAACTGGCCGCCGCTCATCGTGACGCGCACACCGACCCTCACGGCTGCGTTCCCCGGCGGCTTCGGCTCGGTGACCCGCACCGACGGCGCGCGCCAGCTCACCTATAAGAACGTGCCGCTCTACCTCTACATCGAGGATCCGCCCGGCACGGATCAAGCGAACGGACAGGACGTCGACCACGAGTGGTTCGTCGTGCATCCGTGAATCCGCCGCCCGTCCTCGTGACCGTGGTCGCAGTGGGCAGCATGGGCATGTACCTCTACCTCGCGAGTGCGATCCGCCGGCGAGCGCTCGCGGGCGGCCGTGAGAGCGTCGCCCGCGCGAGCGGTCCGGCGCGATGGCTCCCGTTCTTCATCTTCGTGCCGTACCTCGTCATCGCGTTGCGCCCGGGACCCGAGCTCGATCTGCCGACTGCGGCCCGGTGGCTGGGGCTCGCGATCGTCCTCGCCGGCCCGGCATTCTCGTTCTGGTCGGCATCGACGCTCGGCTCCGAGTTCGACCTCGACGTCGAGGTCCATGGCGACCACCGGATCATCGATCGCGGCCCGTACGCGGTCGTTCGCCACCCGGTCTACCTCGGGATCGCCATCCACTTCATCGGCGCCTGCCTCGCCACGGGCAGCCTGGCGCTCGTGCTTGGCACGCTCGTAGTGACGTTCCCGGCGCTGTACGTGCGCGCGGCAGCGGAGGAGCGGCTCTTGCGCGACAGTTTGGGTCCGGCGTACGAGGCGTACGCGCAGCGAGTGCCGATGCTCGTGCCGGTACGCCATTCGCAGCAGCCAGACCGGTAGAGGGAACGTGGACGCCACTCTCCTCGAGATCGTCAGCGCGCGCTTGCGGTCCGACGGCGTCGACACGACGCCGTGGGCCCCGCTCGTGGTCGCGGCGTGCACGAGTGACGAGGCCCTCGACTCGGCGCTCAGCAACAAGACGTCGAAGCTCGCCTCGCTCCCTCGTGCCGCGGCGGCCTCCCCGCCCGGCGTCTACGTCAACGCCATCACGGTCAGTGGCTTCCGCGGGATCGGGCCGAAGTGCACGCTCGAGCTCACCGGCGCTCCCGGATTGACGCTGATCGTCGGCCGGAACGGCTCCGGCAAGTCGAGCCTGTCCGAGGCGCTCGAGTTCCTATTCACCGGAGCGAACAGCCGTTGGTCCAAGCGGTCGAAGATCTGGAAGGAAGGGTGGCGCAACCTGCACCAGACGGCCGAGGCGGAGATCGAGGCCGCGATCACGATCGAAGGCGATCGGGGTCGAGCCATCATGTCGCGACGCTGGCCGGAGCAGGCGGAGCTCAACGACGGCGACACCGTTATCCAACGTCATGGCCAAAAACGTGCGCCGCTCAGGGACATGGGCTGGGAGCGCCCCCTCGAGCTGTACCGGCCGTTCCTCTCGTACAACGAGCTCGGCGCGATGTTCGATGAGGGCCCGACCGCGTTCCATGACCGCTTGTCCGACATGCTCGGGCTCGAAGATCTGGTCGAAGCGCAGAAGGCCCTTGCGCGCGAGCGGCTCTCGCGGAGCAAGGTGATCGAGTCGTCGGACGCGAGCCTCGACACGCTTCTCGCGAAGCTGTCCGTCCTCGACGATGACCGGGTGCGCGCGGCCGTCCGGATCTTGAAGACGTCGCGTCCAGACATCGCCGCACTGGAGCAGCTGCTCACGGCGAAGACGGAAGGGGGAGCCGACGCGGGCGTACCCGCGCTGCGCCTCCTGCTCCAGCTCGATCCGCCCAGCGTGAAGAACGCCGAGGCGGTCGCCGAGGCTGCGAAGCGTGGCGCGGCCGCGGCGGCCACCACCGCGACGTCGTCGGCCCGCGCCCTGGAGCTGGCCGAGCTGCTGTCGCAGGCCCTCGCCTTTCACGGCCGGCACAAGGACAAGACGTGCCCCGTGTGCGGCGAAGGCTCCCTCGATGCGAAGTGGCGCACGCGCACCGCGGCGACGATCGAGCGCCTCGAGACGGACGCAGCCGCCGCGTCGCGCGCCGCCAAGATGGGCGCTGACGCGCGTGTCGCAGCCCGCCAGGTGGCCGGCCCGATGCCGGGCTTCATCGCGGCACTTCACGGCGTGATCGGATCGGCGGACGCGATCGTCAGCGCGTGGCGAGATCTCGCGGCGGTCGACGTCGATTCACTCGACGCGCTCGCGACGAAGCTCGTGCCCACCGTCGACACGCTGCGCCTGGTCATCGAAGCGGCTCGGCCCGAGGCCGAAACGGAGCTGGAGCGACGGGAGGCTCCGTGGCGCCAGGCGACCGCGCTCATCACGCCATGGGTGTCTGCGGCCCGTGAGGCCGAGACCGCACGAACGGCGGTCACGAACATCAAGGCTGCCGAGAAATGGCTGAAGGTCGCCGCCGATGACATCCGCCAGGCCCGGTTCCGTCCCGTCGCCGATGAAGCGAAGCGGCTGTGGCAGTTCCTTCGTCAGCAGAGCAACGTCGATCTCGAGGTGGTGGCGCTTGCCGGTTCCGGTCCCACGCGCCACCCCGTCCTGACGGTCTACGTCGACGGCGTGGAGACCGATGCGCTCAGCGTCATGAGCCAGGGCGAGCTCAGCTCCATCGCGCTGAGCCTGTTCCTGCCGCGGGCCACGCTGCCGGAGAGTCCGTTCCGGTTCGTCGTCATCGACGATCCCGTGCAGTCCATGGACCCCGCACGCGTGGAGGGGCTCGCGCGTGTCCTCGAAAGCACGGCCCGGGACCGGCAGGTGATCGTGCTCACGCACGACGATCGCCTGCCCGAGGCCGTGCGCCGGCTGAACATCGAGGCGACGGTCATTGGCGTCACCCGCCGCGAGCACTCGGTGGTCGAGCTGCGCCGCGAGCTGGACCCCGTGGCCCGGCATCTGGCGGACGCGCGATCGCTCGCGCTCACCAAGGACCTCCCGCCGAAGATTGCGCAGCGGGTGATCCCCGGTTTCTGCCGCGCGGCCATCGAAGCAGCGTGCATGGAGACCGTCCGTCTCCGCCGACTCGGGCGTGGCGACAAGCACGCCGACGTCGAGCAGGCGCTCATCGGACAGACGCTGACGAATCTCGCGGCGTTGGCGCTCTTCGACGATCGTGACCGCGGCGGCGACGTGCTCGCGCGGATCAACAAGTCCTTCGGCGCGCCCGCCGGAGACGCGTTCAAGATCTGCAACCGCGGTTCCCACGTGGGGTACGAGGGCGACCCGATGGGATTGATCCGCATGGTCACCGTGCTCACCACCGGACTGCGTGAACTGACGTGATATCGATCGAGCTCTGGCGCGGGGCAGATCTCCTCCTGACCGATCCGCACGCCGTGAGCGCGGGGGTGTGGCCGCGCGCGAGCGCCTTGCTGGCGCGGCAAGCGCTCGAGACCGCGCTCTGGGAGTTGTGGCTCCTGCGCGCGCCGGGGATGGAGTGGTGTTCCGCGCAGGCCCAGCTCCTGTGCCTGCCGGACTACGTTCGCGATCGGGACGTGGCCGAACGCGCGGCGCACGCCTGGGCGAGCCTCAGCCGGATCTGTCACAACCACGCGTATGAGCTCCTGCCGACCGCTGCCGAGCTGCGGGTATTGCTGGACACCACCCGCGATCTGATCGAGGCACTGGCCGCAGACCGGGCGGCCTGACTCAGCCGCGCGGGGTGGGGAAGTCGGTGAGCCCGATCTCCGCTGCCAGCGCGCTCGCCCGCTGGTCGGCGGCATCGGCCTCGGGGACGCGGCCCAGGGCCCGGAGGATCGACGCCTGATCGCGTAACGCGCGAGCGTGCGACGGGCGGGCCTCCATCTCTTCAAAGAGCTTGACCGCAATATCGACGTCGGCGATCGCCGCTGCGAGGTCAGGCGGTCTGGCATGTGCGCGCGTGACCGCCCGTTGCCACAGCGTGACCGCCTCCCCATGCCGGTCCTGCGTCGCGTGCGCGCGCTCAAGCGCGGCATCCCACCCTGCCTTGCCGGCTGGGTCGCCGTTCAGCCGCGCGCGCACCGAGCCGAGCATGCCTTCCGCGAGCGTCTGGAGCGATCCCATGCTCGCGATGTGCGCGAGCGCTTCGCCGCGCTCGAGCGGCGCCATCGCCCCGGCGGCGTCGTCGCGCGCGAGATGGGCAGCGCCACTGATGACGTTGGCCGGGACCGCGCAGGCCAATGCGCCGAGCGTTTCCGATCGGGCCGCGCAGCTCGTGGCCATGGCCTCGCCTGCAGCAATATCGCCCCGCTCGATCATCACACCGCTCGACGCGATGTCGACATCGAGCGCCGCGATCGGGTCACCGCTCTCCGCCAGCTTCCGTGCGACCGCGATGGTCCGGTCAGCCGCAGCGAAGTCTCCGTGACGCGCGTACCCCATTGTCAGCAAGCCACTCAGGAGCGCGGCGGATACCGGATCGGCGCGCGGCGCGATGATCTTCAACGCGTCGTCGAGCATCCGGGTCCCTTCGCGGAGCTCGCCGCTGAACATCATCCCGACCGCCATGAATGCGGCGGGCATGGCCTGCGCGACCGGGTCGTCCCGGGTGGCACCGATCTCGGCCGCGCGATCGACGGCCCGGCGGAGCTCGTCGCTCGACGCCACGGTCTCCCCACGCATCCGCCGGAGGAACGCGATCCAGAAGTACATGTCGCCCAAGAGCTTCGGATCGCCGTCGGGCTCGCCGAACGCGAGCGCCCGCTCGAGGCGGCCGAGCGCCTCGTCCTGGCCGCGGAACGCCCACGACACGCGTCCACCGCCGAGCGCTGCCCGGAGCCGCAGGTCGATGCGCGCGTCGTCCGGCGAAAAGCTCGCCTCCGCGCGATCGAAGAACGCGACGGCGTCCTTGTTGGCGAACCGCTCGAGGGCGTGCTCGCCCGCGACGACGAGATGCTCCGCGGCGGCCGCGGCATCACCGGCCAGCTCGTAGTGCATCGCGATGACTCCGGCCAGCTCGCGGACCCGCTCCGGGTACAGCGCGAGCAGCGTTTCCGCCGCCAGGCGATGCAAGGTGCGGCGATCCTGCTTGAGCAGCGAGCTGTACGCGGCGTCCTGGACGAGCGCGTGTCGGAAGAGGTACTCAAGCTCCGGTTCCATCGCCGCGATCTGCACGAGGCCGCTCGCCTCGAGCGTGCTGAGCTCCGCGCGTGCGGTCATTGGGTGCGCGCCTCGAGGAGCCGCTCGAGCATCGTCACGCCGAACTGCCGCCCGATCACCGCGGCGACCCGGAGCGTGCGCTTGCTTTCGGCGGGCAGCCGGTCGATGCGCGCGAGGAGCAGTCCCTGCAGCGTGTCCGGGATCTCGACGTCAGACGCTTTCGCCGTCGCGACCCACCGATCGCCGCGGCGCTCGATCGCGCCGCGGTCGATGAGCATGCGGATGACCTCCTCAAGGAAGAACGGGTTCCCCTCGGCCTTCGTGAGGATGTGATCGCGCGTCTGCTCGGGCAGCGACTCGACCCGCAGGAGGTTGCCGACGAGCGTCCGCGTGTCGTCGCTCGAGAGCGGCTCGAGCCGGATCTCGATGAGCGCGTCGCCGAAGAGATCGCGAACGCCTGACACGAAGCGCCATCCTTCACTCTCGCGGTCGAGCCGGGAAGTGGCGACGATGAAGAGCGGCAGCTCGTTCGCGAGCGGCATGAGGGCCATCAATAGATCGACCGACGGACCGTCGGCCCAGTGCAGGTCCTCGAGCGCGAGCACCAGCGGGCCGCGCTCCGTGAGCGCGCGCGCGAGACCGATGACCGAGGACGTGTAGCGCTTGAGCGTCTCGATGTCGACGGCGGCGACGCGGGCGCGGGCCTCCGGGCTCAGCTGGATGGAGAGCAGGTGGCCGAGATACGAGTACGCGTCGGGCCACGCGTCGCCGAAGAGCTCGCGCGTGCGCTGTTCGAGCGCGGCGCGGACCTCCGGCTCATCCGCGGTGGCCGCGACCCCGATGGCGGACCGCACCAGGTCGGCGACGAGGTGATACGGAAGGCCGCGGCCGTAAGACAGGCAGCGGGCTTCGACCCACGTCGCCTTCGGCTCGGTCGCAACGACATGCGCGCGGAGCTCGGACAGCAGGCGGCTCTTGCCGATGCCCGGCTCGCCGAGGACCGACGCGAGCCGGCCCTGCCGCGCCCGCGCGATCGCGAACGCGTCTCGCAGTCGCCGGAGCTGCTCGTCGCGGCCGATCATCGCCGAATGGACATCGTCGCCGAGGCCGCGGGTGCTGACCGCGCCGCGCTTGAGGCCGGTGACCTGGAAGCAGTGGACGGCTTCGGCCTTGCCCTTGAGCTCAAGGGGGCCCGCGTCGATCGCGTCGACGAGGGGGGCGACGAAACGGTGGGTCGCCGCGGTGATCATGACCCCGCCGGGCGGCGCCGCGGCCTGCATGCGCGCGGCGACGTTCACCGCGTCGCCCATCGCCGTGTACTCGCGCGCGACGTCGGTGCCGACCATGCCGACAACGACCGGGCCGGTGTTGATGCCGACCCGCACCTGGAGCGGCACCCCGTGCGCCGCGTGCGCGTCGCGGCCGAGGCCCGCGATCTCCCGGACCATATCGAGCCCGCAGCGGACCGCGCGCTCGGGGTCGTCCTCGTGCGCGACCGGGGCACCGAAGAACACCAGTACGCCGTCGCCCATGAGCCGCGCGACGGTGCCGTCGTAGCGGGCGGCGATCGCATTGAGGCGCTCGAACGCGGTGCCGACAAGGACCGTCCAGTCCTCGGGGTCGAGCGTCTCGGCGATGCTCGTCGAGCCCGCAATGTCAGCGAAGAGGATCGTCAGCGGGCGGCGTTCGCTCGTTGCCGCGCGTTTCTCCGTGGCCGGCGGACCGCTCTCGCGCATGTGGCGGATGCTAGGCGGGCGCTGGAGAAGCGCCGGCGATCCTCGGCGACCGGGTGCACGACCCGAGGCGGCGCCCGTTCCCGGTCGCACCCGTATTCAGGATCACTTATGCGTCAGAAACCGCCGGTTGACTGATGGCTAGACTGACCGCTGCCTGGACGGACAGGTAAATGGGGGAGTGGGAAAACACGGTGGACGAGGTCGAACCACTTGCCCAACAGTGCGTAGAAGCGTCATCACAGCGGTCGTGGCTCTCGCGCTGATCATCGGGGCGCTGCCAAATGCCGCGGCGGCGGCCGCCAGTGGCTGGAAGGTCTACTCGTACACACCGTCGGGACGAACGCTCAGCTCGAAGACCGCGCCCGCGGGGACCGGATCCATCGCGGAGTTCGAGGTCCTACCGACGCCGGATGACGCGCTGCTCGCGATGAAGGCGACCAGCGGCGACCGTTCGATCCTCGGCAAGACGATCACGGCGACGTTCACGATCGTCGGTGCGGCGACGTTCACGTATTGGGGCGAAGGCACCCCGGAGAATCCGTGTGGCACGCCGGCGAGCGCGCGCCTGTACTTCAACACCGACGGAGCGTTCGCATACACGAACTACTGGTGGTCGAATCCTGCGGCCGCGGTGCTCACCGGGCCCGGGGGCGGCACCATCACCGCGATCGTCGAGCCGAACGAATGGTCTGACTGGAATGGCCAGTTTGGCGGGAGCGAGGCGAGTGCGTTTGCCGACGCGGCCTCGAAGCCCGACCTCATCGGCTTGTCCTTCGGTGGCGGCTGTTTCTTCGAGAACGGCGTGGGCACGAGCTTGGGCTCGGCGACGTTCAAGCTGAACAGCTTCGTCATCACCGGCCCCTAGCCGCTAGCGAGTAGGAGAGGCCGCGCCCACGGGCGCGGCCTCTTTGTGTCTCCAGCGCAGACCGAGCACCACGAACGCGAGGGCGATCGCCCACCACACCAGTGACAGGGAGAGCGCGGCGCTGTCGGCTCGGGGGATCGACGGAAAGAGCAGTCCCGCGTTCCAGTGGAACCATGTGGCGACCTCGACCCACAGCCGGCCGGGGTACCCGGTGCGGATGACGTCGAGGGCCAGGTCATAGCGCTCGGCCGGCGTGATCATGAAGATGAAGCTCACCACCGCCGACGGGATCAGTAGCGCGACCACGAGCAGCCAGCTCCAGCGAAGTCCGCGCAGGCGCTCGAGCCCGAGGCCGAGGCCGATGACCCACAGCGGCATCGCGGCGACGAGATAGCGGGATGGCGGGGCGCCGTCGGCCCACCAGTAGGCGATGCTGCCGATATACAGGATGAGGACGAGCGACCCGGCGAGCAGCGGCGCGAGCAGTGGCCCGCGACCCGTCCGGAGCGCGCGGATGAGGCTCGGCACACCGACGAAGGCCAGGATGTAGAGCGGCGTGTGGCTGATCAGGCCGAAGGTGCGATCGAAGAGCAGGCCGGTCACGCCTGACTGGGGCGCGTAGCTCAGCACCTGCTGCTGGTCCCGCAGCAGGTAGTAACCCGCGCTCGGCATGAAGTAGCAGCGGCCCGACCCGTCGCCGTACGGGAACATCAAACAGTTGCCGTACGACGTCGCGAGCAGAAGCAACAGGAACGGCACACCGGCGACGGCGATGCGCACGACGCGCCCGCCCGCGGACAGCGGAGCCCGTGGCCGGAGGGCGAAGTACGCGATGCAGAGTCCGACGCCGAACGCGATGAACCACGACCGCGTCGAGAAGATCCCGATCAGGCCCAGGCACGCGCTCGCGGCCGCGAAGGCGCGAAGCGACGTATCCCGGCCGCGACGAAGCGCGTACAGCGCGGTCGCGAAGAGCGCCGCGCCGAAGAGCTCGGGCGAGACCTGCGTCGTGTACGTCGCGAGCGGATGCAGCATCCCCGCTGCGCCCGTGGCGAGCACCGCGGTGCGCGGCGACAGCCCGAGGACGCGCAGCAGCACCAGAAGCATCCCCGCGAGGTACGCCCCCACGATGCAGACGAGCGCCAGGACACCGGTGCGGCCCGCGACGGCGAAGAAGGGCACCGAACTGAGCGGCAGCCCGAGGTCGCGGATCGTGTAGATGTGCGTGCCGACGCCGATGCCGTGCACGTCGGGGAGGCGGTCGTCGTAGAACTCGCGGTAGCGATCGCCGGCGTAGTCGTTGGCGAGGTCCATATCGCCGTCGAGCACGATGCTCTGCGTGATGATGAGGTAGTGCGGCTCGTCCGACGCGGTCGGCTGCACGGTGCGGACGTACGGCAGGACGCCGAGGTAGAAGGCGAGCAGCACGGTGCCGAGCAGCAGGGCGCAGCGCCGCGGCGAGAGCGATCCACAGCGCGACCAGAGGAGCCAGAGGAGTGCGGCGGTCGCGAGCGACACGGTCGCCATGTACGCGATCGCCGTGTCCAGGCGGAGCTCCGGATCGGTGCGCGACGCCAGTGTGGCGGTCGTGACGGCGGCGGCGATGATCACCGCGAGCGCGGGTAGCGCGACACGGAGCGGCGGCCGGCCGACGGCGCGCCGCAGCAGCGCGAATGCGACCAGGTGCACGAGCGCCACCCACGGCAGCCAGCGGGTGAGCATCGCCGTCTCGAGCGTCATCGGCTGTACGGTCGCGAGGCTAGGCGGGCAGGTTCACGAGCCGCAGCACGTCGCCGACCGTCGCGGCTGCCTGCAGATCGGAGGTCGAGAGGGTCTGGCCCAGCTGGTCCTGCGTGAACATCACGACGTCGACCTGCGCGAGCGAGTCCCACTTGGCGTTGCCCTTGAGCTCGGTGTCCTCCGCGAGCTCGGGCCATTCGAGGGTGCGCCGCAGGCCATCGACGAATTCGGATCGGGTCATGCGTCCGGACTCCACGTGATGAGATTCGCGCCCCAGGAATAGCCCACGCCGAATCCGACGGTCATGATCCGGTCACCCTGCTTGAGGCGGCCCGTTTCGGCAAGGTGCTGCAGCACGATCGGGATCGTCGACGACACGGTGTTGCCGCACTCGGCAAAATGCACCGCGAACTTCTCATCGGGCACCTTCAGCTGCTTCTTCAGGAACGCGAGCATGTACGCGTTCGCCTGATGGAGGACGACGTGCTGGATGTCGTCCATCGTGACTCCCGCTTTCGCGAGCAGCTCCTTCACGAGGGCGGGGATGCGGCGGATCGTGAACTCGAGGATCGCCGGGCCGTTCATGTAGAGGTTCGCGTCGGTCCGGACGTTTCCGCTTTCATCGGTCGTCTCAGGCAGCGGGCCGTCCTGCGCCGGAGCGCGCATCCCGCCGCGCGGCACGATCAGGTTCTTCGCGCCGCTGCCATCGGTGCCCAGTACGAAGGGCCCGAGGGTCGGCGCATCGCGCTCGACGGCCGTGATGAGCGTCGCGCTGCCTGCGTCGCCGAACAGCGTGCGCACGCTCTTGTCCATTGGATGTATGTAGCGCGAGTACGTCTCGCCCATCACGAGCAGCGCATTGTTCGCGACGCCGCTTTCGATCATCGAGCTCGCCACCGCCAATCCGTATGGGAACGCCGAGCAGCCGAGGTTGTAATCGAAGGCCGCCGCGCTCGTCGGGAGCCCGAGCCGATCCTGCAGGACGCAGGCGGTCGTGGGCAGGAAGTAGTCCGGGCTCTGCGTGCAATAGAGGAGCAGGTCGACTGTCTGACGGTCGAAGCCGCTGCGCCGCAACAGC
>JBBQZK010000058.1:0-16132 GCA_038207785.1 Candidatus Limnocylindria bacterium | reverse complement strand
CGAGCAGTGCGCGGTCTTCATCCTCCAGCTCGTCCTCATCGGCCGCGAGCGACTCCGCCTCGACCTCAGCGACGAGATCGTGCCGGATCGCCTCCTGGTCCTCTTCGACCGCGGCGACCACGGGCTCGGCTTCGACGATCGCGGGCTCCAGCTCGGGCTCGGGCTCGGCTTCCGCGCGCACCTCGGACTCGCTCCGGATGTCGATCCGCCAACCGGTCAGCTTCGCGGCGAGCCGGGCATTCTGCCCTTCCTTGCCGATCGCGAGCGAAAGGTAGCGGTCGGGCACGACGACGTAGGCCGTCTTCTCCTCGACCACGATATCGACCCGGATGACCGGCGACGGCGAGAGGGCGTTCTTCACGAACTCCTCGGGCTTGTCGTCGTACTGGATGACCTCGACGCGCTCGCCACCCAGCTCGTTGCTGATCGCCTGGACGCGAAGGCCGCGTTGACCGACGCATGCGCCGACCGGGTCGAGCCCTGGCTGGCGCGAGCGGACGGCGATCTTCGTCCGCGAGCCGGCCTCGCGCGCGATCCCGGTGATCTCCACCTGTCCGTGGTAGATCTCGGGGACCTCTAGCTCGAACAGCCGCTTCACGAGACCGCGATGCGCGCGGCTCACGATGATCTGTGGACCGTGGATGGAGCGACGCACCTCGAGGACGAGCACCTTCCGGTGCTGGCCGACGAAGTAGCGCTCGTGCGGCGCCTGCTCGCTGCGCGGCAGGATCGCCTTCGCCTTCCCGAGCTCGAAGAGGGCGGCACCCGCCTCGAAGCGCTCGATCTGGCCGTTGATGATGTCGCCCTCGCGGTCGGCGTACTCGGCGTACACCTGCTCGCGCTCGGCTTCGCGCAGCGACTGCTGGATGACCTGTTTCGCGGTCTGAGCGCCGATGCGGCCGAGCGCCGCGGCGGACTCCTCGAGCGGGATCGTGTCGCCGAGGGCGACGTCGGGCTTCATCCGCCGGGCGGCGTCGATCTGGATCTGCAGCTTGGGGTCCTCGACCTTGTCGACGACGGTCTTGAGGAGGAACACCTTGAAGGCGCCGGTCTGCACGTCGACGGTCACGTCGATGTTCTCTTCGGCGCCGTAGGCCCGCTTGATGGCGCGGGCAATGATGTCGCTGACGACCTCTTTGGAGAGGCCCTTTTCGGCGGAGAGCTGCGCGAGACCGGTCACGAGCTCGCGGTTCATGGCACGCTCCCCTTCTTATCTTGCTCGGCCGTTTCGGCGACAAAAAAGGTGGGTCGCCCCACCTTCACGGCTCGAGCGGCAGGCGGGGACGTCCCGCCAGCCAAGGGAAAGTGTACCAAAAGAGGACTAGGGGCCGACCCCGACGTCTTTGGCGGGGCCTCTTGCTACGTGAGGTTGTTTCCGATATTCGAGAACTGGTTCTCCAGCATGCCGCGAAAGAAGATCATCGCCACGATCACTGCGATCGCGATGACGGCAATAATGAGTGCATATTCGACGAGGCCTTGGCCCTCGTCCGTGCGCCGGAACGCCACGTGGTGCTCCTTCCCGTCCAGGATCGGCCCCGTATCCCGAGCCTTCCTAACTGTTTGCGTGGCTGCCCGCTAGGCCTCCTTCGGTACCGGTACCTTCGGTCAGCGGCCCCGCAGGGCGACGGCCAGACGCTCCTCGGTGGTGGCCGTGCCCACCGGAGGCACACCCTGGAGCGCGCGCTGGGCCTCCGCCTGGGTATAGCCGAGTGCGCGCAACGCCGCTACGGCCTCGTCCGCGTCCGCTCCGTCGGTGACGAGGGGACCGATGGCCATACCGCCGATCTTCGACCGCAGGTCGACGATGAGCCGCTCTGCGGTCTTCTTGCCGACGCCCGGCGCCTTCGCGAGCGCGCCGGCGTCGCCTGCGGCGATGGCCGCCGCGACGTCGGCCGGGCGCGCCACGGACAAGATCGCGAGCGCGGCCTTTGGTCCGACGCCCGAGACGCTGATGAGCAGCTCGAAGAGCGCGAGCTCCTCCCGGGTGTCGAACCCGAACAGGAACTGCCCGTCCTCCCGCACGACCTGGTGGGTGTGCAGGAGCACCTCATCGCCCGCGGGATGGCGCGGCACGAACACCTTGTACCCGACGCCAGCGGCCTCGACGACGACGTGGTCGGGACCGCGCGCCAGGATCCGGCCGCGTACCGACCCGATCAACTCGACGCGAGCGCGACTGCGGATCCGAACCGCTCGCGCTGGGCGTGCGCGAGCGCGATGGCGACGGCATCGGCGACGTTGTCCTGCGTGATCGGCTCCGCCAGCCCGAGCACGACCGTGAGCATGCGCTGGACCTGCTTCTTGTCCGCGCCGCCGGTCCCCGTCACCGACAGTTTCACTTCCTGGGGCGTGTACTCCGCGACGACCATGCCGGCACGGCCGGCGCACAGGATCGCGACCCCCCGGGCCTCGGCCACCCGCATCGCCGTCCGCGCGTTCTTGTTGAAGTACAGCCGCTCGACCGCGAGCGCGGCCGGTGCGTGCCGGACTATTAGCAGGTCGAGCGCGGCGGCGATCGAGACGAGCCGGTCGGCGGGCGACGCCGAGACCAGGACCGGGACGATGCCGCAGTCGAGGATGGTCGCGGGATCGGTCGCGGCGTCGAGCAGCGCGTAGCCCATTCCGGTCGTTCCGGGATCGATGCCCAGGATGACCCTAGGCGGTCTCGAGGACTTCCTCCGGCACGTCGAAGTTCGCGTGGACCTTCTGCACGTCGTCCAGGTCCTCGAGGGCTTCGACGAGGCTGATGACCTTCTTGGCCATGTCGCCTTCGAGGCGCACGGTGTTCGACGGCCGCATCGAGACTTCGGCGTCGATGACCTTCAGCTTCTGGGCTTCGAGGGCCTTCTTCACCGCTTCGAACGTATTCGGCGCCGTGTACACGGTGACGAGCGTGCCATCGCGGAGGACGTCCTCGGCGCCGGCGTCGATCGCAGAGAGCTCGATGGCGTCTGCATCCTTGCCCGTCGCGTCGAGCTCGATGATGCCCTTCTGCTCGAACAGCCATTGCACCGAGCCCGATTCGCCGAGCTTCCCGTTGTGCCGCGTGAAGGCCGCCCGGACCTCTGCCGCCGTGCGATTGCGGCTGTCGGTGGCCGCTTCGACCATGATCGACACGCCGCCCGGGCCGTAGCCCTCGTACACGATGCTCTCGACCTGCGCCCCGTCCGCGCCGCCCGTTGCGCGGTCGATCGCCCGCTGGATGTTGATCAACGGGACGTTGACGGCGCGGGCACGGTCCATCGCGAGGCGGAGCCGGAAGTTGCCCTCGGGGTCGCCCCCGCCCTCACGCGCGGCGAGCATGATCTCGCGGGTCATCTTGGTGAAGATCGCGCCGCGTTTGACGTCGTTGGCGCCCTTCTGGCGCTTGATCTGCGACCACTTGGAATGACCCGACATCGGTGTGAATACTATGCGGACAGCCATTCATCGGGGGAGTTCGAAAGAGATGGCTTCAGCCGCACCTGAGCACATCCGCAACGTCGCCGTCGCCGGTCACGGCGGCTCCGGGAAGACGACGCTCGTCGAGACGCTGCTTCACCTCATCGGCGCGACGACCCGCCTCGGCAAGGTCGACGACGGCACGAGCATCCTCGACACCGACCCGGAGGAGCACAAGCGCCGGATCACCATCAACATGGCCCTCGCCGAGTTCACCCACGAAGGCACGAAGATCAATCTCCTCGATACGCCGGGCTTCGCGGACTTCGCCGGTGACCAGCACGCCGCCCTGCGCGTCGCCGATGGCGCGATCGTCGTCGTGGATGGCTCCGCGGGTATCCAGGTCGGGACGCAGTCCGTGTGGGACGAGCTCGAGGCCGCGAAGACGCCCCGGTTCATCGTGGTGACGCGCCTCGACCGCGACAATGCCGACTTCGACGAGATCCTGAAGCAGCTGCGCGAGGCCTACGGGATCGGCGTGGTGCCGCTCCAGGTCCCGGTCGGCGCCCATCAGGATCTCTCGGCGACGATCGACCTCCTGCACGGGCAGCTGCTCAAGGGGCCGAAGGACCCGATCGGCGAGCTCCCGGCGGAAGAGAAGGAGCGCGTCGGCGAGTACCAGCGGCTGCTCGTCGAAGCGATAGTCGAGACCAACGAGGACCTCATGACCCGCTACCTCGAAGGGACGGAGATGACCTACGAGGAGCTGCGGGACGCGCTGCACGCCGCCGTGCGCGCGGGGGACGTCGTGCCGGTCATCGCGTCGTCGGCCACGAAGCGCGTGGGCTTCGGCGGCCTGCTCTCGGCGATCGTGCAGATGCTCCCCTCGCCCGCCGAGCTCGGCGCGGTCGTCGGGACCGACGCGAACGGCAACGAGATCGCACGCAGGGTGTCGCCCGACGAGAAGCTCTCCGCGTTCGTGTTCAAGACGCTGGCCGACCCGTTCGTCGGAAAGCTGAGCTACGTGCGGGTCTACAGCGGGACCCTGCATCACAACGCGCAGGTGTTCGACGCGAGCAAGAAGGAGACCGAGCGGGTGGGCCAGATCTTCTTCCTGCGCGGCAAAGAGCAGGAGCAGACGGAGTCGGTCACCGCCGGCGACATCTGCGCGGTACCGAAGCTCGCGGCCTCGAACACGAATTCGACGCTGACCGATAAGGACGCGCCCATCGTGCTCCCGCCCATCAGCTTCCCCCCTCCCTCGTTCAGCGTCGCCATCGAGCCGTCGAGCAAAGCCGATCTCGACAAGCTCGGGACCGCGCTCCACAAGCTCATCGACGAGGACCCCACCCTCCACGTGCGGCGCGACGACGCGACGCACGAGACGATCCTCTCCGCCGTGGGCGAATCGGCGATCGAGGTGGCCGTCCACCATCTGAAGGACAAGTTCGGCGTGCAGGTCGACACGCGCACGCCGAAGGTCCCGTACCGCGAGTCCATTCGGGCGAAAGCCTCGGCTCAGGGCCGGTACAAGCGGCAGACCGGCGGACACGGGCAATTCGGCGATGTGTGGCTCGAGATCGAGCCCCTCCCCCCGGGAAGCGGCGTCGTCTACGCGACGCGCGTCGTCGGCGGATCCGTGCCGAAGAACTTCTTCCCAGCGGTCGAGAAGGGCGTGCGCGAACAGGCCGAGAAGGGGGTCATCGCCGGCTATCCGCTCTCCGATTTCAAGGCCACGCTCTACGACGGGTCGTACCACCAGGTCGACTCCAGCGAGATGTCATTCAAGATCGCCGGCTCCCTCGCGCTGCAGCACTGCGTGAAGGACGCGCAGCCCTACCTGCTCGAGCCGATCGTCGACCTCGAGGTGCTCGTCCCCGAGGACCAGATGGGCGACGTGCTTTCGGATCTCAACTCGCGTCGCGGACGCGTGCTGGGGATGGATGGCGCGGGCGGTGGCCATCAGCGCATCAAAGCACACGTGCCGATGGCCGAGACCTTCCGCTACGCGACCGACTTGCGCTCGATGACCGGAGGGCGCGGCTCGTTCACCTCGAAATTCCTGTCGTACGAGCAGTGCCCCGCGCATATCGCGGAGAAGGTCGTCGCCGCGCACGACACCGCCGAAGAGCCCGCGGCGGCCCACTAGCGTGTCCGCCATCGACCCCGACCCGACGGATGTCGCGGCCCTCAACGCCGCCCTGATCGCCGAACGGGACCGCCTCGCCCAGATCGTGGACGTGCTGCCGGTCGGCATCGTGCTCATGGACGTGAACGGCACGGTCACGCTCGAGAACCGGGCGACGCGTGAGCTGTTCAAGCGCGACGTGGCCCCGGCGCCGGGGCTCACCGGGCCGCTGCGAGGCACGCTCGCGCGCCCGGACGGGACCGCGTACGACCTGCGCGACGTCCCGATCGCGCGCTCCCTGCGCGGCGAGGAGGTGCGCGGCGAGCTTGTCTGCTACACCCGCGCCGACGGGACGGCGTTCGACCTGCTGACGAACAGCGCGCCCATCCGCGATCCCGGTGGCGCCGTCGTCGGGGCGATCGCCGCGTACGAGGACGTGACCGCACTGTCCGACGCCGAGCGGGAGCGCACCGCGTTCTTCGCGATGGCGAGCCACGAGCTGAAGACGCCCGTCACGGCCGTCCGCGGTCAGATCCAGCTCGCGCTGCGGTTCATGGAGCGCGGTTCCGTCGAGATGGTCGGCGGCGCCCTGCAACGGGCGGACGCGCAGACCACCCGCATGGCCGCGCTCATCGATGACCTCCTGGACGCGGCCCGCCTTGACGTCGGGCGCTTCGATGTCGTCTTCGCCCCGACGGACCTCACGGACGTCGCCGCCGCGTCGATCGCCCGTCTCCGTCCGATCGCGGGTGACCGCGTGATCCGAGTCGATCTTCCGGACGAGGTCGTGCTCGTGAACGCGGACGCCCGGCGGCTCGCGCAGGTGATCGACAACGTGATCGTGAACGCGCTGCGTCACGGCGGCGCCGGCGATGTCGTCGTCTCGGTGGGCACCGAGGCCGGGCGGGCACTCGTCCGCGTCCGGGACCATGGCGCCGGCGTCGCGGCCGAGGATCGCAGCCGGATCTTCGAGCGGTTCTATCGGTCCGACAGCGCCCGCGGCACGCCCGGAACCGGGCTGGGCCTGTACGTCAGCAGGGAGATAGCGCGCCTGCACGGCGGGGATCTGTCCCTCGAGTCGACGGGTCCGACGGGGTCGGTGTTCCGGGTATCGTTGCCGCTGATCGCGACGCGCTGAGCCGTTCCATCCCTTCGAGGCTGGGGCGAGGCTAGGCCAGGGCGCGATCCAGCCAGTCGGCGATGAGGCCCATTCGTGCGGTCTTCGCCGCGATGTCAACGCTGCCGTGTCCCTGATCGGTGTATTCGACGTAGTCCCAGTCAACGCCTTCGCGTTTGCCGAGCGACACGAGCTTGTCGCGGAACATCCGCGACTGCGAGACCGGGCAGCGCGGGTCGTTCGTGCCGTGGGTCATGAGCAGCTTCGCCGTGAGCTGGTGCGCAAATTCGATGGCGCTGCGGTCGCGCCAGAGCGCGCGATCCTGCTCCGGGTCCCCCATCTGCTCGCGGAGGAAGTAGCGGAAGTGCTCGTAGCTCTCGTCCCACATTGCGTGGAGGTCACAGATCCCCACGGCGGCGACGGCGGCCCTCCACAGATCCGGCTTCTTCGTCGACGCGATGAACGTCATGAACCCGCCGTAGCTCCCTCCGTACACGCAGAGCCGCGAGGGGTCGACCTGCGGGAGCGTCTTCAGGTAGCGCGCGGCGTACTCGACGTCCTCGAGATCCTTTCCACCCCAGTCACGAAGCGCGGCGTCACGGAACGGCACGCCGTACCCGGTGCTGCCCCGGATGTTCGGCTCGATCACCACGAAGCCGCGGCTCGTCATGAACTGGGCGAAGATGTCGAAGCTGCGGGTCCACTGGCCGGTCGGACCGCCATGGACGTAGACCATCGCCTTCAGCTTGGTGCCCGCGGGCACAGTCCGGGGCACGTACAGCAGCGCCGGGATGCGCAACCCGTCGAATGACTCGTACCAGACGTGCTGCGCATCGACGAACTCCGCCGGGTCGATCGAGCCGTATTCCGCCGGCACGAGCGTCGTGGTGGTGCCCGTCTCGAGATCGTGCAGTGCCAGGGTCGGCCGCGCGGTCGGAGTGCTGTACAGGGCGACGATGCGGCGGTCGTCGTTGGCCCACTGGGCCCGCGCGACGATCCCCGGTGGGAGCGGTACGGGTCGCGCCTTCCCCGTGGCGGTCTCGTACGCGATGAGCTGCACCTGGGCGTCCACGTTCCGTCCCACGAGCAGGAACGTGCCGGCATTGGAGAAGCGCATCGAATGCTCTTCAACGCCCTCGGTCCCGAGCCAGCGAACGGTGCCGCTGGCCAGGTCCAGGATGCCGGCGCGGTGTATCCCGCTCGCATCGCTGGTCACCGCGAGGTGCGCGCCGTCCGGATGCCAGGCCGTGACGGCGTCCTGCGAGCCCGCGCGGACGCGGAACACGCGCTTCCGGTCACTGCCGTCGGCGTTCATGACGTAGCCGTCGAGGTTCTTGGTGGATGGAGGCTCTTCGCTGCCGACGAACGCGATCCGTGAGCTGTCCGGGCTGAACCGCCCGCCGAATACGGGCGCGGCGAAGCTGGTCAGCGGGTGCAGGTCGCTCCCGTCGGGCCGCATCAGCCACAGGTTCATCTGGCCCGGTGTGTCAGGGGACTCGCGGCGGCGCTTGTTCGTATTCACGAGGATCGACCGGCCGTCAGGAGCGATGTCCGCCGCGTGCTCCTCGGCCTTCGGGTCCTGGGTGAGCCGCGTCACCGCGCCGGTCGCGGCGTCGATGCGGAAGAGATCGTGCTGCTCATCTCCGGCGTTGTCCTTCGCGAAGACGAGGTAGCTATCGGTCGGATCCCAGATGAAGAAGGAGCGCAGTGCCCGCGGGACCTCACCGTGGCTCAGCTGGGTCACGGCGCCCGTCGCGACGTCCAGGATGTGCAGCTCGATCCGCCCGGTGGTGTCCGAGTAGAACGCGACCTTGTCGCCGTGGTGCGATACCTCGAAGTGGTATAGCGTCGGGAGCCGCGCGAGCTCATCGAGCGGGAGACCGGTCTGCCGGACCATCGTGGCCACGCCGGGATGCTAGTCCCGCCCGTCAGGGCGTGTCCGCGACCATCCGCGTGAAGAAGTACGACAGGAGCCACTCGAGCAACAAGGTCGCGCGGTTGCGGACGCCGAGGAGCTGCATGAGGTAGTTCGCGCGCCACACCGTCCAGGCGGGCAGCCCGCCGAGGACGACGTTGCCGTATGTGGCGAGCTCCGCGCCGGCGTGCGTGCGTCCGAGCGCGACGAGGTCGCCCTTGCGGTGATAGACGTACGGCTCGAGCGCTTCGCCGCGCAGCAGGTGCGCGAGGTTGCGAGCGACGGCGGGCGCCTGCAGCACCGCGACCTGGGCGAGCTGCGGCAGGGGCTTCCCGAGGTGCTCGAAGAACGCGGCGTCGCCGAATGAGAGGATGTCGTCGCGGCCGCTCGCGCGGAACATCTGGTCGACCACGAGGCGCTTGTCCCGCGCCAGCGTCACCCCCGCGAGGCCGCTAACGAGCGGATGGGTCCGTACCCCGCCGGCCCAGATGATCGTCGCGCCGCGGAGCTCCGCGCCGGTCTTCGTCCGCACGATCCCGTCGCCCACCTCCGACACGAGGCTCCCCAGGACCACGGTCACCCGCTGTTCGGCAAGCCGCTTCATCGCGATGCGCGCGAGGCGCTCATCCATCGCTGTCAGCACGCGATCGGCGCCGTCGATGAGGGTGATCTTCGCGTCGCGGACGAGGTCGAGCTCGGGGTACATCGTCCGCAGCGAGTGATCCATCAGGTCGCGCACGGACGAGGCGAGCTCCACGCCCACGGGGCCGGCCCCGATGAGCACGAACGACAGCAGCGCCGTGCGCCGCTCGGGGTCGGTCTCGCGCGCGGCTCGCTCGATGGTCGCGAGCACGTGCTTGCGGACGCGCAGACCGTCCTCGAGGGACTTGACCGGCAGCGTGTGCTCCATGACGCCCGCGATCCCAAAGTCGTTCGTCACGCTGCCCGGCACGAGCACGAGATGCTCGTATTCGAATGCACCGTC
Source organism: Candidatus Limnocylindria bacterium (assembly GCA_038207785.1). GTDB lineage: Bacteria > Chloroflexota > Limnocylindria > P2-11E > P2-11E > UBA4735. Next base: position 6,603 of record JBBQZK010000058.1, on the reverse strand, counting down.
GGCGGTGAGCACCGCCCGCCGCTCGAGGTCCACGCTCTCGACATCGGTCTGCACGAAGCGCTGGCGGGCGTGCGCGATCGGGAGCCGCAACGGGTATGCCACGGCGTGCGGAGGGAGCTCTCCGGTCGCGACCTGGTAGAGCAGCGGCGTGAACAGGTGGTAGTTGTTCCGGTCAAGCAGCGTGAGCTCGACCTCACCCGGCCGCAACAGCCGCTCGAGACGCCGCACCAGATGCAGTCCCGCGAATCCGCCGCCGACGACCACGACCCGCGGGACCATCAGTTCGGCCGCCCGGCGGTCTCGATGCGCGCGAGCTCCTGGAGGTAGGCCTTCGTGATCGGATCATCGGCGTCGAGCTCGATCGCTATGGCGAGCCGCTCGCGCGCGGCTTCGAGGTTGCCCGCCCGCAGCTGCCCGAACCCCGCGTCGGCCAGGTACCCGGCGTCCTCGGGCCGCAGGCGCGCCGCCGCGTCGAGCATCGGGACCGCGTCGGCCGTGCGGTCCCCCATGAGGAGCGCGACACCGAGCTCGTGCAGCGCGTCGGGCTGCTCCGGCCATAGCGCGAGCACGCGCCGGAACGCCGCCTCCGCGGCTTCGGCGTCGCCGTTGCGACGCGCGATGAGCCCGAGCGCGAAGTGCGCCTCCCACAGATCAGGCTGCGCGCCGATCACCGCGTCGAGGTCGGCCGCCGCCGCAGCGAGACGTTCAACGGGGCCGCCCACCGCCGCCTGACCGGCGCGCTCCAGCCGCGTTTCGAGGTCGCGCCGTTCGATGCCGAGGAGCAGCCGCCGCCCATGCGCGGCGGTCTCGCCGACGCGCTCGATGCCGAGAAGCGCATGGAGCTCGGTGGCCGCGGCGACCGCGTCGCCCGACGCGACCAGGGCGCGGGCGAGGCCGAGCCGCGCGTCCGCCGGCGCGCCCTGGACGATGGCCTCGCGAAATCGTTCGATCGCCCGCGGAAGGTCGCCCTTCGCGGCGAGGATCTGGGCCAGCCGGGCGAGCACGGGCCCATCGCGCGGTCCCGACTCCGCGGCGCGCTCGAGCGCCGCCGCGGCCTCCGCCAGATCGCCGCGTTGCACGGCGAGCACCCCCAGCACGTCCTGGGCATGCGGGTACTCGGGGCTCTCGGGCCGGATGCGCCGAAGGCGTGATCGCGCGGAGCTGTCGGCCCCGGCCTTGATATACAGCTCGGCGAGGCGGATGCTGTCGGCATCGCGAAGCGGATGCAACGCGTCGCTGTGCTCGAACGCGACGACCGCGCCGCTCGCATCACCGATCAGGCGCCGGAGCTCTCCGAGCAGGTAGTGGCCCCGCCATGAGCCGGGCACGACCTCGGTCAATCCCTCGAGCGGCTCGACGAATGTTCGCTCGTCACCGCGTTCGAGCGACTCCGCCGCGAGGACCAGGAGCCGCTCTTCGGCGGCGACCGCGGACGGCTCGGCCCGCAGCGCGTCGACGTAGCGCGCCGCGGCCCGCGCACGCGCGTCAGCTGCCTGGGCGGCGTCGCTCGCGGCCAGGAGCGTCGCGTTCACCTCATCGTCCATGCCGTCCAGGACCGCGGCGTAGGCCGCTTCGCCGATGGCCGCGCTCGGCGGAGGCGCATCCGCGCCGAGAGCCGCCGCGAGCCACGCGGCCGCGGCCACTTCCGCGTCCGGCAGCGCGCCGTCGGGGACGGGATGGGCCAGCGCCGCGATCTCCTTCTTTTGCCCGACGTCCACGAGCGAAAGCTCGAGGCTCCGCGATGGTTCGAGCCGCAGCAGACCGGCGAGCGCGTGGCTTGCGCCGAGCGAAGCCCCGTACTGCGCCGCGAGCGCCGCGTCGGGTGTCGATCCGAAGACGAGGTAGCTCGCCTGGGAGGGCGTGTCCCCCATCGCGACGAGGAAGACCGGCTTCAGCTCGATCGTCGGGTGGTCCGCGAAGCGATCGACGATGCGCCGCGCGATCTGCCGGGCCCAGGCCCCGCCTCTCGGATCAGCCGGTCGCGCGCCGAACGGCACGACCGCGACGGATCGCGGCGCCACTAGCCCCAGGTGATGCGCGCGTACTTGCGCTTGCCGTACTGCACCACCGGCGTGCCGGTCACCGGAACGGCCGTGTCGAGGTCGGCGGTCGCGTTGTCGATCTTCACGCCACGCTGCTCCACGAGGCGGCGCGCCTCGCCCTTGCTCTTCACGAGCGCCGCGCGCACCAGGAGCTCGACGATGTTCATCGAGAGTCCGCCGTCCTTGTCGACGCGGACGTCGGGGATGTCGGGAGGCGTGGCGCCATCGCGGAACTGCCGCCCGAACGCGGCCGCGGCTTCCTCGGCGGCCGCTGCCGAGTGCATCTCGGTCACGACGCGCCGTGCGAGCGTCTCCTTCGCCTCTCGGGGGTGCAGCTCCTCCTTGGCGAGGGCATCGAGGATCGCGCGCACGTCCTCCATCGGCATCTCGGTCGCCCATTCGAAGTAGTGCGGCATGAGGTCGTCGCGCAGCGACATGACTTTCCCGAACATCTCGTTCGGGGCATCGGTGAGCCAGATCGCGGTGGCCGGCTTCGACTTGCTCATCCGTTCGCCGTCCAGACCCTCGAGGAGGTGGGTCACGAAGACGTTCTGAGCACGCTGGCCGACCATCTCCTGCAGCTCCCGGCCGGCCAGCAGGTTGAACAGCTGATCCGTGCCGCCGGCCTCGACGTCCGCCTCGATGGCGACCGAGTCGTAGGCCTGGAGCAGCGGGTAGAGCAGGTCCTTGATCGGGATGGGCGTGCCCGCAGCCTGTCGCTTGCGGAACTCCTCCCTGGCCATCATCTGCTGCACCGTGAATCGCGAGCTGAGCTCGATCACGTCTCGCAGGCCGAACTTCCCGAACCACTCGCTCTGCAGGACGACGCGGGATCGCTCTTTCGGCACCATCAGGTGGAACTGCTCGATGTACGTGCGGGCGTTCGCCATGACCTCATCGTGAGAGCGCATCGGACGGCTCTCGTCCTTGTCGGTGGGGTCGCCGATCTGCGTCGTCCAGTCGCCGACGACGAGCACGATCTCATGGCCCCACTCCGCGAGCTTGCGCAGCTTGCGCAGGGGCACCGAGTGGCCGATGTGCAGGTTGGGGTGCGTGGGGTCGAAGCCCTGTTTGATACGAAGCCGACGCTCGCCGGCCGCCAGGATCTTCCGAAGGTCCTCGCGCACGATGACCTCGGACATCCCGCGGGTCAGGAACTCATCAAGCTCGCGCTCGGTCGGCTGAGTGGGCATGCGGTCAGTCTAGGATTGATGCATTCCGCGCTCGACAACACGCGATCATGCGTTCCGGCGCGGGCCGTACCGGGAGAACAAGCCGAAGAAGAGCGGCTTGGGTCCGAAGGTCACGGTCATGTCACCGGTGCTGATCGCGATCCTGATCACGTTCATCGGACTCCCGCTCGTGGGGGGTCTGGTCGCGCTCGCCTTCTTCACCCGGGATCTGCCCTCCGCGGAGGACATCGGCAAGGCGCCGCTCGCCCAGTCCACGAAGGTCTACGACCGGGACGGCAAGCAGCTCCTGTACCAATTCGAGGAGGAGCGGCGCGACCTCGTCCAATACAAGGACATTCCCCAGGTCCTGATCAACGCCGTGGTGGCGTCCGAGGACCACACCTTCTTCACCAACCCCGGTGTGGACGTCCTTGGGATCGCGCGCGCGGCGGTCACCGACCTCACCAATCGCGGCGGTAGCGGCGGCGGCGGGGCATCGACCATCACCCAGCAGCTCGTCAAGCTCCGGCTCGTGGGCAGCGAGAACACGATCACGCGGAAGATCCGTGAGGCCATCCTCGCGGTCGAGGTGACGCGCACGTACTCGAAGGAGCAGATCCTCGAGCTCTACTTCAATCAGATCTACTACGGCAACCAGGCCTACGGCATCAGGGCCGCGGCGCAGTCGTACTTCGGCAAGACGGATCTCAAGACCCTCACCCTGGCCGAGGCCGCGCTGCTCGCCGGACTGCCGCAGCTGCCGTCGATCCTCGATCCGTCAAAAGCGGAGAACACGGTCCGTGCGACCGAACGGCGGGCCTACGTGCTCGACCAGATGGAAAGCCTCGACATGATCACGCCGGCCGAAGCGTCGGCCGCGAACGCCACGCCGATCAAGACCATCGGCGTGACGGTCGCGAAGATCCAGGCGCCGCACTTCGTCTTCCAGGTGCGCAACCAGCTCACCGCCATCCTCGGGGGCGACGAGGGCGCCGTCACGCGCGGCGGATTCCGCGTCATCACATCCCTCGACTGGCGCCTCCAGCAGGCTGCCCAGAGCCACGTCGCCGACCAGGTGTCCAAGCTGAAGAACGGCAGCAATGTGAACAACGCCGCGCTGGTGTCCCTGGACACGCGCACCGGCGAGGTCCTCGCGTACGTCGGATCGGTCGATTACAACGACCGCGCCGACCCGAAGGTCCAGGGCCAGTTCGACGTCGCCGGCATCGGCATGCGCCAGCCGGGATCGTCATTCAAGGTCTACAACTACATCACCGCGCTGAAGAAGGGCGCGACGGCGGCCACCGTCGTCGTGGACGCGCGAACGGACTTCGACGGCAAGGCCGCGCCGGGCGTCGTCAGCGGCGGCGGCTTCCACAGCCAGTGCGGGTATTGCCCCGAGAACGCGGACCTCCAGTACCACGGTCCGGTCACGATGCGGCAGGCGATCCGCGAGTCGCGGAACATCCCGGCGATCAAGTTCCTGCAGCAGTACTCGGGCATTGACGACACCATCCAGACGGCGCACGACCTGGGCATCACCACGTCCATCGACACATCGAAGATCGGCCTGTCGCTCACGCTCGGCGCGGCCGAAGTCAAGCTCATCGACATGGTCAATGCCTACGGAACGATCTCGAACCTCGGCGTGCACGTGGATCCGACATTCATCCTCCGCGTGGAAGATTCCCGAGGGAAGATCATCTGGGAGCACAAGGACTACCAGCAGAAGCGCGTGGTCGACGAGAACGTCGCCTACGTCATGGTGGACATCCTCAAGGACACGACGCAGCCGGATCGTGACTTCATCTTCGGCAGCTTCACGAACATCGGCCGGCCCGCCGGACTCAAGACCGGCACCACCGACAACCTGAAGGACGTGTACGCCGTCGGCTTCACGCCCACGCTCGTGACGGGCGTCTGGATGGGCAACAGCAACGGTGAGGCGATGGAGGGCATCTCATCCGCCATCGGGCCGGGCCTGCTGTGGCGGGATTACATGAAGGAGATCTTCGCGGACTTCCCCGCCTCGGACTGGAAGCGTCCGGCGAACATCATCGACGCCACTGTCGTGATCGCCCCTGGCGCGTTCGGCGGCTACGGCTCCGGCCTGCTGCCGTCCGGTCTCACACCGTTCTCGACGAAGGAGATCTTCGTCAAGGGCACGGAGCCGCGGAAGGTCGACGACTGGTACGGCGCGGGCTGCACCGGTGCCGGCGGGTCACAGGTGGTCGCGATGCAGATCAAGGAGGTCGGCCCCGCCGCCTGGAAGCCGTACACCGACCAGTGGATCAGAGAGGCGATCGCGGGATCGCGCAGCTATGGGCGATACAGCTGGAATCTGTTCCCGCCGAGCGGGCAATGTCCGAGTCCGAGCCCGACCGCGTCACCGGGGCCCCCGTCGGCGACCCCGCCGCGCCCGAGCGGCAGCGGCTCGCCCACCCCGACCGTGCCGCCGATCATCACCCTGCCGCCGATCATCACGCCGTCCCCGACGCCGCGTCCCCCCACACCAACGCCGACGCGCTAGGTGCCCGTCGCGGCGATCGCGCTCATCCGCGACGATTCCGGTCGCGTGCTCCTGGTCAGACAGCGGGGCGGGCCCTTCGCCGGCTCGTGGCTCCTCCCAGGCGGGCGCGCCGGCGATGACGAGAGCGCGGTCCATGCGCTCGTCCGCGAGGTGCGCGAGGAGACCGGCCTCACCATGACCGATGCGGTGTTCGTCACCGGGTATCGCACGAGCGGCCACGGCTACGACATGACGGTGCTGATGTACCGGGGACCAGCGGAGGGGATGGTCGTGCCCGAGCCCGGCAGTGACACACGCTGGTTCGCACCCGATGCGATCCCGGACCCCCATCCGGCCCTCCGCCGCCAGCTGTTCGATGCGGACGTTGGATCGGACGACGCGGCGTCCATCGGGGCCGCGCTCGCCGCGGCGGACATCGAGATGCTGGCGCTCGGGTAGCGGCCGCTACAGCCGGACGATCGTCGCTCCCTCCCCGCCCTCGTTCGCGGCCGCCGGCGACTGCTCGCGCACGAGCGGGTGCGACGACAACGTGTCACGCACCGCGTTCCGCAGCGCGCCGGTGCCCTTGCCATGCACCACGCGCACGCGGTCGTATCCGGCGACGGCGGCGTTGTTCAGGTAGCGGTCGAGCTCCGCGAGCGCCTCATCCGCGCGCGCGCCGCGCAGGTCGAGCTGCAGCGGCACGTTCTGCGCGGCGCCCTGGACCACCGTTCGCGTCGAGCGGATGGGCTCCTCGCGGCGTGGCGCCGGGCGCAGCGACGCGCGTGGCACGCGAAGGCGCAGCGCCCCCGAGGCGACCTCGGCGATGCCCTTGTCGTCGATCCCGAGGAGCGTGCCGGGCTCCGTGACGCCGTCCACG